>NZ_JBEXMH010000028.1:0-111589 GCF_040610415.1 Amycolatopsis sp. NPDC004079 | reverse complement strand
CCCGCACCCGCAACCCATGCCAAACCGGCGGAGGGCGGGTGCTTGTCAAGGCATCTTTCCCGCCTTGACAAGCACCCGCCGTCCGTCGTCATAATCAGCTTCGGGGTGCCCCACGCAACCGTGGCCGCAATGTCGCCGCCAGGCGACGAGCCGCTTAAGAACCCAACCCGTGCCGCTCCCGAACCAACTCCACAATCCCAGCCATAATGTCAGTCAGCTCATAATCCTTAGGCGTAAACACCCGAGCAATCCCCCGCTCAGTCAACAAAGCAGCGTCATCAGGCGGAATAATCCCACCCACGATCACCGGAATATCCCCAGCCCCAGCCGCCCGCAGCCCGTCAACCACCAACGGCACGACCTCGAGGTGAGAGCCGGACAGGACCGAAAGCCCGACCACGTGCACACCTTCCTGCACAGCAGCCGCGACAATCTGATCCGGAGTCAACCGAATCCCCTGGTAGATAACCTCAAACCCCACATCCCGAGCCCGAACAGCAACCTGCTCAGCCCCATTGGAATGCCCATCCAACCCAGGCTTCCCCACAAGAATCCGCAGCCGCTCGCCCATCTCGGATTCTGTACGACGAACCAGTTCACGGACCCGCTCCAACTCCGGATCCCCCTGCCCAACAGCTGAAGCAGCAGAAACCCCAGTAGGCGCCCGATACTCCCCGAACACCTCCCGCAGAGCCCCAGCCCACTCCCCAGTAGTCACCCCAGCCCGAGCACAATCCACAGTGGCTTCAAACAAATTGTCCGAGGTAGCAGCTTTGGACTTCAACGCAGCAAGAGAAGCAGCAACAGCAGCGTTATCCCGCTCCTCCCGCCACTTCTCCACCGCAGCAACCGCAGCCTTCTCCACCGCGGGATCAATAGTCTCGATCGCCTGAGCCCCCTCCGCCTGCAACGGCGACGGCTCAGTCGTCTCGAACTTATTCACCCCGACAAGAACCCGCTCCCCGCTTTCCATCCCTCGCCGATATTCGGCAAGAGACGAAACGAGCTGCGACTTCATATACCCACTCTCGACCGCAGCCACCGCACCGCCGAGATCCTGCACCCGGGCGATCTCCTCCCGGGCCCCAGCCACGATCTCGTCCACTTTGGACTCAACAACCCGCGACCCGTCGAAAATGTCCTCGTACTCCAGCAGATCCGTCTCGAACGCGAGCACCTGCTGCATCCGCAACGCCCACTGCTGATCCCACGGCCGCGGCAACCCCAGCGCCTCATTCCAAGCAGGCAGCTGAATCGCCCGGGCCCGCGAACCCCGCGACAACGACACCGCCAGCATCTCCAGCACGATCCGCTGGACGTTGTTCTCCGGCTGCGCCTCAGTCAGCCCGAGCGAGTTCACCTGCACGCCGTACCGCAACCGCCGTGCTTTCGGGTTCTCGACGCCGTAGCGCTCGCGCGTCAGCTCGTCCCACAACTGCGTGAACGCGCGCATCTTGCACATCTCTTCGACGAACCGGACGCCCGCGTTGACGAAGAACGAGATCCGCGCGACGACCTTTTCCATGTCGGCCTGGTCGACCTGGCCGGAGTCGCGCACCGCGTCCAGCACGGCGATCGCGGTGCACAGCGCGTAGGCGACCTCCTGCGTCGGCGTCGCGCCCGCTTCCTGCAGGTGGTAGCTGCAGATGTTGATCGGGTTCCACTTCGGCACGTGGTGCACGGTCCACGCGATCATGTCGGTGATCAGCCGGAGACTCGGCCCGGGCGGGAAAATGTAGGTGCCGCGGGACAGGTACTCCTTGATGATGTCGTTCTGCGTGGTGCCGGTGAGCTTGGCCAGCACCTCGTCGACGTCGCGGCCCTCTGCTTCGGCCTGTTCGCGGGCCACCGAAACGTACAGCGCGAGCAGCCACATCGCGGGCGCGTTGATGGTCATCGAGGTGTTCGCCTCGGCCAGCGGGATGCCGTCGAACAGCTGCCGCATGTCGCCGATGTGCGACACCGGGACGCCGACCTTGCCGACCTCGCCGCGTGCGAGCACGTGGTCCGGGTCGTAGCCGGTCTGCGTCGGAAGATCGAAAGCGACCGACAGTCCGGTCTGCCCCTTGGCGAGGTTCCGCCGGTACAGCTCGTTCGACGCGGCGGCGGACGAATGACCCGCATAGGTGCGCATCACCCAGGGCCGGTCGCGCTCGTGGTCGGTGGGGTACGGCACGGTGCACCTCTCTTCGCCGAGACGACCGCCCGAGTGTACCCGCCGGTAACTTAATCGGCGGAGTGGAATCGGCCACGCCCGGGTGACGCGCCGGGCCGGACGACCACTACCCCGCGGTCAAGGTCGACGGTACCCAGCGGCGGCGCTCCCTGCGCTTCCTCCTCGAGGGTCATCTCGACCGAATCGCGGTGTTCGAGCTCGTTGCGCTTGGTGCCGTAGAGGAACGCGGTGACCTCGTCGAGGTACGTCGAGGACAGCCGCGCCTTGAGCCGGGACGGCTTCTTCTTCCGCCGCAGTTCCCAGCCGCCGACGATCAACAGCACGATGGTGGCGACCGGCAGCGAGAGACCCAGCAAGGTCAGCAGCATGATTACCCAACGGCCGGGGCGCGCGGAGCGTTCCGGGCGATCAGCCCGGCGACCTGGGCGGCGTCCGGGACGGCCATCAGCTCCGGCAGGATCGGATACCAGGCGGGCCGGGAGCGGAAACCCTGGTCGCGCAGCCACTCGGAGGCGGTGGGATGAAAGTCGATCGTCCCGGTGCCGTCGCCGTGGTCGCGTACTCGCGGCGGCCGGAGGTCGGCGAGCCGGATCCAGCGGAACTCGATGCCGGGCGGCGATTCCGACACGAAGATCAGCCTGCGGTCGGTGACCAGGTAGGTCGTCACGGCGATGAAGGCGCGACGCTCGCGGTTGCGCTCGTGCCCGGTTGCGACGGCCAGGACTAACACGACGACCCAGCCGATCATGACCCAGTAATTCAGGCTCAGAATCGTGGTCAGCCCCGCGGCGAAGAAGATCAGGATCCCCACCGTGAGGTAGTAGTGATAGTCGCGGTAGCGCCGCAGGTAGCGCTGCGGCCGCCCGGACCAGAGCAGTTGTTCCCCTTCGACCAGCGGATACATAGCGCCCTCCTCGCTCCCGAAGAGTGCACGCCGTCCCGTTCGCCCGGGTTGCCCGATCGGCCGGAGTTAACCGGCGTCGCGGAGACCCGGCACGTCCTACCCAGCGGCCGGGGTGCGCGGAGCGTTCCGGGCGATCAACTCGGCGACGTGCTCCGGATCCTCGATCGCGACCAGTTCGGGCACCATCGTCGTGAGCAACGACCGCGCCTGGAACTTCTGGGCGCGCAGCCGCACCCGCACAGGTGCCCCGAAGCCGACCGTGCCGGTGCCGTCACCGTGGTCGCGTACCCGCGGGGCGGCCAGGTCGGGAAGCCACACCCAGCGGAACTCGATGCCGCCCGGACGGTCGGCGACGAAGACGATCCGGCGGTCCGTCACCAGGTAGGTCAGCACCCCGAACAGCACCCTCCGCTGCCGGTTCTGTTCGGCGATCAGCGCGATCGCCAGGACGAAGAAGCTCGGCCACAAGCTGAACGTGACGGGATCGACGTCGAACATCACGATGCCGACGATGCCGGTCGCGACGATCGTTCCGAAGCCCACCGCCACTCCGACGTAATTGTGGTAGTCCGCGTACCGACGCACGTAGCGCTGCGGCCGCCCGGACCAGAGCAGTTGTTCCCCTTCAGCCAGTGGATACACCGCGCCCTCCTCGCTCCCGAAGAGTGCACGCCGTCCGGTTCGCCCGGGTTGCCCGGCCGGGGTGAACCACTGTGACGGAAATCCGCGAGACGTCGGCCGATCCGGGATCTACCGTGGTCAGACGTGACGTGGAGCGGGTACGGCAGTTATCTGGTGATCGTGGTCCTCATCGTGCTCGCGCCGGGGCCGGACACGATGGTGATGCTGAAGAACGCACTGTCCGGCGGGGCGCGCGGCGGCTTGCTGGCCACCGCCGGCATCTTCGCCGGCAACGCGGTGCAGGGCACTGCCGCGGCCCTCGGGCTCGGCGTGGTCATCGCCCGCTCGCAGCCGGTGTTCCTCACGCTCAAGTGGCTCGGCGCGGCTTACCTCCTCTTCCTCGGCGTCCAGGCGCTGCGCGGCGCCTGGCGCGGCAACTACGACGCGGTCGCCGACACCCAGCGCAAGCGCACCAGCGGTTTCCGGCGGTGGCGCGAGGGATTCCTGTCGAACATCACGAACCCCAAGGTGCTGGTGCTGTACCTGTCGGTGCTGCCGCAGTTCCTCGACCCGGTGCGCACGACGACCTGGGACGCGCTGGTGCTCGCGTACACGGTCGCCGTGCTGGGCACGATCTGGTTGCTGGTCCTCCTGTTCTTCGTGCACCGCGTCCGCGCGTGGCTCAGCCGCCGCAAGGTCCGCCGCGCGCTGGACGGGGTGACCGGCACCGCGCTGGTCGGGTTCGGCGCGGCGCTGGCCCTCGAGTCCTGACCCCGGTTCAGCTCGGTTCAGAGAACGTCGTCCAGCCAGTCGTAGATGCGGCCGCTCGCGAGCCGCATCGCGCCCACGTGGCAGTGCGCGTCCGCGCCCTCCTCAGCGGTGAAGTTCAGCATCTTCTTTGGGCCGCTGATCCGGTCGTACAGCTGCTGCGGCTGACCGGTGAAGAACAAGTCCTCCGGAGCGTCGCAGATCAGCGCCGGACACGTGATGCGCTCGGCGACGCCGTCGTACAGGTGGTATTCGAGGTACTTCGCCAGGAACTCGCGATCGGTCGCGCCGCCCATCACGTAGCGGCCGTGGCTCAGGGCCCAGCGAACGGTCGGGCTCTGTTCCCGCGCGGCGGCTAGAAAGGCGTCCAATTCAGGATCCTCCGGCGCGTTCGCCCGGCGGACGAGCTCGTCGCGGTCCCACGGGAGCTGCTCCACGAAAACCGCACCAGCGTCGAAGAGGCCGTCCACCGCGACGACGGCCGACAGCCTCGGCTCGAAGGCGGCTGCGCGCGGTGCGAGCATCCCGCCGAGGCTCCAGCCGATCAGCGCGACCTTCTCCGGGATCACGTTCGGGAGAGCAAGGGCGTAGTCGAGCACCTGGCTGACGACGTGCTCCCAGTCCGGCCGGAACAGCAGCCCGTCGCGGTGCACGGCACTGGGCTGGCCGGGGCCGTCGAAGGTCAGCACGTGGTAGCCGCGTTCCTGGCCCGCCGTCGCGCCCATGAAGTGCAGGTCCTCGGCGCTGCCGTCGAAACCGTTGTGCACCACCAGGAGCGGCTTCGGGCCGTCGCCGGGAGCACGGTAGAAGTAGCCGCGCAGGACGTGGCCGTCGTAGGGGATTTCGATCCGTTCGACGTGGTCGATCGACTCCACAGCGAGCTGGAAACACTCGACGTTGCGCTCGTAGGCGTAGTTGATCCGCGGGTCTTCCGGGTTGCCGTGCAAGAAAAACTCGGCGCGGCGGTAGTACGTCGAGGCACGCAGGTACGCGTCGCGCGCGCTGACCGGGTGCATGGTGGCGGCTTCGGCGTAGAGCCGTTCGGCGGTGGCGAGCCACGCGTCGTGCCAGCTGTCGTAGTCACCGGACTTGATGTTCGACGCGGTCGCGACGACCTCGCCGAAATCCGCGCCTCCGTAGGCGATCTCGCCGAGGGCGATCAGGGTTTCGAACCAGAATTGCGGGTCGTCTTCGAACAGCAGGGGCTTCATCGGATCTCCTCTTTCGCGAAGGTGCGGAAGTCACGGGCGGGTCGTCCGGTGACTCGTTCGACGGTGTCGGTCACGCGGTCCTCGGCGCCGCCGCGGATCGCCTCGTCCAGCAAGGCGAGCATTTCGGCGTACGACTCGGGAAGGCCGTCGCGGACCAGGAATCGCTGGTACTCGTGGGTGGAAACCGGTGCGTGCACGACCGGATGGCCGAGCCGTTTCCCGACGATCCCGGCGGCCTCGTCGTAGCTGAGCGCACGCGGACCGGTGATGAGGTGGCCGGTGTTGTGCGGTTCGGGATCGAGCAGCGCGCGAACGGCGACCGCGGCGATGTCGCCCGCGTCCACGAACGCCACCCGGGCGTCGCCGGTCGCGGTCACGATCCGGCCCGCGCGGGCACTGTCGCCGACCAGGTTCCCGGCAGTGAAGTTCTGCATGAACCACGACGGCCGGAGCACCGCCCAGCCCGGCTGACGGCGGACCAGGCCGGGCAGCCCGCCCAGCACCGGGGTGTGTTCGTCCACAGCGGACGAACTGAGCAGGACCACCCGCGCGTCCGGCGCGTGCTTGAGGAACTCCTCGACGAGCGGCTGCGGATCGGCCGCGACCGGCGCGATCAGATAGACCGCCGAGACCCCGTCCAGCGCCGGGCCGTACGTCTCGGGATCCTCCCAGTCGAACCGGATTTGGCCTGGTTTAACGGGATTCCGCGTCGCCGCCCGAGCACGTACCCCGGCGGCTTCGAGACCGCGCACGACCCGGCTGCCGGTGGTGCCGGTCGAGCCGAGCACGAGGACGTCAGACACCCGGCACCCCGAGAACGTCGATCACCGCGAGCGGGCTGAAGTAGTCGCGATAGCGGCGGATCAGGCCGTCGCGGACGGTCAGCACCACGACGTAGCCAAGGCGGTACGGCTTCTGCGTGGCGACCGCGATGCCGGCCAGCTCGAACTCCGCGATCGAGACCTCCGGATCGGTCGTCTGGTGCACGCGCTTGGCGGCGACCTCGCGGACGTCGAACAGGTTCGGGTAATCGCGCAGGTACTCGGCCAGAGCGGCGCGGCCTTCGACGCGCTGGGGCTCGCTCGGCGCGGCGAACGGGAACTCGAGCACGGCGTCTTCGGCGAACAGCTGCACGAATCCGGCCATGTCGTGCTGGACCAGCAGGTCGAGCGCGTGATCGATGAGTGCCATCGGAACCCCTCCTCAGGAACGGACGAGACGGTGCCGTCTCGACGCCAACGTACACGGGACGGGACCGTCTCGTCCACACGCTATACTCGTCGGCATGACGACCCGCCGGACGCCGACCGGAGCTGCCGTGCTGCAGCCCGACGTCACCTACGCCATCACCGAAGCCGTGATCGACGAGCTGGCCGATCACGGCTTCGGGAGGCTGTCGATGGAAGCGGTGTCGAAACGCGCGGGAGTCGGGAAAAGCGCGCTATACCGGCGCTGGCGGTCGAAAGACGAAATGATCGGCGCGGTCATCGCGGAATTCAGCCTGGCGCGCGCGGTGGACCCGGACACCGGCAGCCTGCGCGGAGATATCCGAGCCACCCTGGAGGCGCTTTACGGCTGGATCGCGCATCCGCGGTTTTCGCGGATTTTCCCCGGGCTGATCGCGGAAGCGCGCCAAAACCCGGCAATGGCCGAATTCGCCCGCGAAGCCATCGGCGGACCGCGGCGGGCGATCAACCGGGCGGTGTTCACCAGGGCGATCGAGCGCGGGGAGATCCCGGCGGACACGGACATCGAGATGGCCTTGGACATGGGCGCGGGGATCGTTTACTGGCGGCTGATCGTGCGCGGGATCCCGGCGGAGGAAGGGTATTTGGATCAGGTGACGGACCTGGTGGTGCGGGCGTTGCGCGCGTAATCAGAATCGCCAGCCGGTTACGGCTGACGCCGGGTGCCCGGCATTCAGCCGAAAAGATCGGTCAGCGGACGGGAAGGATCACTGTCGGAGCCGACGCGCGGTTGCTCGACGCGGATCCTCGCACGGACATCGCGCACCTGATCGACCGTTTCCACCAGGTTGGGACGCTGCAAGCAGGACGGCCGAGCCAGGAAGAGGCGTCCCCCCGCCGCCTCGCGAAGCCGGGAACGCCTGACAAGCGCTTTCCCCGGCTTCGCGACCGCGGTGCAGCCGCCGCTCAAGCCCGCTCCGGCTCCCCCGCAACCCGGTCGATCCGCGCGCCCAGCCGGTTCAGGTTCTCCACGAAATGCGGGTACCCGCGGTCGATGTGGAACACGTCCCACACCTCGGTCACCCCGTCCGCGCACAGCCCGGCCAGCACCAGCCCGGCCCCCGCGCGGATGTCCGACGCCCACACCGGCGCGCTCGACAGCTTCTCCACACCGCGGACCACCGCGTGGTGGCCGTCCGTGCGGGCGTCGCCGGACAACCGGATCATCTCTTCGATGAAGCGGAACCGCGCCTCGTACACGTTTTCCGTGATCATCGACGTGCCCTCGGACACCGCCGACAGCGCGACCGCGAACGGCTGCAGGTCCGTGGCGAAACCGGGGTACGGCAGGGTCACCCAGTCGACCGCCTTCGGGCGTTCCGGCTGGACGACTCGGAAGCCCTTGTCGTCGTAAGTGGTGACCTCCGCGCCGGCCAGGCGCAGCTTGTCCAGGACCAGGTCGAGGTGGTGCGGGTTCACGCCGCGCACGGTCAGGTCGCCGCGGGTCATCGCGGCGGCGAACGCCCAGGTCGCGCCTACGATGCGGTCGCCGATCACGCGGTGTTCGGTCGGGTTCAGCTGTTCGACGCCGTGGACGGTCAGCGTCGAGGTGCCCGCGCCCTCGATCTTCGCGCCCATTTCGGTCAGCATCGTGCAGATGTCGGCGATTTCCGGTTCGCGGGCGGCGTTGTCGATCACCGTCGTGCCCTCGGCCAGCACGGCCGCCATCAGGATGTTCTCGGTCGCGCCGACGCTCGGGAAGTCCAGCCAGATCTGGGTGCCCACCAGCGTTTCGGCCTTCGCGACGACACACCCGTGCTCGATGGTGCTCGTCGCGCCGAGCTTGCGGAGGCCGTTCTGGTGCATGTCCAGCGGACGCTGGCCGATCGCGTCGCCGCCGGGCAGCGCGACGACCGCCTGCTTCAGGCGGCCGACCAGCGGGCCCAGCACGCACACCGACGCGCGCAGCTTGCCCATCGCCGCCGAATCGGCGCGGTGCGACAGCTCCTTGGGCGTGGTGATGCGCGCCGTGTCGCCCTCGATCTCCACCTCGCAGCCGACGCTGCGCAGGACGTCGCCCATCAGCGGGACGTCCAGGATCTGCGGGCAGTTCGTGATGGTCGTGGTGCCTTCGGCCAGCAGTGCCGCGGCCATCAGTTTCAGCACGCTGTTCTTGGCGCCGACCACGTCGACCTCGCCGACCAGCCGGGCTCCGCCATGCACGTCGAAGTGCTCGCTCATGGCCGCCAATCATGCCCTCTCGCCCAGTTTTGCCCGAACCCGGGCCGGTAGAGTCGAACGTATGGTGGTTCGTATCAACCGGGTCTACACGAAGGTCGGCGACAGCGGCACGACCGCGCTCGGCGACGGTTCCCGGGTCCCCAAGACTTCCGCCCGGCTGTCCGCCTACGCCGACACCGACGAGGCCAATTCCGTGCTCGGCCTGGCGATCGCCCTCGGCGGGCTCACCGACGAGATCGCGGAAGTGCTGCGCCGGATCCAGAACGACCTGTTCGACGTCGGCGCGGATTTGTGCCTCCCGATCCAGGAAGACCCGCCCTACGAGCCGCTGCGCATCACCGAGGCGTACCTGGAACAACTCGAAGGCTGGTGCGACGAGTTCAACGACCGGCTGCCGAAACTCACGTCTTTCATCCTTCCGGGCGGCACCCCGGGCGCGGCGTTCCTGCACCAGGCGCGCACGGTCTCCCGCCGCGCGGAGCGGTCCGCGTGGGCGCTGCTGGAGGCCGAGCCGGACACGTCCAACCCGATCGCCGCCAAGTACCTCAACCGGCTCTCCGACCTGCTGTTCATCCTCGCCCGGCTGGCCAATCCGGAAGGCGACGTGCTGTGGCGGCCGGGCGGCTGATCGCGGCCGCCGTTCCCACCGCGGCAGTCCTCGCCGCCGGAGGTTGGGCGGCCCGCAATCTCAAGACGTCCGACTGGGCGGTGGCCCGCACCCGGCGTGCTGAATTCACCGGATACGACGCGGTGGTCAACGGATCGAAGCTCCACTACGCCCAAGGTCCGGCCGGTGCTGCTGCTGATCCACGGACAGACCGTCGACTGGCAGAGCCACGCGTGCGTGCTGCCTGAACTGGCGCGGGACTTCACGGTGTACGCGGTCGACGTCCACGGCCAGTCCGCCCGGGCGCCGGAGAAGTACACCGCGGCCGCGATCGGGGCTGATCTGGCCCGGTTCGTCGAGGAAATCATCGGGAAGCGGGTGGACAGCGGCCACAACGTGCACGGAGAGAAACCGGCGCGGTTAGCCGAGCTTGTCCGCGCCGTCACCGCCTGGCTCTGGCTACCGGGCCCAGTTGGCTTCCTGAGCGGCCCAGTACCGCTCGTAGTCGACGTCCCACGTCGAATCGCGGCCCGGTTCGACGGCCTGGGCGACAGTGAGCTCCTCGAGCCGCACCGGCTTCGGCAAGGTCTGCCAGCGGCGCGCGCGGTCTTCCCGTTCTCGGGCGTCCATACACCCAGGTTAGCGCCGGAGAACCCGCTGCACGAGAAACAAAAGCCGGGCCCGCCGCAATGGCGGACCCGGCTGAAAAACTCACGAAGCTCGCGGCAGCCGTCGCCCCGGCGGAGCCGATTCGAGCCACGACAGGAATCCGGTCAGCGCACCCGGCCCCATCGCGATCTCGATCGCTTCCTGGTCCGAGGACTCGCAGCGCAGCACCGTCGACCCCTCAGGCACCGCGTACGCCTCGGAACCGGACGGGTCCCGCCGGTCCGCGATCTGCATGCTTTCCCGCTGGAACACGCGATCCGGGCCGGTGCGCAGGCTCCACACCCGGTACCAGACGAATTTCTCGCCCTCGTACCGGCCGAGGCCGAGATGCCAGCTCGAACGGGGACTGTCCGGACGCCACCGCAGCGCCACGCTGACGCCGCCGCCGCGGCGCATCCGGATCCACCGCTGGCCGTACCAGCCGACCACGACGACAAGCACGATCAGGAGCGCTAGCACCACCACAGCGATCTGCACGGCCCGGCTCCTGCCCGTCTAGTCCGCTCAGACCGGCTGTCCGGCCGCGCGGAGCTGGGCCGTGGCCCTCGTCCGCTCGGCCTCGTCGCCGGTGCTGAGGGCTGCCTTCGCGGCCGCCACGTCGATTTCGTCGGACAGCTCGGCGCTCTCCGCGAGCACGCTCACCCCGGTCGCGGTGACGGACAGGAACCCGCCGTGCACCGCGGCGGTCAGCACGTCGCCGTCCGTCGTGTTCACCTTCACCACGCCACCCTCGACGAGCTGGCCCAGCACCGGCTCGTGTCCGGGCATGATGCCGATCTCGCCCTCGGTGGTCTGCGCCACCACGAAGGTGGCGGTACCCGACCAGAGCCGGCGCTCGACGGCAACCAGCTCCACGGACATCTCAGCCACGTAGCACTCCTTCGCTCGGGGTGTCACCACCGAGTGTAATAGGTCTTGCTTCGGTTACGAGAACGGCGGGGGCCGATGTCCACAATGGACAGTGCCCCCGCCGGTCTCACGCACTCACTTGCCGGTGATCTCGTGGTACTTCTTCTCGAGGTCCTCGAGCCCGCCAATGCCCAGGAACGCCTGCTCCGGGTAGTGGTCGAAGTCGCCCTTGGTGATGCGGTCGAACGACTCGATGGTCTCCGACAGCGGCACCGTGGAGCCCGGGATCTGCGTGAAGGCCTCGGCCACCAGCATGTTCTGGGACAGGAAGCGCTCGATCCGGCGCGCCCGCTGCACGGTGAGCTTGTCCTCTTCGGAAAGCTCGTCCATGCCGAGGATCGCGATGATGTCCTGCAGCTCCTTGTACTTCTGCAGGATCCGGATGACCTCGGAGGCGACGCGGTAGTGGTCCTCGCCGACGATCGCCGGGTCGAGGATCGTCGACGTCGACGCCAGCGGGTCCACCGCCGGGAAGATGCCCTTCTGGAACACCGACCGGGAAAGCTCGGTGGTGGCGTCCAGGTGGGCGAACGTCGCGGCCGGGGCCGGGTCGGTGTAGTCGTCCGCGGGCACGTAGATCGCCTGCATCGAGGTGATCGAACGGCCTCGGGTCGAGGTGATCCGCTCCTGCAGCTGGCCCATCTCGTCGGCCAGCGTCGGCTGGTAGCCCACGGCCGAAGGCATGCGGCCCAGCAGGGTCGACACCTCGGAACCGGCCTGGGTGAACCGGAAGATGTTGTCGATGAACAGCAGCACGTCCTGGTTCTGGACGTCGCGGAAGTACTCCGCCATGGTCAGCGCGGACAGCGCGACGCGCATACGCGTGCCCGGCGGCTCGTCCATCTGGCCGAACACGAGGGCGGTGTCGTTGATGACGCCGTCCTCGGACATCTCCAGGAAGAGGTCGTTGCCCTCACGGGTGCGCTCGCCGACGCCGGCGAACACCGACGTACCGCCGAAGTTCCGGGCGACACGGGTGATCATTTCCTTGATCAGCACCGTCTTGCCCACGCCCGCGCCGCCGAACAGGCCGATCTTGCCGCCCTGGACGTACGGGGTCAGCAGGTCGACGACCTTCAGGCCGGTCTCCAGCATCTCCGTCTTGCCCTCGAGCTGGTCGAAGGACGGCGGGTTGCGGTGGATGCCCCAGCGCTCGAGGTCGTCGCCGTAGCCGGGCTCGTCGAGGCACTCGCCGAGCGCGTTGTAGACGTGGCCCTTGACCTTGTCGCCCACCGGAACGGTGATCGGGCCGCCGGTGTCGGTGACCTCCGCGCCGCGGACGAGGCCGTCCTGCGGCTGCAGCGAAATGGTGCGCACGAGGTTGTCGCCCAGGTGGGCCGCGACCTCGAGCGTCACCGTCTTGCGCAGCTGCTCGAACTCGATCTCGACCTTGAGCGCGTTGAACTGGTCGGGGACGGAACCGCGCGGGAACTCGACGTCGACGACCGGCCCGGTCACCGAGACGATGCGCCCCTTGGCGCGCGGGGCTTCAGTACTGGTCATCAATCATCACTTCCTGCTGCGGTGAGCGCGTTCGCGCCACCGACGATTTCGGAGATCTCCTGGGTGATCTGCGCCTGCCGGGCCTGGTTCATCTCCCGCGTCAGGGTGCCGACCAGGTCGTTCGCGTTGTCCGACGCGGCCTTCATCGCCGTGCGGCGGGCCGCCAGCTCCGAGGCCGCGGACTCCAGCAGCGCCGAGTACAGCCGGGTGTTGATGTACTTCGGCAGCAGCGCGGAGAGCAGCTTGTCGGCGCTGGGCTCGAACTCGTAGCTCGGCAGCAGACCGGCGGGCTTCTCGTCCTCGCCCTCGGAGTACTCGACCTCGAGCGGCGCGACGCGCTTGGCGACCGGCCGCTGCGTCAGCATCGACACGAACTCGGTGTAGACGACGTGGATCTCGTCCACCCCGGTGATGCCGTCGGCATTGCCCGAGGCGTCGTCGACACCCGCGTTGAAGGACTTCACCAGCGTCTCGGCCGCCGCGACCGCGTCCGGGTAGCCCGGCTGGTCGGAGAAGCCGATCCAGCTGCCGGTCACCGGACGGTTGCGGAACCGGTAGTAGTTCAGGCCCTTGCTGCCGGTCGTGTAGACGTCGACCGCCTTGCCCTCGGACTTGAGGAGGGCAAGGAGTTCTTCGGTCGCCTTCAGCACGTTGGAGTTGTAACCGCCGCACTGGCCCTTGTCACTGGTGACGACCAGGACGGCGGCGCGCTTCGGGTTCGGGCGTTCGACCAGGAGCGGGTGGTCGAGGTTGGCCGCCGCGCCGGCCAGCGCCGAGAGCACCTTGGTGATCTCGTCCGCGTACGGCCGGGAAGCGGCGACCTTCGCGCGCGCCTTGGTGATGCGCGCGGTGGCGATGAGTTCCATCGCCTTGGTGATCTTGCCGATCGACTTCGTCGCCTTGATGCGCGAGCGAAGCTCCCGGAGTTGTGCGGCCATGGGCTACCAGCTCACTTCTTCGGGGCGGGCTTGTTGACCTTGACGGTCTCCTGCCCGACCTTCTCGGCGGCCATCGCGTCAGCGTTCGACTCCAGCGGCTTGCCCTCGGCGGTGGTGAACTCCTTCTTGAATTCGTTCACCGCCGCGATCAGGGCGTCGCGGGTGCTGTCCTCGAACTTGCCGGTGTCGCGGATCGCGCCCAGGACCTCGGCGTGCTTGCGCCGCGCCGAGTCGAGGAACTCGAGGTTGAACCGGCGCACGTCCTCGGTCGGGACCGAGTCGTAGTGGCCGTTCGTGCCCAGGTACACCGTGGCGACCTGCTCCTCGACCGGGACCGGCGAGTACTGCGGCTGCTTGAGCACCTCGTACAGCCGGGCGCCGCGCTCCAGCTGCGCCTTCGACGCGTCGTCCAGGTCCGAGGCGAAGGCGGCGAACGCCTCCAGTTCGCGGTACTGGGACAGGTCGATGCGCAGCGAGCCCGCGACGTTCTTCATCGCCTTGACCTGCGCGGCACCACCCACGCGGGACACCGAGATGCCCACGTCGATGGCCGGGCGCTGACCGGCGTTGAAGAGGTCCGACTGGAAGAAGCACTGGCCGTCGGTGATCGAGATGACGTTCGTCGGGATGTAGGCCGACACGTCGTTGGCCTTGGTCTCGATGATCGGCAGGCCGGTCAGCGAGCCGGCGCCCAGCTCGTCCGACAGCTTGGCGCAACGCTCAAGGAGACGGGAGTGCAAGTAGAAGACGTCGCCGGGGAACGCCTCGCGGCCCGGCGGGCGGCGCAGCAGCAGCGAGATCGCGCGGTAGGCGTCGGCCTGCTTGGTCAGGTCGTCGAACACGATCAGGACGTGCTTGCCCTCGTACATCCAGTGCTGGCCGATGGCCGAGCCGGTGTAGGGGGCGATCCACTTGAAGCCGGCCGAGTCGGAGGCCGGGGCCGCGACGATGGTGGTGTACTCCATCGCGCCCGCGTCCTCGAGCGCCGACTTCACCGAGGCGATCGTGGAGCCCTTCTGGCCGACCGCGACGTAGATGCAGCGAACCTGCTTCTTCGGGTCGCCGGTCTCCCAGTTGGCCTTCTGGTTGATGATCGTGTCCACCGCGACCGCGGTCTTGCCGGTCTTGCGGTCGCCGATGATCAGCTGGCGCTGGCCGCGCCCGATCGGGGTCATCGCGTCGATCGCGGTGATGCCGGTCTGCAGCGGCTCGGCCACCGGCTGGCGCTCGACCACCGAGGCGGCCTTGACCTCCAGCGGACGCCGGGTCGTGGTCTCGATCTCGCCGAGGCCGTCGATGGCGTGGCCGAGCGGGTTGACGACCCGGCCGAGGTAGCCTTCGCCGACCGGCACCGAGAGGACCTGGCCGGTCCGCTTGACCTGCTGGCCTTCTTCGATGCTCTCGAAGTCGCCGAGGATCGCGGCGCCGATGGAGCGCGCGTCCAGGTTCAGTGCCACGCCAAGCACGCCGCCCGGGAACTCGAGCAGCTCGTTGGCCATGGCCGAGGGCAGCCCTTCGACGTGGGCGATGCCGTCACCGGCGTCGGCGACGACGCCGACCTCTTCCCGCTCCACGGAAGGGGCGTAACTCGAGACGTAATTCTCGATCGCGTGGGCGATCTCGTCCGAGGAGATCGTCAGCTCCGCCATTTCGTTCCCGCTCTCGCTTCTCTTCTGTCCAGTGTGCAAAGTCTGTTGTGCCGCTCAGGCCCGGCTCAGCGTGCGGCGCGCGGCCGCCAGCTGCCCGGAGGTGCTGCCGTCGATGACCTCGTCCCCGACGCGGACGACGAGGCCGCCGCCGAGTGCCGGGTCGATCTCGACGTGCAGCGCGATCGGCCGCCCGTAGATGCCGTCGAGCTTGGTCCCGAGAAGGGCCCGCTGCTCGTCGGTGAGCGCGTTCGCCGAGGTCACGTACGCGACCGAGCGCTCGCGCCGCTCGGCGGCCAGCGCGACCAGCTTGTCGAGCGCGTTGCCGATGCCGCGCCCCTTGGCGCGCTGCACGGCCTGCTCGACCAGGGTCTCGACGACCGCGTCGACCTTGCCCGCGAACAGCCCGCGGACCAGGGTCCGCTTCGCCTCCGCGGGAGCGGTCAGGTCGGACAGCGCCGCCTCGAGTTCCGGGGCGCCCGCGACGATCCGCGCGACCTGGAACAGCTGAGACTCGACGGTTTCGACGTTCCCGGCCTTTTCGGCGGCGGTGAGCAGCGCCGAACGGCCGATCGATTCGAGCCCGTCCACCAGCTCGCGGGGACTGGACCAGCGGCTGCCCGCCACGGTGTCGAGCACCTTCAGGGCCTGTTCGCTCAGCTTTCCGTCGAACAGGCGGCGGACCAGGCCCTGGCGGCTCTCCGGCGCGACCGAAGAATCGCCGACCGCGCGGCGCAGGCCGATTTCGCGGTCAAGGAGGTCGACGACCGAGAGCAGCTCATCCCCGGCCTTCGCGGGGTCAGCGCCCGCTCCGGCCAGCACCTCGCCGAGCTTCTGCTCGGCGAGGTCGAGCGCTTCACGGCTCGCAGCATGCAGCGTCATCTCTGGTTACTTCCCCGCTCCGTTGGTGGCCCCGGCGGTGTCCAGCTCCGCGAGGAACCGGTCGACGGTGCCGCGACGGCGCGCCTCGTCCTCGAGCGACTCGCCGACGATGCGGCCGGCCAGCTCGACCGCGTTGCGGCCCATTTCGGCCCGCAGCTCGGCGACGATCTGCGCCTTCTGCGCCTGCAGCTGGGCGTGGCCCTGTGCCACGATCCGCTGGGATTCGGACTCGGCCTGCTCCCGCAGCTCCGCCTTGATCTGCTCGGCTTCGAGCCGGGCGTCGTCGCGGATCTTCGCTGCCTCGGAACGGGCGTCCGCCAGCTGGGCCTTGTACTCCGACAGCGCCTTCTCGGCCTCTGCCTGAGCCTTCTCGGCCTTCTCGATCCCGCCTTCGATCTTCTGCGCCCGCTCCTCGTACGCCTTCTCGAAACGAGGGACGACGTACTTCTTGAGGATGAACAGCAGGATCAGGAAGGCGACGATGCCGAGGATCACTTCCGACCAGTCGGGCATGATCGGGTTGTGGGCCTCTGCCAACAACTCCACTTGGGTCTTCAGCACAACGTCTCCTTAAGCGAGAGCGAACGACTCAGGCAGCGGAGGCGATGAAGTAGATGACGATACCGATCAGGGCCAGCACCTCGGTGAGCACGAAGGTGGCGTAACCGATGCCCTGCAGCTTGCTCTGGGCCTCCGGCTGACGCGCGGTGCCGTTGATCACCGCGGCGAAGATCAGGCCCACGCCGATGCCGGGGCCGATCGCGCCCAGGCCGTAGCCGATGGCGGCGAGGCCGGCGTTGAGGTTGACGGTCTGGGCGGCAGCCTCGGCCAGGACGATGTTGCTCACGTGCGTTTCCCTTCACTTCGGTCCGCGCACTCACGCGGATCGGGGTCTTGTGGTGTTCTCAGTGCTCCGACGCCAGCGCGGCGCCGATGTACCCCGCGGACAGCAGGGCGAAGATGTACGCCTGGAGGCACTGGATGAACGCCTCCAGGAACGTCAGGCCGATAGCGAAGATCCACGCCACCAGCGACACCGGCTTCAGCGCGATGCTCGAGGTCTCGGTCAGCAGGAAGGTGCCGCCGAGGGTGAAGACCGCCAGGATCAGGTGTCCCGCGAACATGGCCGCGAAAACACGGATGGCGAGCGTGAGCGGGTTCAGGAAGAACTTCTCCGCGAACTCGATCAGCGCGAACAGCGGGAGCACCGGGCCGGGGACGCCGGCCGGCGCGAGTTCTTTCTTGAAGTACCCGCCGAGGCCGTGCTTCTTGATCCCGACGTAGTGGTACACCGGGTAGACCACGAGCACCGACAACGCGATCGGGAACCCGAACCGCGCCATGGTGGGGAACTGCAGGAACGGGATGACCCCGTAGAGGTTGTTCATCAAGATGAAGGTGAACAACGCGAAGATCACCGGCACGAAGCGCTGGAAATCCTTCGAGCCGATCTGCTCGCGGGCGATGTTGTTGCGCGCGAAGTCGTAGATGCCCTCGGCCACGAACTGGCCCTTGGTCGGAACGACCTTCAGCTTGCGCGTCGCCAGCAGGAAGTACCCCGCGATGATGATCACCGAGAGCACCACCAGAAGCATCGGCTTCGTGACGAAGCCGAACAACGGCGGCAGCTCAAAGCTTTCGGCGCCAGGGGGCGCGAAGGTCGCACCCTCGGTCAGTACCAGCGCGGCCACTGGGCTCCTCCCGGTTCTCCCGGCCGGCGTTCACTCCGCCGGGGGAATCGTCACGATCTGGACTTAACGTACCCGATACGCATCGGGACGCCGGAGGCGGCGGTACCCACCGTGCGCGGAGCCAGCCAGCCGGTCTGCGCACGAGGGAGGTCTCGCGTGAACACTGCCCTGCGGTCTACTTCGGACCAGCGGGTTGAGAGGCGGAACCATCCGGTCGCCACACTGCTGATCGCGGTTCGTCGTCGGGAGTGCGCGGCCGAGGCCGCCACCCATGACGCGGACCATACCAGCAGGTCAATCACTGCCGTACAGGCGTACTCCTAACCAGCCGAATGGTCCAGGACCTAGGTCCCGAATCCGGCTGGGACCCTTGTCCCGAATCCGTCAATTCGAGGCGGGAATGATGGTCGGGATACGCGCTTTGCGGAATGTCGCGAACTCCACGGCGGCGGCCACGAGAATGGCGACGATCATCGTGATCCCGAGGGAAAGCGGGTGCAGCACGGTGACGCCCTTGAGCAGAGTGAGCGCGAGGAACAACAGGATGACCTTCGCCGCGTAACCGCCGAGCGCGATGAGCATCACGAGCGACGGGTCCTGTCCGGCGGATACCTTCATCATGCCCAGCGTCGAGAGCGAGGCGACCATCGCCAGCACGCCGCCGACCAGGGCCCCGAGGAAGCCGTGCAGTCCGTTGAGGACGGTGAAAAGAACAATGCAGATCAGGATGAACGGCGGGGTGAACAGGAGCGAGGCCCGCGTCATCGAGCGCGCGAGCTGGCGCACCGGAGCGGCGTGCGGGTTCTCCGGAGCTTTGGCCTGAGCCGCGGCCTGGGACGTCTCGGGCGTCGTCTCGGGCGTCTCGGTGTCGCTCACTGCATTCGCTCCTCGTTCGGTTCGACCCGCCAGTATAGACCGCCCGCGGGGTCAGACGCCGGGGCGGTGCCGGGAACGCAGCCGCGGCACCAGGGAAACGAGCACCGCCAGCACCAATGCCGCGCCAATCGACCAGAACACGACGGGGCTGTCGAAAATCGTGATGGAGACCGCGCCGAAAGAGAGAATTCCGGCCCACAAATAGATCAGCAGCACCGCGCGCCGTTGCGAATGGCCGATTTCCAGCAACCGGTGGTGCAGATGCATTTTGTCGGCGGCGAACGGGCTCTGCCCGCGCCGCGTGCGCCGGACGACGGCCATCACGAGGTCGAGCACCGGCACGAAAAGCACGGCCACCACGACCACCAGCGGGGACAGCAGGGCCAGCGCGTCCGACGCGGAGAACCGGGTGTAGTTGACTCGTCCGCTCGCCGATGTGGTGGCTCCGGCGAGCATCAGGCCGATCATCATCGATCCGGAGTCGCCCATGAAAATTTTGGCGGGCTGGAAGTTGTACGGGAGGAAACCAAGACATGCCCCGGCGAGCGCGGCGGCGATCAGCGCGGGCGGGTACGAGCCGAAGTCGCCGCCCGCGTTGTCGAGCAGGCCGAGCGAGAACACGCAGGTGGCCGTCGCGGCGATGAAGCCGAGCCCGCCGGCCAGCCCGTCGAGGCCGTCGACGAAGTTCATCGCGTTGACCATGACGACGACCATGACGACGGTCAGCAGCGCGCCCTGGTTCTTGTCCAGCACCAGCACCGAACCGATGGAATCGCCGTTCCCGCCCCACGGCACCCAGAACGACACCCACTGCACGCCGAAGATGACGAGGATCCCGGCGCACATGACCTGTCCGGCGAGCTTCGTCCACGCGTCGAGCTCGAACCGGTCGTCCAGGATGCCGATGAGCGAGATGACGCCCGCCGCGAGCAGCACGCCGACCGCGTCGTAGGAGACGTCGAAACCGTGGCTGAGCGCGGGAAGCTGGTGCGCGAGGCCCATCGCCGCGGCGATCCCGAGGTAGATGCCGACGCCGCCCATCCGCGGGATGGGCTTGACGTGCACGTCGCGCGCGCGGGGGTTGGCGATCGCGCCGATCCGGATGGCCACGCGCCGCACGACGCCGGTCAGCAGATAGGTCACCGCGGTCGCGGTCAGCGCGACGAGCAGGTACTCCCGGATCGGGAGAAGTCCTTGGACTACAGGCATGACCGCGTCACGCCCGCCGGGAGGTCGGAGTCACCGCGCCACGCTACCGCGCCCGCGTGCGGCCCCGGTGAACGGCAGTCACTTGCCCGGCTCAGTCCAGCGTCTCCTCGGCGACGCCGATCACCTCGGCGATGGCGGCCTTCGTGACCGCGCCCTCGCGCAGCACCACCGGCTTGTCGCCAGTCAGGTCCACGATGGACGAGGCCACCGCTTCCCCGCTCGACCCGCCGTCGAGGTACACCGACACCGAGTCGCCGAGCTGCTCCTGGGCTTCCTCGGCGGTCGAGGCGGGCGGGCGCCCGGAGACGTTCGCGCTCGACACCGCCATCGGGCCGACGTCGCGAAGCAGCTCCAGCGCGACCGGGTGCAACGGCATCCGCAGCATCACCGTGCCGCGCGAGTTGCCGAGATTCCACTGCAGACTCGGCGCGTGCGGCAGCACGATCGACAGGTCGCCGGGCCAGAACGCCTCGATGAGCGCGCGCGCCTGCGGCGGAACGCCGAGCACCAGACCGTCCACAGTGGACCAGGAGCCGACGAGAACGCCGACCGGCATGTCCGGGCCGCGGTTCTTCGCCCGCAGCAACGCCTGGACGGCGCCGGAGTCGAACGCGTCGGCGCCAATGCCGTACACCGTGTCCGTCGGCAGGACGACCAGCCGGCTCGACCGCACCGCGGCAGCCGCCGCGGACAGGCCTTCGGCTCGGGATTCGCGCTTGCCGCAGTCGTAGACCGCACTCATGACGGGCAGCCTATCCCCCGGCGCGGACGGGTTCGGAGCGCCCCGAGGTGCGATGGGGCGGTGGAGCGGTCTGGCTCCGGCGAGGGGCGGGCTCGGTACGCGATGCGGAGGTCCGTGAAGGGCTCCTTGAGGGAATCAGATTCCCTCAAGGAGCCCTTCACAGACGGCTGCGGGAGCGGATGGCTCGGTCCGATGCGGAGGATCTCGCGCCGCGCGAGCTGACGTGACTCCGGCAGGGCGATGGCGAAGGGCTCGGGTGAGGGTGCGGGGGCTGCCCCAATGCCGCTTTGGGTGCATCCCACGCACCCAAAGCGGCGTTCGGTGCATCCCACGCACCCAATGTGGCATTTCGTCAGGGACGAGGCGGAGGGCTCGGTCCGGCGCGGGGCGCGGCCGCACCGGACCGAGCCTGGCCGAGTGGCCGCCTGACCCGGGGGGTCAGCGGCCGAAGGTCAGGCGATCAGCTGCCGTAGCTGGCCTGCTTCACCGCGAACACGTTCCGGTTCCCCGCCCCCTCCTGAAGCGACCACAGGAGATCCGCGTCCTTCGGGTCCTCCCAGTACGAGATGCTCTCCCCGCTGCTCACCCAGGCGTGCGTGGCCGGGCCCGCGGTTGGGGTCCAGTAGTAGAGCTGCTTCTGAGTGGAGGAGTTGAACCACCAGCGGCCGTTGTGCGAGGCGACGCCGTTGAGGTTGTACCAGGGCAGCTGGAGAGCCTGGCTCGCCGTCGTCGAGGCTGCGAACGTCGTCGCTCCCGAGGCGAACGGGAAGCGCACCGCGCGCGGCGGGCGGTTCGGGTAGTCCGCGCAGTCGGCCTTGCAGGTGTACTCGGTCATCACCATCGACTTGCTCACCCGGTCCAGCGAGATGCTCGACCAGGCCAGGTTCGGGCCGGAGGCGGTGTGCGCGGCGACCGTGCCGACCTGCGGCAGGACGTAGCGGTAGTTGTGCGCGTAGTACTGGCCGCTGGAAAGGCCGATCTGATCCGCCGTGCCGCCCGAGTTGACCTCGAGGATCTTGCGCATGTCGAAGACCCGCATGCCGCCGCCGGTGTCGGCGACGTACAGGTAGTCGCCGTACCAGGAGACGCCGCCGGCGTGGATCGGGATGTCCTTGTAGTTCGGCGAAGCGGTGGTGCCGGTGGGTTCGACGAGCAGGATTTTGCGGTACTTGTTCGGGTAGGTCGCGTCCCAGTCGGCGAGGGTGATCCGGCTGCGGACCTGCTTGCCGCCGCATTTGTCGCGCGTGTACCAGCTGACAGCGACGAGCTGGTGTCCGTCGTAGTTGCCGCCGTTGTCGCCGCCGACCGCGTCGCGGCTGGTGGTGATGCCTTGCGGATAGTTGGTGCAGTCGGTGTTGTCGCCGTCGTCGAAGCGGAACCCGCCGGTGAGACCGGCCGGGTTGAACGTCGACGGCAGCGGCTTGCGGTCGTGGTTCGCGTTGTCCATGACGGTGTGCACCGGCACGGTGTGCAGCTTCGACGCGAGGCCCGAGTAGGCCGCGTCGTATTTGTGGTAATCCGAGGTCAAGGTGTATTGGCTGGCGGGCAGCGTGGTCGGCCCGGCGGCGGCGGACGCGTTCGTCGCGCTCGCGGTGAGCGCTGTGGCGGCGATGAGCGCGGCGCCGCATCCGGCGGTGATTCGATGACGCATGAACATGACTCCCCCAGAAGTCTGATTGTTCGGCCGCCCCAAGGTAGGGGGTGGCCTTGCGGCGGGGCAAGCAGTTGCCGCCCAGCCGAAAGGCGCCATCCGCCGGATGGACGGATGACGCCTTTCAGCGCTCAGAATCCGATCGCGGTACAGGCAGTCGTCGTTGACTTCGACGGGTCGGCGATCGACGTGGCGGTGAGCCGCACGCGAGCGGTGTGCGGTGCGTCCGCCGAACGTTTCGCGTACGCCTGGATTTGCGTCGAGCTGCCGAACTTGGCGGTGGCCAAGGCATTCGGGAGCCGGACTTCCCAGCCGCGAGCGTCAGTGGACGCGGTCAGCCGGTAGGTGTCCTGGTCGTACGGAGCTGCCGCGCCGCGTGCCGAACCCTGGTTCGACAGACGGAAGTCGCAGGTGGCCAGCCCGCCGCGGGTGAACGCGGGCAGTGCGGGCCACAGCCACGCGCCCCGTGCCTGCGGTCCGGCGCCGTCGAGCGACGCGACGGTGACCGTGTACGACAGGACGCCGCGGCTGTCCCGGTCGAGGTCGGTGACGAGGAACCGCAACCGGTTGGCTTCGTCGGTGTACTCGTAGCCGCCGGCCGCGCCGGTGCCCGCCTTGAACGTGGCGTCGTTGAGCTGCCGGTAGTCGCCGACGGTGATCTTGACCGGCGTGCCGTCCGCGCGGACGTAGTCGGTCAGGCCGATGTCCTGCGGGTTCGCGTCGACGATCCATTCGAACGGCGCGGCGTCCTTGGCCTTGGTCTTGGCCAGCAGGACGCCGGAATCCGGCGCGAACGAGTCCGAACCCATCCGGTCGACGACCTCGAGGCTGTAGTGGTCGTACCCGCCGCCGTCGCACTTCGGGTCCGTCGCCGGATCGCACTGGGGCGAACGGTCGCCACCGGTGAGCGCGATCGTGACGCCCGCGTACGCGCCGGACGCGGGCTCCGCTTCCCTCGCAGTCACGCGAGCGGTGACGGGACCGGTCGTGGCGAGCTGGTTCCGGTCCAGGTTCAGGACGGCCTTCGGATCGACGATGCCGAGCTTGAGTTTGTTGCGCAGCATGTGGTGCGCGCCCATCGAACCGCCTTCGGTCGCCGGGATCTGCCAGCGCGTGTGCGGGCCGCCGGGGCCGTTGAAACTGCCGCGCGACAACATTTCCCACGGCCCGGTGTACGAGCGCCGGGGCGGATTGCCGAACGGGTTGTTGTAGTTGTCGCCGATGCCGAGGATGTGGCTGAACTCGTGCGCGAACACGCCCTGGCCCGAGCTTTCCGCCTGGGTCGAGGATCCGTTGGCCGCGTTGGGCCAGATGGTCGACGCCGAGGCCCACGACGTCCACGGCACGTAGCGCGTGTGCGCCCAGTTCCGGTCGCCGGGTTTGCTGCCCGGCGGGCCGAATTCGGCGGGCACGTTCTCCTTCGTGCCGAACTTCATCTCGCCGAATTCCTGCCACGTCGAGCTTTCGTCCTGGCCCGCGGAGAGGAAGAAGATGAAGTCGAACTGGTCGGCGACCGGACCGACGTCGGCGCGCCACGCGTCGCCCGCGTCCTTGCGCAGGTCGCGGGTGCAGTCGGCGTTCGCGGGACAGTCCTCCGGCTGCATTTCCATGCCGTACTCGAAGGATTTGCCGGGCATGCGGTAGGGGCCGAACGCGGTGAGGTCGACGCCGAACCGGCCGCCGGAGTCCTCCATCCAGTACTCGTTGATGGTGTGGCCGTGGTTCAGGGTTTCGGGTTTGTTGAGGAAATCCTGGTAGTGCTGCGCGACTTTCTCGCGCGGCAGATTGCTCGCGGACGGCGACGGATTGCCGAAGACGGTCGAATGCGGTGCTTTCGTGACCACGAAATCCGCGTCCGGGTAGTCGGCCAGCACGACGGCGCCCTTGAACTTGCGCACGGTCGGTTTCAGCGACGGGTCGGCCCAGTTGGTGCCGGGGACGTGGCGGTAGTCCTGCCAGGTCATGCTCGCCTGGTCGGCCCAGTGCGCGGAATCCAGCGGCGCGGGCCAGCCCTGGGTGAGCGGATCGGCCGCGGCGGTCCCGGCGAGCAGCGCGGGCGCCAGTGCCGCTGCCGCCACGACTGCGGCGAGGCGGCCGCGAATGGTCCGGGTGGTCCGGATGCGGTGATTCCGGCGGGGTAAGGGGGATCTCATCCTCGCTCCTCACTTCTCCGCCGGTCCGCCCGGCGGTCCCGAGGCCCGACGCTAACGGTGATCGTTAGGCGGGCGAACGAAATCCACCCCGCTGCCGCACGACGAAAGTCGGGCAAGACAGGGGCAAAGGTGCGAATGGCGCAGCGCCACCGGCTGGATGCGGCGGGCGGGTCGTGAGGGGAACCCTCACGGACTCAGAGTCCCTCAGGGTTCCCCTCACGACCTCCAAGTTCGTGAAGGTGGCCCTCACGGACCAGCGCAAGTCCGTGAGGGCCACCTTCACGGACTCGGGTCTCCTCAACGGCCCTTCACGGCCAACAGCGGTCCGTGAAGGGCCCCTTTACCGACTCAGATTCCCTCAAGGAGTCCTTCACGGACCTTCGGAGAACAGTGCGGCCTCAGCCGAGGCGACGGGCGGTGACGAAGCGGGCGCGGCCTGTGTAGTCCGGGTGGTCCTCGACCCCGGTCAGCACTCGCCTTGCCCGCACCAAAGCCGGGACCGCCGAACCGTGTGTGTCGTCGTGTTCGATCGCCAGACCGCCGCCGGGGCGCAGCAGCCGCGCACCGGCCGCGATCGCGTGCCGGATCACCGCCAAGCCGCTTTCCTCCGCGAAGACCGCGCGCGCCGGGTCGTGTTCGCCGACCTCCGGCGGGACCGGCGTGCCCTCCGGCACGTACGGCGGGTTGCAGAGCACCAGGTCCACGAGACCGTCGAGTTCGGCGAACATCGTCGGGTCCGAGATGTCGCCGGAGTAGAGCCGGATCGGCGTGTTTCCGGCGGCGGTGTGCACGTCGGCGTTGTGCCGGGCCCAGGCGAGCGCCTGGGGGTCGACGTCGACCGCGTAGACCACCGCGTCCGGGCGTTCGTGTGCCAGCGCCAGCGCCAGCGCGCCGGAGCCGGTGCACAGGTCGACCACCACCGGGTATTCGCGGCCCTGCAGGAACTTCACGCCCCATTCGAGGAGCAGTTCGGTCTCCGGGCGAGGGACGAACACACCCGCGCCGACGTTGACCGTGATGTTGCCGAGCGCGGCCCATCCGGTCAGGTACTGCAGCGGGATCCGCTTGGCGCGCTGCGCGACCAGCTGGCCGATCGCGTCGATCACCGGCGGGTCGACCAGCGGCACCATCGGCAGCCTGCCCCGTTCCACGCCGAGCACGTGCGCGGCGATGAGATCCGCGTCCGACCGCGGCGATTCCACGCCCGCCTCGGTGAGGATCCGGGTGGCCTCCATGATGGCCAGGCGCAGCGGCTGCCGATTCACTGGTCGTCCTTCACTCGTCGAAGCTGCCCCCAACGGGGGTGCTGCTCAGCGTATCGACCCCCGCCCGCGCGGGCGTCACGCCTGGCCGAGATACCCGGACAGGACTTCGCGCCGCTGAGCCAGGTCCCCCATCCGGCGGTCCACTTCGGCCAGTTCCCCGCGCAGCCTGCGCACCAGGTCGGGGCACAGGTCCAGGTGCGCGGCGGGACCGACCGCGCAGTCGAGCATCTGGGCGATCATCTCCGTGGTCAGGCCCGCGGCCAGCAGTTTCCGGATCTGGCACACCCGCACGACGGCCTCCTCGCCGTACACCCGGTAGCCGCTCGTGTTGCGCGCCGAGTCCAGGAGCCCCTGTTCGCCGTAGTAGCGCAGCAGCCGCGGCGCGACGCCGGTGCGCTGCGCGAGTTCGCCGATCAGCATCCGATTCTCCCCCGCCTCTGGCCTTCACACTGGTGTCAATCCTTAACGTCGCGAACATGACAGAACATTTCGCGCCTCTCGTTCTCGGAGCGGGTCCCGGCCTGCTGCTCGCGCACGGCGCGGGCGGCGGCGTGCACGCCAACTTCGGTCCGCTGCTGGACGATCTCTCCCGTACGCACACCGTGGTCGGGGCCGATTACCCCGTCGCGGGCGGCACGCTCGACGAACTCGCCGACGGCCTGGTCGCGACCGCCGTCGACGCTGGCGTCGAGAAATTCACCGTCCTCGGCTACTCGCTCGGCACGGCCGTCGCGGTCCGCGTGGCCACCCGGCACCCCGATCGCGTGACCGGGCTCATCCTCACCGCCGGTCTCGCCCGGCCGGACGCGCGGATGGAGCTGGCGCTGGATGTGTGGGCGGAGCTGCTGAAAGGCGACCGCGTCCGGCTCGCCAAGTTCCTGATGCTGACCGCCGTCAGCGAGCAGTTCCTCGCCACGCTGACGGCGGAGCAGCTCACCGCAGCGGTCGCCGGGCTGGCCGAATCGGTGCCCGAGGGCACGGCGAAGCAGGTCGAACTGGTGCGATCCGTCGACACAAGGGCGGAACTGGCGTCGATCGCGGTCCCGACGCTGGTGATCGCCACGACGCTGGACGCCCTCGTGCCGCCGAGGCATTCGCGCGAGCTGGCCGACGGCATTCCCGGCGCGGAGCTGGTCGAGATCGAGTCCGGGCACGGCATCACCGACGAGGCGCCGGACGCCTGGCTCACCGCGATCCGGAAGGTGCTGCGATGAGCCGCCAGGTCGTCCTCCCGAACGAAGCGCCCGACCTGACCCCGCGACGCCTCGCCGACCTCGCCCGGCTGGCCGAGGAGCTGGGGTACGAATCCGTCTGGCTGCCTGACCACGTGCTGCCGCCGGAACCGTTCGGCGAGGTTTTCGGCGGCGTGTACGAGCCTCTCGCGACGCTCGCCTACCTCGCTGCGGCGACCGAACGCGTGCAACTGGGCACGTCGGTGGTGATCGCGCCGCTGCGCGAGCCGTACCTGCTGGCCAAACAGGTCGCGACGATCGACCGGCTGTCCGGGCACCGGCTGATTCTGGGCGTCGGCGCGGGATGGAACGAGCCGGAGTTCGCGGAGATCGGCGCGGATTTCTCCCGGCGCGGGGCGACGCTGGACGACACGCTTTCGCTGCTGGACCAGCTGTTCACTACCGGACGCGGCCGGGCTGGCGGGTATTTCGAGCCACGGCCGCGGGGGCGGATTCCGATCCTGGTCGGCGGGAACTCGACGGTCGCGCTGCGCCGGGCGGTTCGAGCCGGGGACCAGTGGCTGAGTGCGGGACTCTCGCCGGAGGCTTTCGCGGAACGAGCTGCGACGCTGACTCGGCTCGATCCTGAACGGCGCGTGCGACGGATTGCCCGGCAGCAGTTCGATGACGACTTGAGCGCGGCTGTCGAGACCTACCGTGGGTATCGGGAGGCCGGCGCGGACGCGGTGGCCGTGCATTTCGGCGATGACGACGGATACGAGGAGCGGATGGCCGCCTTCGCCGCGGCAACCGCCTGACGTCAGCCCCGAGCCCGCCCCATAGACTCCGCCCGGTGAGATCCAGGGACCTGCGCTTCGGCCTCGGGGTATTCGTCGCCTCGCTCGGACTGTTGCTGCTGCGGTTCCTCGTGCCCCGCCCGGTCGGCATGGCCGACAACGGCGACGGCTGGCGGTTGCTGTGCCAGCTCGGCGGGCGGCAGCTGGACCGGCCGTCGGAAGGGTTCGTCCGGTTCAGTTACGGGTCCGCGCCGCCGTGCGATTCCGCGTACGTCTCGAGCCAGGCCTGGCTCGATTGGGCGGCAGGCAAAATCGGCGCGTTGTTCGGTGCGTCCGGCGTGCTGAACCTGCTGGTGCTCGGCGTGCTCACCTGCGTGCTGGTCGCCGGCGCGATCACCGTCACGGTGCTCGGCCTCGACCTGAACCGGCGCAACCGGTTGATCGCCACGGTCTTGCTGCTGCTCGTGATGGGCGACTCGGCGTTCTTCGGCTACTTCGCGTCAGTGCTCAGCGAAGGCGCGGCTTTCCTCGGCATCCTGCTGATCTGCGGCGGCCTCTTCCTGTTGCACCGCCCGGGAAACCTGCGCTGGGCCGGGGCGGCGGTGACTGTCCTCGGCGGACTCGTCGGGATCAACGCCAAATCGCAAACCCTGTTGCTCATCCCGCTTTTCGCGCTCGCGCTGCTGCTGACCCGGCCGTCCGGCGCGCGCGGGCGGAAACGCTGGGTGCTGCCGCTGGCGGTGCTCGCGATCGTGGGCGCGGGCACCCTGGCGGTCCAGTCCCAAGGCGATCCGGCCAACGCGGAGTACCGCGAGGCCAACATGTACCACGCGGTCTTCGACTCCATTGTGGACGGAAAGCACGACACGAAGGCCGACCTCGCCGCGCTCGGGCTGCCGGAATCGTTCGAACAGTACGTCGGCACCGGCTGGTGGGGCGAGCGCGCCGCCTGGCACGACCCGCTTTACCCGCAGTACAAGGACAAAATCAGCCGCCGCGACGTGCTGCACTACTACGCGACGCACCCTGGCCGGACAGCCGAAATCCTGCAACAGGGCGGGGTCGACGCCCTCACCGCGCGTCCGGCAAATCTCGGCAGCTTCGGCGAACTGTCCGGACAGCCGCGGCTGTCGAAGGAGTACCGGGTGCCGGTGTTCTCCGGGCTGGCCGCGCTGATCGCGCCGCTCGGGTTGTTCGCGCTGGTGCCGATTTGGGTGCTCATCGGCTGGGCCGGAGTGCGCGCGTTCCGCCGGGATCGGCGTGAGTACGGGATTGTGGCGTTCCTGCTGGTGTTCTTCGCGGCGGGACAGCTCGGACTGTCTGCGTTGGGCGAAGGCATCGAGGGCGTCAAGCACCAGTTGCTGACACTGTTCCCGACTGTGCTCGCTGTGGTGTTCGCGGTCCTCAGCCTGCTTCCCCGTGCGGAAAGCGCGCCGGAGCACACTGAGGACTCAAGCGCTGAGGAAATCCCGGCCGCGGTCTAGGAATCAGCCCGCCTGTGAGGCGAGCCGCTCCTCCCGGTCAGCGGTAGCCAGTGCGTCCAGCACACCGTCCAGCTCGCCGTCCAAAACCTGGTCCAGGTTGTACGCCTTGTAATTCACCCGGTGGTCCGAAATCCGGTTCTCCGGGAAGTTGTACGTCCGCACGCGCTCCGAACGGTCCACCGTCCGCACCTGCGAGCGACGCGCGTCCGATGCCTTCGCCGCCGCCTCTTCCTCGGCGACCTGCTGGAGCCGCGCCTGCAGCACCTGCAGCGCCCGCGCGCGGTTCTGGATTTGCGACTTCTCGTTCTGGCACGACACGACGATCCCGGTCGGCAGGTGCGTGATCCGCACGGCCGAGTCGGTGGTGTTCACGCTCTGCCCGCCGGGGCCCGAGGAACGGAACACGTCGATGCGGAGGTCGTTCGGGTCGATTTCGACCTCGACCTCTTCCGGTTCCGGATAAATCAGCACGCCGGACGCGGACGTGTGGATGCGGCCCTGCGATTCGGTGGCCGGCACGCGCTGCACGCGGTGCACGCCGCCCTCGAATTTCAGCCTTGCCCATACGCCTTCGACGTCCGCGGTCTTGCTCTTGAGCGACAGCGTGACGTCCTTGTAGCCGCCGAGGTCCGACTCAGTCGAGTCGAGCACCTCGGCCTTCCAGTTGTGCCGTTCGGCGTAGCGCAGGTACATCCGCAGCAAATCGCCGGCGAACAGCGCGGATTCCTCGCCGCCTTCGCCGGACTTGATTTCCATGACGACGTCAGAGCCGTCGTACGGGTCGCGCGGCAGGAGGAGTTCGGTGAGTTTCGCTTCGAGCTGCGGAATTTTCGCCGCCAGCTCTTCGGCCTCGGCGGCGAACGCCGCGTCCTCGGCCGCGAGTTCCTTGGCCGCGGAAAGGTCGTCGCGGGTCTGGTCCAGCTCGCGCACCGCGCGCACGACCGGGCTCAGCTCGGCGTAGCGGCGGCCCAGTTTCCGGGCCCTGGCCTGGTCCGCGTGCACCGCGGGGTCGGCGAGCTGCTGTTCCAGCTGTGCGTGCTCGTCGAGCAGCCCCTTGAGCGAACTCGAATCCACTTCGCCGTCTCCCTCTCGCGAACAAGCCCGGACAGAACAACGGCGCCCACCCGGGCGTGCGGGTGGGCGCCGTCGGACAAGCTACTTGGCGTCGGTCTTCTGCTGACGCTTGCCGTAGCGCTTCTCGAACCGGGCAACCCGGCCACCGGTGTCCATGATCTTCTGCTTGCCGGTGTAGAAGGGGTGGCAGTTCGAGCAGATCTCGACGTGGATCTGACCCGACTCCTTCGTGCTGCGGGTGACGAAGTTGTTCCCGCAGTTGCACGTGACGGTCGTGGTCACGTATTCGGGGTGAATACCGCTCTTCATGGTGTCCTCTCTCGTTGGCCCCGGGTCCCCAGTGCGGGGTGAACCGGTGCCGGACTTCAGCGGGTCATTCTGCCAGACGTGCTGGCAGGGGCTACAACACACCCCGGTGACCAGGTATTCCACGGTCCGCCGCGACAGCCGGTAGTGAAGGACATTCGCATTGTACGGATTTTGTACCTGATGGCGTGAAGCTGGCCGAGTTCGTGAATCGCTCACTTACTGGAGGTCCGGACATGCGCACGACCGACCTGCTCACCCGGCTCGCGAAGCCGGCCGCCGTGCTGGCACTGGCCGCTTCCGCCGCGGTCTTCGCGCCTGCCGCGAATGCCGCCGACGGGATCACCGCGGCGGACGTGAATCCCGCCGCCGGCACGTTCTCGGAGGTGTCCGAGGCGAATCTGACCGGCGCCGCGGACGGGACTCCGGCCGGGGCCGTCGCTTGGTACAAGGCGCACGCCGGAAGCACCGGGTGGGAGCACTACTGCGAGAAGGCCGCCGAGAATTCTTACGGCACCACCGGGGTTTGGGCGTCGGCCAACGCGCACTGGAACGGGGCCAGCCCGAAGCACACCAGCGGCAAGCCGCCCGCCGGTTCGTTCGTGTACTGGAACATCAGCGCCTACGGCCACGTCGGCATCGCGGACGGCAACGGCGGGTTCTACGCCACCAGCGTCGGCGGCAAGATCGGCCACGGCAGCTCCACGAGCTACTTCAACAACTACCGCGGCTGGACCCCGGCCGCCGTCCCCCGCCACTGAGTTTTCTGCCGCGCCACCTCCCCGGTGCGGCAGAAACGTCCGTGAGGGGAACCCTGGGGGACTCAGAGTCCGTGAAGGTTCCCCTCACGGACCTCCACCAAAGCAACCGGCCCGCCCCCGAAAGCGATGGGGGCGGGCCGGTGTGCGTTCAGGCGAGACTCAGTCGTCGTCTCCGCCGCCGAGCGCGGTCTTCGAGACCTGCATCAGGAACTCGATGTTGGTCTTCGTCTTGCGCAGGCGCGAGATCAGCAGGTCGATGGCCTGCTGCGAGTCCAGCGCGTGCAGCACGCGGTGCAGCTTGTGCGTGACCGCCAGCTCGTCCGGAGAGAGCAGCAGCTCTTCCTTGCGAGTACCGGACGGGTTGACGTCGACCGCCGGGAACACGCGGCGCTCGGAGATCTTGCGGTCCAGCTTGAGCTCCGCGTTGCCGGTGCCCTTGAACTCCTCGAAGATCACCGTGTCCATCGTCGACCCGGTCTCCACCATCGCGGTCGCGAAGATGGTGAGCGAGCCGCCGTTCTCGATGTTGCGCGCGGCGCCGAGGAAACGCTTCGGCGGGTACAGCGCGGTCGAGTCGACACCACCGGACAGGATCCGGCCCGACGCGGGCGCGGCCAGGTTGTAGGCCCGGCCCAGGCGGGTGATCGAGTCGAGCAGGACGACCACGTCGTGGCCCATTTCGACCAGGCGCTTGGCCCGTTCGATGGACAGCTCGGCGACCGAGGTGTGGTCGGACGGCGGGCGGTCGAAGGTGGAGGCGATGACCTCGCCCTTCACCGACCGCTGCATGTCGGTGACCTCTTCCGGGCGCTCGTCGACCAGCACGACCATGAGGTGGGCCTCAGGGTTGTTCGTGGTGATCGCGTTCGCGATGTCCTGCATGATCGTGGTCTTGCCGGCCTTCGGCGGGGACACGATCAGCGCACGCTGGCCCTTGCCGACCGGCATGATCAGGTCGATCACGCGGGTCGTGAGCTTGTGCGGCTCGGTCTCGAGGCGCAGCCGCTCGTTCGGGTACAGCGGGGTCAGCTTGGTGAAGTCGGGACGGCGCTTGGCCTCGTCCGGCTCCAGCCCGTTGATCGAGTCGACGCGCACCAGCGGGTTGAACTTCTGCCGCTGCTGCTCGCCCTCGCGCGGCTGGCGCACGACACCGGTGATCGCGTCGCCGCGGCGCAGGCCGAACTTGCGGACCAGCGAGAGCGACACGTACACGTCGTTCGGCCCGGCGAGGTAGCCCGAGGTGCGCACGAACGCGTAGTTGTCGAGCACGTCCAGGATGCCGGCGACCGGCAGCAGGACGTCGTCCTCGCGGATCTCGGTGTCCGGAGCGCCGCCTTCGCGCTGGCCGCCACCGCTGCCCCGGCGGCGACGGTCGCGGAAGCGACGGCCGCGGCGGCCGCCTTCCTCGTCGTCGTCCTGCGGGCCGTTGTTCCGGTTGTCGCGGTTGTCCTGCTGGTTCCGCTGCCGGTTGTCGCGGTTGTCCTGCCGGTTGTCCTGGCCGCCGCGGTTGTCGCGGTTGCCGTCGCGGTTGTCGCCGCCGCGGTTGTCCCGGTTGCCGTCCCGGTTGTCGCGGCCGCCGTTGTCCCGGCTGTCGCGGTTGTCCCGGTTGTTGTCGCGGTTGCCGCCCTGGCGGTCGCCGCGCTGGTCGCGCTGGCCGTCGCCCCGGTTCGCGCCGCCGCGGCGACGGCGGTTGCGGCCGCCTTCCTCGGACTGGCCCTCAGCCTGGCCCTCGGAACGGTCGTGGCGCTCCGGGCGCTCCTGCGCGGCGGGCTTCCCGTCCTGCGCGGTCTCCGCCTTCGGAGCCTCGGCGTTGGCGGCCTTCGGAGCCTCCGCCTGCACCGGCTCGGCCTTCGGCTCCGCCTGGGGAGCGTCCGCCTTCGGCGCGTCGGCCTTGGCCCGGCGGGCGGGCTTCTCGGCCTTCTCCGCCTTGACCGGCTCGCCGACGCCGTCGAGCGGCAGCGTCTCGGCCGTCGCGGCGGCACGCTTCTTGCTCTTGCCCTGGCGCTCGCGGATCGCGGCGATCAGGTCCCCCTTGCGCATGCCGGTGGTCTCGCCCACACCCAGTTCGCCCGCCAGCTGGCGGAGCTCGGCGATGACCATTCCGGACAGGCCCCCGGTGCGGCGCTTAGGAGCGGCCGCGGCCCCATTGGTCTCAGCGGCCGCGGCGGGGGTCTCCACGTCGCCGCTCAACAGATCGGTGTTGCTCACACATGTCCTTCCTGACCGATCCACGTTCCAGGTGGATCAGCGGACTGCCGCCGGTAGCGAGACGGCTTCTGCCTCCGATGCGGACGGCTCGCGCCCAGCCGTGCGAGACACAGCGAAGCGCCGCCAGCACAGGGTGTTTGCCCCCTCCGGACGGAGAAAGCGGAATTCGGCACCGCCGGAACCGGAAACCCGCCTGCGTCCCTCCGCCTCCCGCGTGCCGGGCGGTGCGGAATCGGCGGATCGACGAAGGATGCGGACCGGAGCCGCCGTGAGGGGCGAACAGGCCCGGCATCGGGTGCGGAAACGCACGGTGATCGAACGCCCCCGAGGGTAGACCGCGCCCTGTCCGGGTGCAACAACCACCCCCCGCGTGGCGCACGCTGCCGTCCAGCCTGTGACCAGGTCGTCACCTGGCCACAACCTGCACGCCGTCGCGGTCCACCGGCAATTCGGCGACGTCGAACCCGGTAACGTCCACGCCCGCCGGGAGTATTCCCGTCAGCGTGAGAGCGAGCACAGTCGGACCGGCGCCGGAGATGGTCGCGGGAACGCCGTGGGCACGCAGCGTGCGCACCAATTCGGTGCTCGCCGGGTACGCCTCGGCGCGGTAATCCTGGTGCAACCGGTCCTCGGTGGCGGCCATCAGCAGTTCGGGCCGCTCGGCGACGGCCAGCACGGCGAGCGCCGCCCGTCCCGCGCTGTGCGCCGCGTCGGCGTGCGGGACCTGAGGCGGAAGCAGGCCGCGCGTCGTGCTGGTGGCCGATTTCTCCGCGGGCACCGCGACCACCGGGCGGATCGCCGCGTTCGGCTCCACGCGTTCGGCGCGGAACCGGCCGTTTTCGGACCACGCCACCACGAGCCCGCCGAACAGGCTCGCCGCCGCGTTGTCCGCGTGGCCCTCGAACTCGGCCGCGAGCTGGAGCGCGTCGGCGTCGAGCGGACGCTCCGCCAGCGCGTAGCCCAGCGCCACGCCGGTCACGACCGCGGCCGCCGACGACCCGAGGCCGCGTGCGTGCGGAATGCTGTTGTGGCAACGAAGGTGCAGACCGGGCGGCCGGACGTCCAGGTGCTCGCAGGCCCGCCGGAGCGCGCGGACCACCAGGTGGGATTCGTCGGTCGGCACGTCCTCGACGCCGCCCGCTCCCGCGTCGAGCACCTCGATCTTCAGCCCGCCCTCGGTGACCTGCAGTTCGACGACGTCGTAGCGGGACAGGGCGAGGCCGAGCGCGTCGAATCCCGGGCCGAGGTTCGCGCTCGACGCCGGGACCGTCGCGCGGAACCCGCTCAGCGCCGTCACGACCGCGCCCCAATGTGGCGTTCGGTGCGTGAGATCGCCCCAATGTGGCATTGGGGCGCTGTGGTCGGGGCGAGCGGCGAGCGGCTCATCGCAGGTCCAGGGCCGCCGCCACGGCCGTCGGGTCGACCGCGAGCGGTTCCACCTCGACGTTGCCCTCCAGCGCCGTGGCCGGGTCTTTCAGGCCGTGCCCGGTGACCGTGCAGACGACCTTCGAGCCCTTCGGCAGGCGTCCGTCCGCCGCGGTGGCCAGCAGGCCGGCGACGCTCGTCGCGGACGCGGGCTCCACGAAGACGCCCTCGCGGCGGGCCAGCAGCCGGTACGCCTCAAGGATCTTCTCGTCGGTGATCGCTTCGAACAGGCCGTCCGACTCGTCGCGCGCGGAGACCGCGCCCGCCCACGAAGCGGGGCTGCCGATGCGGATCGCGGTCGCGATGGTGTCCGGGTCGGAAACCGGTTCGCCGTGCACCAGCGGCGCGGCGCCGGCGGCCTGGAAACCGAACATCCGCGGGGTGTTCTTGACCACACCGTCGGCCGCGTACTCCGAATAGCCCTTCCAGTACGCGGTGATGTTGCCCGCGTTGCCGACCGGGAGGCAGTGCACGTCCGGGGCCTCGCCGAGGACGTCGCAGATCTCGAACGCCGCGGTCTTCTGCCCGGCGATGCGCACCGGGTTGACCGAGTTGACCAGGGTGACCGGATAGTCCGCCGCGGTCTTGCGGGCGAGTTCGAGGCAATCGTCGAAGTTGCCGTCGACCTGGAGGATCCGCGCGCCGTGCAGCACCGCCTGGGCGAGCTTGCCCATCGCGATCTTGCCTTGGGGCACCAGCACCGCGCAGGTGAGCCCGGCCCGCGCGGCGTACGCGGCGGCCGAGGCCGAGGTGTTGCCGGTGGACGCGCAGATCACCGCTTTGAGGCCGCTGGCCAGCGCGTGCGTGATCGCCACGGTCATCCCGCGGTCCTTGAACGAGCCGGTCGGGTTCGCGCCCTCGACCTTCAGGTACACGTCGGAGCCGGTCAGTTCCGACAGGTGCGCGGCGGGCAGCAGCGGAGTGTTGCCCTCGCCGAGCGTGACCACGCGTGCCCCGTCGGGGACCGGAATCCGGTCGCGGTACGCCTCAATGATTCCCGGCCACGCACTCATGCTGCCGCCTCGATTCGGAGTTTCACCATGCGCTTCGGCGAGGCGGAAGCATGAATATCCATGATTCGCTTGCAAGCTGCACTCATGCGTCTTCGCCTTCCACCCGCATCACGCTGACAACCTCGTGCACCACATCGAGTTTCGCGATTTCGTCCACAGTGGACTGCAACGCCGCGTCGGGCGCGAGGTGCGTCACCACGACGAGGCTCGCCGTGTCGTTCGCGTCGCGCTGGCGCACCGCGGCGATGCTCACGCCGTGCGCGGCAAACGCTTGCGCCACCTGGGCGAGCACACCCGCGCGGTCCGCGACGTCGAGGCTCACGTGGTAGCGCGTCGGCGTCTGGCCCATCGGCCGCACCGGCAGCGCGGCGTGCGCCGATTCGCGCGGGCCGCGGCCGCCGAGCACCTGGTTGCGCGCCACCGCGACGAGGTCGCCGAGCACCGCGCTGGCGGTCGGCGCGCCGCCGGCGCCCTGGCCGTAGAACATCAATTCGCCGGCCGCGTCCGCCTCGACGTAGACCGCGTTGAACGCGCCGCCGACGCCGGCCAGCTGGTGGCTGCGCGGAATCATCACGGGATGCACGCGGGCGGAAACCGACTCCGCACCGTCATCCGCCGTCACCCGTTCGCAAATCGCCAGCAGCTTCACCGTGCGGCCAAGCGTGCGCGCGGCGGCCAGATCGGACGCCGTGACGTCCGCGATGCCTTCGCGGTGCACGTCTTTCGCGGTGACCCGCGAGTGGAACGCCAGCGAGGCAAGGATCGCGGCCTTCGACGCGGCGTCGTAGCCGTCGACGTCCGCCGTCGGGTCCGCCTCCGCGTAGCCGAGGCGGCTCGCCTCGTCCAGGGTTTCGGCGTAGCCCGCGCCGGTGGCGTCCATCGCGGAGAGGATGTAGTTGGTGGTGCCGTTGACGATCCCCATCACGCGGGTGATCCGGTCGCCCGCCAGCGATTCGCGCAGCGGGCGCAGCAGCGGGATGGCCCCGGCCACGGCGGCTTCGAAGTAGAGGTCGACGCCTGCCGCGTCGGCCGCCTCGAACAGCTCGGCCGAGTGCTCGGCGAGCAGCGCCTTGTTGGCGGTGACCACGGATTTGCCCGCGTTCAGCGCGGTGAGCAGCCAGCTGCGCACCGGGTCGATCCCGCCGACCAGTTCGACCACGACGTCGACGTCGTCCCGCGCGACCAGCGCGGCGGCGTCGTCGGTGAGCAGTTCGGCGGGCAGTTCCGGGTGCTTGTCCGGACGCCGCACGGCGATGCCGACCAGTTCCACCGGCGCGCCCGCGCGGGCGGCCAGTTCCCCGGCCTGTTCGGTGAGCAGCCGGGCGACCTCGCTGCCGACCGTGCCGCAGCCGAGCATCGCGACCCGGATGGGCGCGCGGTCCGTGGGAGACAGGCTTTTCGGAGACACAGTGGACACTTCTCAAACCTCCAGGCGCAGCATGTCGTCCGTCGTCTCCCTGCGCAGCAGCAGCCGGGCGGCGCCGTTGCGCACGGCGACCACCGCGGGCCGCGGCAGCCGGTTGTAGCCACTGGCCATCGCGTAGCAGTAGGCACCGGTCGCCGCGACGGCCAGCAGGTCGCCGGGAGCCAGCGTGTCTGGCAGCCAGCAGTCTCGGACCACGATGTCGCCGGACTCACAGTGTTTTCCCACCACGCGAGACAACGCCGGGGTCACCGGCTCGTCGCCGTCGGAGGCGGACCGCGAAACCACGCGGCAGTCGTACACCGCGTCGTAGAGCGCCGTGCGGATGTTGTCGCTCATGCCGCCGTCGACGCTGACGTACCGGCGGGCGGTCTCGTCGCCGAGCGCGACGTCCTTGATCGTGCCCACCTCGTACAGCGTGAACGTGCCCGGACCGGCGATCGCGCGGCCGGGTTCGCCCGCGATGCGCGGCACCGGAAGGTCGGCGTACGCGCACTCCTTGCGGACGATCTCGCGGATCTGCGTGATCATCTGCGAGGGCGGCGGCGGGTTGTCCTTTTCGGTGTAGGCGATGCCGAAACCGCCGCCGAGGTCGACGACGTTCATCTGCTCCAGCAGTTCCGGGCCGTGCTCCTTGGCCAGTTCCGCGAGCAGCCCGACGACGCGGCGCGCGGCCACCTCGAACCCGTCGGCGTCGAAGATCTGCGAACCGATGTGGCTGTGCAGGCCGATCAGCTTCAGCGACGGCGCGTTCAGCACCCGGCGCACCGCCTCGGCGGCGTCGCCGGAAGCCAGCGAGAAACCGAACTTCTGGTCCTCGTGCGCGGTCGCGATGAACTCGTGGGTGTGCGCCTCGACGCCGACCGTCACCCGGACGAGCACCTTCTGCTCGACCTCGTGCGCGGCGGCGATTTCGGCGAGCCTGGCGATCTCGTAGTACGAGTCGACCACCACGGTGCCGACGCCCGCTTCGACGGCGGCGTCGAGTTCGGCGACCGATTTGTTGTTGCCGTGGAACGTGATCCGCTCCACCGGGAAGTTCGCGCGCTGCGCGACGGCCAGTTCGCCGCCGCTGCAGACGTCGAGGCTCAGCCCCTGTTCGGCCACCCAGCGGGCGACCTCGACGGACAGGAACGCCTTCGACGCGTAGTGCACGAGCGCCGGGTCGTCGAACGCCTCGGCGTAGTCGGCGCAGCGGGACTTGAAGTCCGCCTCGTCGACCACGAACAGCGGCGTGCCGTACGTCTGCGCGAGGTCGCGCACGTCGACGCCGGCGATCCGCACGACGCCGTCCGCGGCGCGATAAACGTTGCGCGGCCACACTTTCGCGGGCAGCTGGTCGAGTTCGCCCGCACTCGCGGGCGGGAACCCGGAGGCGTCGGCATGGGGGTAGACGTCGGCGTGGCGGGGGCCCGCGGGGTGCGCCATTGTTTACATCCGTTCCGGAGCGGAGACACCGAGCAGCGACAGGCCGTTCGCCAGTACCTGGCGCGCGGCTTCACACAGAGCGAGCCGGGCGTACGTGAGGGGGGTGGCCTCCTCGTCGCCCTGCGGGAGGACCCGGCCCACGGTGTAGAACTTGTGGTACGCGCCGGCCAGTTCCTCGAGGTAGCGGGCCACGCGATGCGGTTCGCGCATCTCCGCCGCCCGCCGCACCACGGCGGGGAATTCGCCGATGGTGCGGATCAGGTCGCCTTCTGCAGGCAGGGTGAGCAGTCCGAAATCGACGTTCTCGCCGGACCCGTCGGTCCTCAGACCGAGGTCCGCCGCGCCGCGCCGCAGCGACGACAGCCGGGCGTGCGCGTACTGCACGTAGTAGACCGGGTTGTCGTTGGAATGCTTGCGCAGCAAGTCCAAATCGATGTCCAAAGAGGAATCGACGGAGTAGCGGATCAGCTCGTAGCGGGCCGGGTCGACGCCGACGGCCTCGACGAGGTCCTCGAGCGTGATCACGGTGCCCGCGCGCTTGGACATCCGCACCGGCTTGCCGTCGCTGACCAGGTTCACCATCTGGCCGATCAGCACCTCGACCGTGGCCGGGTCGTCGCCGAACGCCGCCGCAGCCGCCTTGAGCCGCGCGATGTAGCCGTGGTGGTCCGCGCCGAGCATGTAGATGCACAGGTCGTGGCCGCGGTTGCGCTTGTCCTTGAAGTAGGCGAGGTCGCCCGCGATGTAGGCGGTGTTGCCGTCCTTCTTGATGACGACCCGGTCCTTGTCGTCGCCGTACTCGCTGGAGCGGAGCCACCAGGCGCCGTCGGCGAAGTAGAGGTTGCCGGAGTCCTTCAGCTGCTGCACCGCCGCGTCGACCGCGCCGGACTCGTGCAGCGAGTTCTCGTGGAAGTAGACGTCGAAGTCGGTGCCGAACTCGTGCAGGCTCTGCTTGATCTGGCTGAACATCAGCTCGATGCCGATGCGCCGGAAGGTCTCGTGGCGCTCGTCCTCGGGAAGGCTCAGCGCGCTCGGCTCGGCCTTGATCACCTCGGCCGCGATGTCGCTGATGTACCCGCCCGCGTAGCCGTCCTCCGGCGCGGGCTCGCCCTTCGCGGCGGCGATCAGCGAGCGCACGAACCGGTCGATCTGCGCGCCGGCGTCGTTGAAGTAGTACTCGCGGGTGACGTCCGCGCCCTGCGCGCCGAGCACCCGGCCCAGCGCGTCGCCGACCGCGGCCCAGCGCGTGCCGCCGAGGTGGATCGGGCCGGTCGGGTTCGCGGAGACGAACTCCAGGTTGATCCGGGTCCCGGCCAGCGCGTCGCCCCGGCCGTACTCCGCGCCCGCGGCCAGCACCTGGCGCACGACCTCGCCCTGTGCGTCCGCGGCGAGCCGGAAGTTGAGGAAGCCCGGTCCGGCGACCTCGGCCGCGGCCACCCCGTCCGCGCCGGCGACGACCTCGGCGAGCGCCTCGGCGAACTCGCGCGGCTTCAGCCCGGCTTTCTTGGCCACCTGCAGCGCGAGGTTGGTCGCGTAGTCTCCGTGGTCCGGGTTGCGCGGGCGTTCGATGGTCACGGTCTCCGGCAGCACGGCGGCGTCGACGCCGCGTGCGGCGAGGACCTGCTCGGCGGAGCTGCGGACCAGATCGGCGAGAGCGGCGGGAGTCACTCGCCGGATTCTAGGTGCGCTTCGGCCGCGCGCCTCCGGCGGTACAGGCTGGCGAGACGGCGGGCACACCGGAGGCGGATGTTCCGCTCGCCGGGGCGCCGCGCGGGTGTTCACGGTGATCGCACGCCCGGTCTCTACACTGGGCTACCGGCAGGGTTCCGCCCGGATCCCTCCCCCGCTCTCACGAGGAGATCTCGGCAACCATGGCCAACGGGACCACCAAGAAGAAGGGCTCGTCCGCGTCCGCGGTGAAGGCGGCGAAGAACCGCTCGGTCGTCGCGGGCAAGCGCACGCCCTGGGGCACCATCATCGGCGTCGTCGTGGTGGTCGCCCTGCTGGCCGGCGTCATCGTCTACTACCTGCAGGCCTCCGCGCCCAAGCGCGACCAGGCCTCCCGGGACGAGGCCGCCGCCGCCTTCGCGCCGACCGCGAGCAATCCGGACCCGTCGAAGAAGATCCCCGGCGTGATCACCAAGCAGTACACCGGTTCGGTGCACATCCTGCCCACCGAACGGGTGGCCTACGACCAGAGCCCGCCGTTCGGCGGCCCGCACGACGGGTACTGGGCCACCTGCACCGGCGTCGTCTACCCGACCGCGGTGCGCAACGAGAACATGGTGCACGCGCTCGAGCACGGCACGGTGTGGATCGCCTACAACCCGGACCAGGTCAAGGGCGACCAGCTGCCGCTGCTCGAGGCCAGGGTCAAGGGCAAGCCGTACACGATGATGTCGCCCTACCCCGGCCTGGACAAGCCGATCTCGCTGCAGTCGTGGGGCCACCAGCTGAAGCTGGACAGCGCCGACGACCCGCGCATCGACCAGTTCATCGCCGCGCTGCGGACCAACCCGAACGGCGTGTACCCGGAGATCGGCGCCTCGTGCGACGCGCTCGGCAAGGGCATGTTCGACCCGAGCAACCCGCCGAAGTTCGACCCGAGCAAGCCGGGCAAGGACGCGAAGCCGATGGACTACAAGGGCAGCACCGGGGCGCAGAACGAGCAGCAGCCCGGCATGCCGGGCACCCCGCCCGCCGGGCAGTGACCGTGGGCAGCTCCGAAAACGACGCTGACCAGGCGGAGGCGAGCGCTGTCGAACCCGAGGAGTCCGCTCCGGCGGAGCGGACCGGCTGGTCCCGGTGGGTGGTCATCGGCGGGACGCTGATCGCCGTGCTGCTGGTCGGGGCCGCGATCGGCGTCTTCGCGACGCGGCTCACCGACGGCAGCGACGCGGTGCCGGCGACGCCGGGCGCGGGTTCGGTCGAGGTCGGCTTCGCCCAGGACATGTCGGTGCACCACCTGCAGGCGGTCACCATGGCCGGCTGGGCCCGCGACCACTCGGCCGACCCGGAGATCCGCCAGCTCGCGTTCGACATCGAGCGCACGCAGACCGAGCAGGTCGGGCGGATGAAGGGCTGGCTCATGCTGTGGGACCAGCCGGAGCAGGCGACCGGCGCGTACATGACGTGGATGACCGAGCCGATGGGCCACGCGGGCATGCAGATGCCGACCAGCAGCCCGGCGGGCGGCGCGCCGATGCCCGGCATGGCCACCGACGCGGACCTCGCGAAGCTGCGCTCGCTGTCCGGCCGCGCGCTGGACGTCGAGTTCCTTCAGCTGATGCTGCGCCACCACCAGGGCGGCGTCGCGATGGCTGAGTACGCGCAGGACCACACCTCCAACGACGCGGTGAAAGCGTTGTGCCGCAGCATGTTGGTGTCGCAGGGCGCGGAGATGGACCAGATGAAGCTCATGCTGAAGGGGCGGGACGCGCAGCCGCTGCCCTTCTCCTGAAGCCTCGTGAGTGTTGAGCACGGTGAGAACCGTGCTCAACACTCACGAGCTTTTGTACGTAGGCCGCGCCAGGTCCCGGATGTCGCCCAGCGTCCCCCACTCGTCGCGCCCGAGCCGGGACAGCGGGCGCAGCCGCTCGATCATCGGGTGATCGCCGTCGAGGACGTCCTCGTTGACCGCGAGGTGCACGACCCGGCCGAACACCACCGTCGAGCGGCCGAAACCGACCGTGCTGTGCAGTTCGCATTCGAACGCCACCGGCGATTCCGCCACGCGCGGCGGGCGGACCTTCAGGCTCGGCTCGCGGGTCAGCCCGGCCTCGTCGAACTCGCTCAGTTCCGGCGGGAAATCCGCGCCGGTCGCGTTGATCTGCTCAAAAAGCGGCTCGGGCGCGAGGTTGACCACGAATTGCCGGGTCGCCTCGACATTGCGCAGGGTGTCTTTCCGCCCGACCGAGGTGAACTGCAGGACGGCGGGCGCGGCCGAGGCGACGGTGAAGAACGAATGCGGCGCGAGGTTGTCGACCCCGGCTCGCGAGGTGCTCGACACCCAGGCGATCGGCCGCGGCACCACGGTCGCGGTCATCAGGTGGTAGAACGCGTTCGGGGCCAGCTGGGCGGGGTCGAAGTCCTTGCGCATGGTCCCCGGTCTACCAGGACAGCTCCGCGCATCGGCGGGCGCATTGCGGTCCCTCGACCTGAAGCGTCGCGTGTTTGATCTCGTAGCGGACCGACAGCAGGTCTTGCGCCTTGGTGAGCACAGTGGACTGTTCGGCTTCGGCGCTCACCGTCAGGTGGGCCGAGGCGACCTCCATGCCCGAGGTCAACGTCCAGACGTGCAGGTCGTGCACGTCCGCGACGCCAGGCAGCGCGGCGAGTTCGGTGCTGATCTCGCCCACGTCGACGCCGGCGGGCGCGTGCTGGAAGAGGATCCGCAGCGCGCGGCGGGCGAGCGTCCAGGTGCGCGGCAGGACGAACAGTCCGATGGCGACACCGATGATCGGGTCGGCGTAACGCCAGCCGGTGGTGAGCGTGATCGCGCCGCTGAGCAGCACGCCGACCGAGCCGACGAGGTCAGCCAGCACCTCGAGGTACGCGCCGCGGACGTTCAGGCTTTCCTTCGCGCCCGAGCGCAGCACCATGAACGACACGATGTTCGCGACGAGGCCAGCCGCGGCGGCGAGCAGCACCGGCAGGCCGGGCACCTCCGGCGGGTCGGCGATCCGCCCGATCGCCTCGACCGCCACGTATCCGGCGACGCCGAACAGCAGCACCGCATTGGCAAGCGCGGCAAGGACTTCCGCCCGGTACATGCCGAACGTGCGGCTGGGCGTCGGCCCGCTGCGGCGCGCGAGCACGATCGCGGCGAGCGCCATTCCGACGCCGAGGACGTCGGTGAACATGTGCGCGGCGTCGGAGATCAGCGCGAGCGAGCCGGTGGCGAAGCCCACGGCGAACTCCAGCACCATGAACCCGGCACCGACCGCGAGAGCGATCAGCAGCGCGCGGACGTAGCGGCCGGAAGCGCTCGCCGGAGCGGCGGTGTGTCCGTGCCCGTGTCCCATCGCTCGCCTCCCAAGTTTCGGTGTCGAGAGGAATATATAGTGACATGCGCATATGTGCAATACAGGGTAGCCTAACTTCACTCTAATGCCTGGTGACGGGTTCTCCCAGCCCTGTTCCGCGAGGTGGGAAAGCTCAGCGCACGAGCCGGAAGAAGCCGCGAATCTGCTCGACGAGCGACGCGGGTTGTTCCATCGCCGCGAAGTGCCCGCCGCGCGGCAGTCGCTCGAACCAGCGCAGATCGGTGTACTTCAGCTCCGCCTGCCGCCGCGAGGGGCGGATGATGTCGCGCGGGTAGACGGAGATTCCGGACGGTGCGGTGACGAGATCGCCGAAGCTGCGGAAGCTCTCCCAGTACAGCCGCGCGGACGACGTCGCCGACGCGGTGAACCAGTACGCCGAGATCGCGTCGAGGAGCTGCTGACGGGTGACGGCGTCCTCCGGGTGCCCGTTGTTGTCAGTCCAGACCCAGAACTTCTCGGCGATCCAGGCCGCCTGCCCCGCCGGCGAGTCGGTCAGGCCGTAGCCGAGAGTTTGCGGACGCGTGCCCTGCTGCCCCGAATACCCCTGGCCGGTGCGCCGGAACTCAGCCGCCGCTCGCGCGCCTTCGCGTTCCTCGTCGGTCTCGTCCGCGAACTGGCCTTGAGGCGCGGCCGCCATGTTGACGTGCACCCCCGCGACCCGCTCCCGCGCCACCTCGCCGAGCGCTCCCGACACCGCGGAACCCCAGTCGCCGCCCTGCGCGCCGTACCGCTCGTAGCCGAGGGAGACCATCAGCTGATCCCAAGCGGTCGCGATTTTCTGGACGCCCCAACCGGCTTCGCTCGGCTTCTCGCTCCAGCCGTACCCCGGCAACGAGGGCGCGACCACGTGGAACGCGTCCGCCGGATCGCCGCCGTGCGCCCCCGGGTCGGTCAGCGGACCGAGGATGTCGAGGAATTCGAGCACCGAACCAGGCCAGCCGTGCGTGACCACCAGCGGAAACGCGTCCGGCTCCGGCGAGCGGAGGTGGACGTAGTGAATCCCGAGGCCGTCGATCTCCTGGCGGAACTGCGGGAAGACGTTGAGCCTCGCGGCGAACCCGAAGTCATAGTCCTCAGCCCAGCTCCGGCAGAGCTCCTGGGCATACGCGAGCGGCAACCCTTGCGACCAGTCGCCGACGGTCTCCGCCTCCGGCCACCGAGTGCGCCGCAACCGCGCCCGCACGTCGTCGATGTCCTCGTCCGCCACCCTGACCTGGAACGGCTCGGCGCTCACCGCCGCCTCCCTCCGCGTCGATAGTTCGACGCTACCGCGCTAAGCACCCTCTGTGCGCGGTCGCGGAGGGGCATGCGCTAGGCTTTGTTCAGTTCGCGCGAGCGAGCCCTCGTAGCTCAGGGGATAGAGCACTGCCCTCCGGAGGCAGGTGTCGCAGGTTCGAATCCTGCCGAGGGCACATTATCGGCCGATACTCGAAATCACCTTCACGGTGCGGGTATCGGCCAATTTTATTTCTCACGCCGGATGGATGAGGCGGCTTTCGTAGGCGAAGATCACGGCCTGGATCCGGTCGCGGAGTTCGAGTTTGTGCAGGATCCGCCCCAGGTGGGACTTCACGGTCGCCTCCGCGAGGTGCAGGGTGGCGGCGATCTCGGCGTTCGAAAGACCGGAACCCACCTGGACGAGTACCTCGCGTTCGCGGGTGCTGAGTCTGCTGAGCCGTTCGTCGCTGGCGGTGTCTGCGTCGGGCAGGTGCGGGCGGAATTTCTCCAGCAGGCGGCGGGTGACGCGCGGGGAAACCACCGCGTTGCCCGCGGCCACGGTGCGGATCGCGGCGAGCAGTTCCTCGGGTCTGGCGTTCTTGAGCAGGAATCCCGAGGCTCCGGCTTTGAGCCCGGCGAAGGCGTATTCGTCGAGGTCGAAGGTGGTGAGGATCAGGATTCTGGTCTGCGGGCGGATTCGGAGGAGCTGCCGGGTCGCCTCGATTCCGTCGATCGTCGGCATGCGGACGTCCATGAGGACGACGTCGGGACGCAGGTCGTTGGCGAGGCGGACGGCGTCGGCTCCGTCCTTGGCTTCGCCGACCGGTTCGAGGTCCGGCTCGGCGTCCAGGACCATGCTGAATGCCATGCGCAGCAACGCTTCGTCGTCGGCGATCAGGATGCGGATCGTCATGCGGACTCCGCTGAGGCACCGAAGGCGAGGCGGGTGCGCACTCCCCACCCGCCACCGGTGAGTGGTCCGGCCAGCACCGTGCCTCCGTAGACGGCCGAGCGCTCGCGCATGCCGGTGATGCCGTTGCCGGAGCCGGGGGAAGTCGGCGGGCCGGTGTCGGTGACGTCCACGGTGACGGTGTCGGCGGCGCATTCGATCCGGACCTTCGCGCGGGTGCCAGTGGGGGTGTGTTTGAGAGTGTTGGTCAAGGCTTCCTGGACCAGGCGGTAGACGGTCAGTTGCGCGGTAGCGGGGATGTGCGTGTGGCTGCCGTCGATGTCGAGGCTGGTCGGGAGTCCGGCGGCGCACATCTGGTCTGCGAGGGTCTCCAGTTGCGCGATGCCGGGCAGCGGGTGACGTGCCGCGTCGGGTTCGTCGGTGCGCAGGAGGCCGAGTGAACGGCGCATGTCGGTGAGGGCTTGTCGGCCGGTTTCGGAGACCTGAAGCATCGCGGTGGTGGCTTTGTCGGGAGACCGATGCTGCGCGGAGACAGCGGCGTCGGTGAGCGCGACCATGACGGACAGGTTGTGGGTGACGATGTCGTGCATCTCCCTGGTGATCCGGGCCCGTTCCTCGGCGACGGCCCGTTCCCGCACGGCTTCCAGGTAGGCGCGTGCAGTCCGCTTGTTCACTCCGAGGACGGCTGCGGCGACGACCATCGCGGTGAGTGCGGCGAACGGGGTCAGGAACGCACCGTCGCCCGCCCAACGCAGGCAGGCGAGGACAGCCCCGATCTCCACTACGGCGACGGCGACGAACGTGACTCTCTTGCTCGAGTTCGCGGCCACTGTGTAGAGAGCGACCAGCAATGCGATGTCCGCGGGGAGTTGGATGCCTACCACCCACTGGACTGCCGCCGCGGTTGCCACCGCACCGAACACGGTGAGCGGGGCTCGGCGTCGCCACACCAAAGGCAGCGCGAGTGCGGTGGTGAGTGCGGCTGCCACCGGTAGCTCCGCGGGCGTCCACATGATCAAGACGTGGAGCAGGAGAAACGCAGGCAACAGGGAATCCTGCACCCGCTCGGTCCTCATCCTGCAAGCGTAGGCGGACTGCCCGCCGCGCACATGAGCCTGACGGCTGACCGCGGCGGGCCGGATTGCGACTGCAGAAGGACTTCCGATACCTCCTGTGGTCGTAGTGCGGCCGCTGGTCCGGGTGCTCGATTGCCACTGGGGACGGTTGGAGATCGGGTCCGGAGAGCGATGTGGCCGGACTGGTCCGGCACCGAATATGGCGGCATGAACCTGCTGGAAATCCTCACGTTGCTCAGCGCCGTGGCGCTGGTGGTAGCGCGCTGGCTGCCTGCTGTCGCCCGCCCACGCGTCACTATCGCGGCGGGGGCGGTGTTCCTGCTGTCCGCTATCGCGCTCTGCGTGACGGGGATCCGCTGGCAGCTGCTGCCGGTGCTGGCGGGCGGTGTCGTCGCGGCACCGTTCGCCTTCTCCCCGCTGGTACGAAGCCGTGCTCGGCGGGCCCGCTGGTGGCTGGCGTTGCCGGGATCGGTGTTCTGCGTCTGCCTGATCACCACCGGCCCGGTGACGGCGTGGGCTTTTCCCGTCCCCGTCTTCCCTACGCCCTCCGGCGGCTTCGCGGTCGGCACCCGGGTGCTGCAGTGGACCGACCCGGACCGTCCCGAGAACTTCACTGCCGATCCGCGGGACCACCGCACGGTCGTGGCCCAGCTCTGGTACCCCGCCAACGGCCCAGCTGACGCCCCGCGTGCCCAGTACCTCGGACGCACGGAAAACGAGGCGCGCACCGTCGCCGACGCACTCGCTGGCGGAGTTGGCCTGCCGGGCTTCCTGTTCGACGGTGTTCCGCTCGCCCGAACCCACGCGGTTCCCGATGCCCCGGTGGCCGTCGAGGGCGGACGGTTCCCGGTGGTGCTGTTCTCGCCGGGGTCGAGCGGAGTGCGTACCCAGAACACCGCGTGGGCGGAGGAAATCGCGAGCCACGGCTATGCGGTCGTCGCGCTCGACCACCCGTACGACTCCGCCGCCGTCGTGCTCGCCGACGGACGGACGATCACCAGCGCGACCGTCTCCACCGGCGACCGGGCGGAGGACGACCGGCTGGCCGACGACTGGACCGCGATCCGGGCCGCCGACCTCAGCTTCGCGCTGACCCGGCTCGGCGCCGACCCGCTGGCCGCACGCCTGGACACCGGCCGAGTCGCCGTGACCGGGCACTCGATGGGTGGCGCCGCCGCGCTACTTGCGGCCAGGCGGGACCACCGGTTCACCGCCGTCATCGACCTGGACGGCTACCCTCGCGGCCCCTTGTCTCCCGCGCTTGATCAGCCGACGCTCGCGCTCACCCAGGCCGTCACTCCGGCCACCGATCCGCGCTACCTGCCTCGGCTCACCGACGTGCTCACGCGGGGTGCGGCGACGAACTACCGGCTCACCATCCCTGGTGCCGCGCACCTCACCTTCACGGACGGCCCGCTGTATTTGCCGCCGGTGCCTTCGATCGTCGGTTCACTGGGTCGCGCCGAGAGTCCGCGTGTGGTGGCCGCTGTCAGTCTGGCGTTTCTGGATTCCTTGCTGCGCAAGGGATCTGGTGATTTGGCGGGCGCTTTGTCGAGCTACGGGGAGCTCAGCGTGTTCCACGTTGAGCGCGGCCGCTGACCGGCTCAACGCCACCAGGTTGGGGCAACAGGAGATCCGCTCAAGGCGTGAGGGATCTGTCAGCTGCCGTTCAGCCGCCCGGCGACGAACTGGCGGGCGATCTCCACGAGCGGTTCGCCTCGTGCCTCGGCCATTCCGCGCAGCCACGCCTGTGCCTGAGGCGCGGCGACGCGTTGTGCGGACATCACGAGGCCGATCGCGATGTTGACGTCGGCTTCGTCGGCTGCCGCCCGAACCTCCTGGATGATCTCGGTGTCCAGGTCGGCAAGAAGCACGATCGCGGCGAATTCGGCGAACGCTTCCGCGTCGGCGGGCGCGTCCCCTTCGCGGGCTTCCCGGTTTCGGCGGTAGAGCGTCAAGGTTCCCGGAGATGCGGTCGCGGTGCGCAACGGGTACGCGAAGACCGCCGTAACGCCGATACTGCGGGCGACATCGGTGAAAGCGGGCCAGGCAGCGCCGAACCGCACCAGATCGGGCACCAGGACCGGGCCGCCGCCAGCGGACGCGGCCAGCGACGGACCATCGCCGGTCAGCCATTGGAGTTCCTCGACTCGCTGTCCCCAGAGGGAACTCGCGGCGAGGTCGTAGTGCACCAGCTCGCTGTCGTGCAAAGTGAGCACAGCGGCGTCGATCCCGGGCAATTCTTCCGACGCCGCGGCGCAGATCGCGGCGGCGCACCCGCCCGGACGCGCCGATCGGGCGGAGTGCACGACCCGGTGCCACAACTTGTCCCGCCGCGTCGCGTCGCTGCTGCTGGTGCGCACCGGAACCCGGGCCAGTGCGGCTTTCGCGTCGGCGAGGGCGCGGTCGTACTGAGTGACGGCGAGCATCGCGCGACGCAGCACCGCGGCCGGTTGCCGCTTGCCGTCCGCGAGTTCCGCACCGGCCGCATCGCGCAGCACATCGTGCACCACGGTGATGTCCTCGACGTGATGCAGCGTCCCCGCGACGCGACCGGCGGCATCGAGGAGCGGGGAGTTGACCGGGCTCCAGGTCTTGAAGCGGAACCGGTCGGGCGCGGCCGGATCGGGGATGTCGTAGCGCTGCACCCCCATGTCGTCGCGCAGACCGCGCCGCATGACTCGTTCCAGGGACGCGCCGAGATTGCGCACGCCGGTCGCGCCGGTGTCCGCGGGATTGTCCGGGAAGGCGTCGAACATGAAGGAGCCGACCAATTCGTCGAACTGCCGCCCGGTGGCGCGCAGATACGCCGGGTTGGCCGCTTGGATCCGCAGGTCAGCGTCCAGCAGAAGGTACGCGGACGAGGTAGCGGTGAACAGCGGGTTGCCGGACACTGAGCGCAAGAGCTCGTGCACCGATTCTCACCTCACACGGTGGCTGGCAGCGGCTGAATCGGCTTTCAATGATAGCCACTTTTCCCTGGCCGCTCGACCGATCGCACGGTGGAACGGATTCCGTAACCGGCGCTCGCTGCGGCATCGGATCAGCTCCATTTCCGGTCCGGAGCGAGCATTCGACGACTGGCTGCGGCTGCGCGGGCGGGACCGCGCTGGTTCCCGAGCGGCTACGGCGAACGGCGGTTGTCTCCCGCCCCCGTACCGGGTAATCCTATTTTTACAACGTTGTAACGCACGAGTGGAGGCTGGTCTCCGTGCCGCTGAACCGCAGACACTTCGTCGCCGGGGCCGTCGCCACTCTGCTCACCACGGCGTCCGCCGGGACCGCTGAAGCCGCGCCTTGGCGCAAGCGCGGCGGCTTTTACTCGCCCAACGCGGCTCCGCTCTCGCCCACCGCGTTCCTCAAACTCCCGCCCGGCGCGGTCAAGCCCCGGGGCTGGCTCGCCGGGCAACTGCGGCTTCAACTCGACGGCCTCTGCGGCCACTACCCCGAAACGTCGCACTTCCTCGACTTCGACACCACCGGCTGGGTGCATCCCGAACGCGGCGGCTGGGAAGAGCTCCCGTACTGGCTGCGCGGTTACGTCGACCTCGCCATCGTCACCGGGGACAGCACCGCGCTGGCCTCCGCTCGCCGCTGGATCGACGCGGTCATCGCCACCCAGCAGGCCGACGGGTTCTTCGGCCCGAGCGAACTGCGCACCAGATTCCGGGGCGGGCCGCACTTCTGGCCGTACCTGCCGATGATCCAGGCACTGCGATCCTGGCAGGAGTACTCCGGCGACGGGCGAATCATTCCGCTGCTGACCCGATTCTTCCGGTACATGAACGCGCAAAGCACCGACGTGTTCGACGCGGACTGGCTGAACATGCGCTGGGGCGACGGCCTCGACAGCGTCTTCTGGCTCTTCAACCGCACCGGCGACGCGTTCCTTCTCGACCTCTCCGACAAGATCCATCGCTACGGAGCCAACTGGGTCGGCAATCTGCCGAGCCTGCACAACGTCAACGTGGCACAGGGATTCCGCGAACCAGCCCAGTATTCGCTGCGTTCCGGCGACGCGAAGCTGATCCAAGCGTCCTATCAGGACTATGCCCAGATCATGGCCGCGTACGGCCAATTCGCCGGCGGCGGGTTCGCCGGGGACGAGAACGCGCGCCCAGGATACGGCGATCCGAGGCAGGGCTTCGAAACCTGCGGGATCGTCGAGTTCATGGCCAGTCACCAACTGCTCACCAGACTGACCGGCGACCCGATCTGGGCCGACCGCTGCGAAGACCTCGCCTTCAATTCCCTCCCCGCCGCACTAGACCCGTCCGGGCGCGCGGTGCACTACATCACCAGCGCGAACAGCATTGATCTCGACAACGTGCCCAAGACCGAAGGACAGTTCCAGAACGGCTTCGCGATGCAGGCGTATCTGCCCGCCGTCGACCAGTACCGCTGCTGCCCGCACAACTACGGCATGGGCTGGCCGTATTTCACCGAAGAACTCTGGCTGGCGACCCCGGACCAGGGCCTCGCCGCGTCGATGTACTCGGCGAGCAGCGTCACCGCGAAAGTCGGCGACGGCACTTCGGTAACCATCGACGAGGACACCACCTACCCGTTCTCGGAGACGATCACCTTCACCATCCGGACCCCGCACCCGCTGAATTTCCCTTTATACTTCCGGATTCCTTCGTGGTGCGCCACCCCGCAACTCACCGCGGCAGGTACGCCGGTCGCGGCACCGGCTGGGCCCGCTTTCACAAAAGTCCAGCGCACGTGGCGAAACGGCGACGTCGTCACTTTGACCCTGCCGCAGCGAACCTCCGTACGAACCTGGTCCGCGAACCACGACTCCCTGTCCGTCGACCACGGCCCGCTGACGTACTCGCTGCGGATCGGGGAACAGTACGAACACCTGGGCGGTTCCGCGCAATTCCCGGAGTACGCCGTGCACGCGACTACGGCCTGGAACTACGGGCTGACCGTCGACGCCGCCTCGGCGATGACGTTCGCCGCCACTGGCGGGCCGCTGCCGGACAATCCGTTTACTCCGGACACCGCGCCGGTGCGAATCACCGCGCCTGCCCGGAAAATCACTGAATGGACCGCGGATGACCAGAATGTCGTCACGCCGCTGCAGTCGTCGCCAGCGCGCAGCACGGCGGAGGTCGAGACGGTCACGTTGATTCCGATGGGTGCGGCCCGATTGCGAGTCACGTCGTTCCCGACTGCCTCGCCCGATGGCACCCAGTGGGTTCCCGGTGGTGGCGGTGCGGGATTCCGGATCGCGAACCGCAACTCCGGCAAAGTACTCGGGGTGGATCGGATGTCCACTGCGGACAGCGCGCAGGTGGTCCAGTTCAGCGATAACGGCACCGCCGACCACCTCTGGCACCTGACCCCGAACGGCGACGGCTGGTATCGGATCCGCAACCACAACTCCGGCAAGGTACTCGGCGTCGATCGGATGTCCACCGCGGACAGCGCGACGGTGGTCCAATACACCGACAACGGCACCGCCGACCACCTCTGGCAACTCATCGACAACGGCGACGGCTGGTTCCGCATCGTGAACCGCAACTCCGGCAAGGTGCTCGGAGTCGACCGGATGTCCACAGCAGACAGCGCCCAAGTGGTCCAGTACACCGACAACGGCACGGCGGACCACCTGTGGCAGCTAATCCCGGACGGCCAAGTGCGAGTCGAGAACCGGAACTCGGCGAAGATACTCGGCGTCGATCAGATGTCGACAGCCGACAGCGCCCGCGTCGTCCAGTTCGGCGACACCGGAACCGCCGATCACCTGTGGACCTTCGAAGCCGCGGGTGGCTGGCTGCGAATCCGCAACGTCAACTCGGGCAAGGTACTCGGCGTCGACCGAATGTCCACAGCAGACAGCGCGATGGTGGTCCAATACACCGACAACGGCACCGCCGACCACGACTGGCGACTGCTTGACAACGGCAGCGGCTGGTTCCGCATCGTGAACCGCAACTCCGGCAAGGTGCTCGGGGTGGACCGGATGTCTACTGCGGACAGTGCACAGGTGGTGCAGTTCAGCGACAACGGGACCGCGGATCACCTGTGGCGGCTGCGCTAGTTTTTAGAACTCCCCGGGTGGCCCCTGACCTGGAGGACCAGAGGCCACCCGGGAACAATCAATCCTCTTCAGCCGTTCGCCTGTGCAGCGTCGCGACGGGCTGACTGTCGCCGACAGACTCAAGCGCGCCTACGAGATCTTCGCCGGTCCCGCCCAGAACGAACGCACTCGGGTCCACCCCCAACTGGGCCGCCAGCGTCGCCCCAACGCGGCGCAGGCTGGTTTCCAGACTCTCCCCGTCGACAACGGGGCGTACCGCGAACATCACGACCTCACAGGAACCATCCGTGGCCAGGAATTGGAGTCCGGACGCCCCGATCGATTCCGCGATCGGGAGGGCCTGCCCCAACGCCGCCGCCAGGTCTGCCCCCGGAAACCGATGACTCACCTTGGCGATCAGGTCAGAGTCGTCCCCCAAAGTGAAATCTTCCCGGACTCCGGGGTCCCATTCCTCCAATTGCAGACCGCCGTGCGCGGCGTGCACGAGGTACAGCACATAGCCGCTGAACTCTTCCTCGTTGAACCAAAGGCTAGCGTAACCGCCATTCTCCGGGTCACCGAAGAAGTCCAGGTATTCATCGTTGAGCCGATGCTTGACAGCCACGGGCTTGACCGCGCTGCGCATGGCTTGCGCGGCAGTCTCCCCGGCCGCCCAGGGAGCGGCGCAGTAGAGGGTGGCGATGAAACCCCTGCGCGGGCTCTCCGGGTCACAGCGAATGATCTCCGCTGCGACGCCGCCGAACTCACCAGCCAGCGACTGGCATCGGTCGACCATCTCGGCGAGGTCCGCAGTGTCGACCCAGATGCCGATATGGACTTCAATACCAGCCTTTGGCAATCTCATCAATGCGTCACTCGTCCCTCGGGGGAAATATTGGCATGTCCATTTTTTGTGGCGAAGTAAACCATTTTACCATCCCCGCCGTCGAGCTGGACATCCCATTCGCTCTTTTTCGGATCCCACCGCCACTCGTGCCCATAGGCGTCAAAGTATGACCGCTTCAGGTCCTTTGAAATTTTGAAGCTGTCCGAGGGAACGAACCGAATCGGCCCCATAGTCGGCAACCGCGCATTCCGGACGGCATTACGGTATTGCGTTCCCATTCTGGCGAAGTACTGATCGGCGTCCCGCTGCAGGGTGTTCATCACGCTGAGCGCACGTTCGGCATGCGCCGGCGAAAGCCCCTTGACGTTGTGCAGGACGTTTTCCAGGAAGCCTGGCCGGGTGAAGTAAGCCGCCAGGTGCCCAAAGCTCTTCTCAAGCCTGCGGGCGGCCTTCGCCAGGTCGGCGCCCGCGCCGAGCCCGGGAATGGCTCCGGCGGCCGACATCAGCACGCCGGTCCAGTCGCCCTGGAACAGGCTCATCAGCCCGGAGCCGATGTCGCTGAGCGGGGTCGGGTCGAACATGCTCCCGAGGTCGAGCAGCAACCCCGCGATGTCGGCGACCGACATGCCGCCGTCGAGGATCATCTCCCGCGGCACCACCGGATCAGGAGCGTCGCCGCCGCCGGGCTCCGGGGTCACCGGATGCTCCCGCTGCGCCTTGGCTTCCGCATCACGCTTGTCCGTGTACGCCCTCAGCGCATCCGCGGCGGCTTGCGCGGCATCTGCGGCGGACTTGCCGGCGGAGATCGCCGACGCGCGCGCATCCGCCGCTGCCGCTTGCGCTTCAGCCGCGTAAACCCGGGCTCGCGCGGCAGAAGCCGAAGCCTCCGACGCCGACTGCTCGGCTGACCGGGCGGAGTTCTGCGCCGCGTTCGCGGCGTCCCGAGCCTGTTTTGCCGACCGCGCGGCCGCATCAGCGGATTCCTGCGCCTGGCGGGCGGATTCCTTGGCATCCCTGGCATAGCCGGCGGCTTCGTCCGCAGCCTGCTTCGCTTGGGCGGCGTAGACCTGCGCCTCCCCGGACGCCTGGCGTGCCACTGCCGCGGCGCGAGCCGCTTCGGCGGCTGTCGCCCGCGCCTCGGCCGCCAGCCGGGTCGCCTCCGCCACGTACCGCCGGACCTCGGCGGCGTGGGTCGCGGCGTCGTTGTCCATCCGCTGGGCCTTGTACTGCCCGACCCGGATGAACGTCTTCAGGAACGAAGGCGGTCCAGACAACGCGACCTGGCCCGCTGCCTTCACGTTCGGCCCGCCGGCGCTGATAATTCGGCCCGCGGAGATCCGGTCGTCGTGCTCGGCCGCGACGTGCTGCCCGGTCGCGAGGAACTGTTCGACGTCGGCCGGGGTGCCGTCGAGCGCCCGTTGCGCCGCCTCGTTGGTAGCGGGGCCGCCGGTGCTCATGATCTGGCCGACCTTGACCCGGTCGTCGGCGACCTTCCCGTCGTAGTACTGGGTCCGCAGGAATTCCTGGACTCCCGAATAGGCGCCGAACAGCACCCGTTCCGCCGCTGCTTTCTTGGCGGGCTTGTCGGTCTCGTCGGCCAGGTACGCGACCCGGGCCCGATCGTCCTGCTCGGCCGCGACCTGTCGCTGGGTTTGCACGAACGCCAGAACGTCCGCTTCGGTCCCGGCCAACGCCGCTTCCGCGGCCGCCGCGGTCCACGATCCGCCGGTCTTGCGCAACTGCACCGCGATCAGACGTCCGTCGGTCACCTTCGTCGCCGCCGGGGTGTTCGGCGCGGAGGCTTCTTCGATCAGCCGCCGGGTCTCCTGGTCCAGCCGGGCTGCCTCGGCGGCGTCCCACTCGGCGTCCGCTCGCCGGGTGTCGTACGCCTGTTTCGCCTGCTCTGCGACACCAATCGCCTCCGCGGTGTCGTTCTCGAGCCGGGCGGCCTCACTCGCCCGGGCAGTCTCTTCGATCTTCGCTGCCTGCGCGGCGGCCGCGGTCGCGGCGTCCGCCGCCCGCAGGGACGCGTCCGCATGTGTCGTGGCTTCCTTGGCCGCGTCCGTGGCCTCGCCGGCGTGTTTGGCCGCTTCGTCAGCCGCGTCCGCCGCCGCTTCGGCGTGTCCCGCTGCCGACCTGGCCGCATTGGCCGCGTCCGAGGCCTGAACGGCTGCCTGGTTAGCGAACGTCTCGGCTGCACCAGCCGCCCGATTGGCCTCGGCGGCTTTCCGCTTCGCGGTCGCCGCGGCGTTCCGAGCCCGCTGCGCCTCCGCGGTAGCACTGCCCACAAAACGGGCGGCGTCCGCGGCCGCCGCTGCTGCCAGATCGGCGTTGACTCCCGCGCTCCTCGCCGAGCCGGCCGCGGAGGCCGCGCTGATCGCAGCGATTCCGGCGGCGACAGCGGCGTTGGCCGCGAGAGTTGCGGCCTGGGCCACTGTCCGGGCGTCGAAGGCTGCCTGACGCGCCCCGTCCGCGTTCTTCGCATCGGTAGCGGCCGCGGTCGCGGCGTTGCGCGCACGGATCGCCGCTTGCCCGGCTGCCGCTGCCGCCGAAGCCGCTTTGGCTGCCGCGTTCGCCGCGACTCGCGCCGCCTGGTTCGCCGCGTTGGCCGCAGCGATCGCGGCCTGCGCCGAATCGGCGGCACGACTGGCCGAATCCGCGGCCCGTCCGGCTGCCTCGGCCGCGCGGCCCGCATCCTTCTGCGCCGCTTCGGTTTCCTGCGCGGCTCGCTGCGCGGCTTCCTTCGCGAGCCGAGTCGCCTCGACCGCGCGCGCTGATGCTTCCTTGGCCGCCGCGGCCTCTCGCGTAGCTTCTTCGCCGGCGTCCTTGGCCAGCCCGGCAAGCTGTGCGACCGAGGTTGTCTCCTGGTCGCGCGCCCGTGCGAGGTATTGGCCGCTGCGCAGAAACTCGCTGACATCCTCCGCTGAGCCCGACAACGCGATCTGCGCGGCCTGCTTCACGTTCGGGCCGCCTTCGGACATGATCTGGCCGACCCGCACTCGGTTGTCCCGCTCAGCGGGTTCGTACTGGCCTTCCACGAGGAACCGCCAGACGTCGTCGACCGTGCCGTTGAGCGCGGTCTGCGCGGCCTCGCGCACACCGCGGCCACCGGTGCTCATGATCTGGCCGACCCGCACTCGCAGGTCCTGTTCCAGCGGCACGCGCCAGCCGTCGGCGAGAAACGCCTGCACGTCCGCGGGCGCGCTGTTGAGCGCGGCTTGTGCGGCTTCCCGCACCCCGCGTCCGCCAGTGCTCATGATCTGGCCGACCCGGACCCGGTCGTCCCGCTCCTTCGCCGCGGCCCCGCCAGTCCGCAGGAACTCCTTGACCTCATCGTCAGAGCCGGTCAAAGCGATCTCCGCGGCGCGCACCAACCCCGGCGTGCCCTCCTTCAGCATCGCCACCACGCGCGCCCGGTCCGAGCCGCTTCCGTCCGCGGCCGACGCCATGGGCCCGGCCTCGAGCGTTCCGCACAACACCGCGACCGCAGTGGCCAGCACGACGGCGGTCCGCCGTCTCCGACCGCCGTTCGATCTTGTTCTCACTTCGCTCAATTCCCCTCGATTCGCGAACGAACAAAACAGAGCGACGATAGCGATTCTTAATCGACAACCACCAGAGGCAATCGGGTTTATTCGCCGGCGGCCATCCGGCCTAGCGCGCCGAATAACACCAGAAGTTCACCAGAAGAACGTTACTTTCCCCTGGTAAAGTGTAACCAAAGTCACAGTTATATAAACTTTACCTTCAAGAAATGCAAGAGAAATAGGTTCGCCTTATCGTTTTATCGCCGGGGCCGAACCCGGCCGAAGGCTTCACCCTGACCGACATTTCCGGAACGGGAACTGAGAAACGGGGAATCGTGCGTTTGTTTTCCAAGCGACTAGGGCTCGGCAGCGCAACACTGCTCGGCCTCACGACGGCGTTGTTCACGACTTCCGAAGCCGCCGCGAGCGGGGCCGCCGACGACACCGCCCCGCCGCCGCTGGTCGAGACCTACGACTACCCGGGTGCGGACAAGATCCTGGCAGAACGGAACATCACCCTGCTCAAGGGCGACGGGCACGTGCTGCTGGTCGACTGCGCCTCGGGCGGCGACCTGATCGTCGTGCAAAGCTACAAGATCAAAGGCGGAGATGCCTGCTTCCGGGTGACTGGGGTCCCGGGTTACGTGACCATGCAGATTCCGGAGACCTACTTCATCAAGGGCGACTCGCACACCGCGAAAGCCACGCTGACCGCCAAGAGCACGACCGAGAGCGTGGACATTCAGAAGGGGCAGTGGACGCCCGTCGGCGAGTCCATCCCCAAACACGACCCGGCAGCACTTCTCGAGATCCGGGTCACCGCCTAGCCCTCAATCTCTCCGCCATTCGAATCCCTCGCTCGGCGGCCGACTTCTCCGGAACGCGGCTGCCGAGCGAGGACCGGCCAGCGCGCCTAACCCATCACAGCCGCGGCGAGCTCGAACTGCTCCCTCGCCGCCTCGTCTTCGCCCCGCGCCTGCAGGCAAGCCCCCAGCCGATTGCGGACTTCGATCTCCGCCCACGGCGACATCTGATCCGTCAACGCGCCCAACGCCCGCAAGTGATACGAGAGCGCGACATCCAAACTCCCTAAGTCCTGCACCGCGGAACCAAGGCGAGAAAGCGAACTCACCAGCAACAGCCGATCCTCGACCCGCTCCGCCAATTCGACCGCCGCACGCAAGGGTTCCGCTGCTTCCGCCGAGCGGCCCAGATGCAGCAGGACGCTGCCGATGTGGCTGGAGACCCGGCCCAGCATCGCCGGATTGCCGGTGGAGACCGCGACTTCCCGCGATTCGGCGAAACACGCGAGCGAGAGTTCGTAATCGCCCTGCTTGAAATGCACGTAACCGAGTCCGGAAACCGCCCGTTCGACCAGCCAGCTGTCCGCTACCTCGGTGGCCAGCGTTCGCGCCTCGGTCAAAACCTGCTCCGCTTCATCGAGCGGTCCGGCAAGCATCGTGACCATTCCCAGACCGCACAAACCTCGCGCTGTTTCCCGCCGGTCGCCGGTTTCGCGGCTGATTCGCAGTCCTTCTTCGCACCATTTCCGGGCCTGGGCGGAATCTCCCAGCGCGAGGTGCGCCCAGCCGAGCCCGAAGCGGAGCGCCGTCGCCATCCGCCGGTCCGCCACGTTGTCTACTTCGGACAGTGCGACTTCCAGCAGCGCAAGGCATTCCCGGTACCGGATGCGCCGCACGAGGTAGTCGACGGCGCCCTCGGCGATCCAGCACGCGTAGTCCGCGTGCCCGGCCGCGACCGCGGCCGAGACCACTTCCACCAGGTCGCCCGCCCGGTCCAGCCAAGCCGAAGCGTCCACCAGCCCGGCGAACGGCGAATCGGCGAGTTCCGGGCCGCTGGGGAAGCCTGGCTCGCCCCATTCGCTCGCCGCGCGGCAGGCGTGCAGGTACACCCCGAGCCCGCTGGCGACGTCGGGCTCGTCCGCGGCCAGGCGGCGCGCGTAGACCGCGACCAGGTCGTGCATCCGATACCGGCCCGCGGCGGGTGCCTGCACCAGGTTCGCGTCGACCAGGTCCTCCAGCACGCTTTCCGCGGCACGCCGGGAGCAGCCGAGCATCGCGGCGAGGACCAGTTCGTCGAACTCGGGCGCGGGTGCGCGGCCCAGCGTGCGGAAGGCGCGTTGCGCGTCAGCCGGAAGCTGGTCGTAGGAAAGCCGGAACGCGGCCTCGACGCTGCGTTCCTCGGCGGTCAGTTCGCCGAGCCTGCCGGTGTCGTCGGCAAGCCGGTCCGCCAGGTCTCGGAAGGTCCACATCGGACGGTTCTGCAAGCGCGCTCCCGCGATGCGCAGGGCGAGCGGGAGCCGTCCGCACAGGCCGGCCAGTTCGCGCACGGCCTCGTGTTCCCGACCCGCGCGAGCCGGGCCGACGATCCGGCTCAGCAGGCCAGCCGCGGCGTCGGAAGTCAACGGCCCCAAGGAAATCCGGCGTTCAACGTCCAAACCGGGCAGTCGGCGGCGGCTGGTGATCAGCACCCGGTTGCCGGTTCCGCCAGGCAGCAGCGGACGGACCTGTTCGGCGCTGACTGCGTCGTCCAGCACCAGCACCAACCGCAGCGGAGCCGTCGCGGCGCGCCAGTTCGCGGACAGTTCGTCCAGGTCGTCCGGAATGTTCTGGTCGTTGACGCCCGCCGAACGCAGCAATCGGCGCACGACCCGCACCGGCGCGAGCGGAGCCCGGCTGGTGCTGTGCCCGTGCAGGCCGACGAACAGGCAGCCGTCGGGATGTTCTTCGCGCAGCAACTGGGCCGCGCGCACCGCAAGCGCCGTCTTGCCTGCCCCGGGCACACCGTCCACTGCGGACACCGCGCTCCCTGGCGAGGCGAGCCGGGCCAGTTCGTCGTCGCGCCCGGCCAGCTCTCCGACGTCATTCGGCAATTCGTCCCGGATTCGCGGCGGCGGGGCAGGCCGGGACGCGACGCCGAGCGCGCCGTCGTCGCCGCGCAGCACCGCTTCGTGCACGCGACGCAGGTCCTCGCTGGGTTCGAGCCCCAGCTCATCGCGCATCCGGACGCGGAACTCGCGCCAGGTGTCGAGCGCGTCGGACTGCCGGCCAGCGCCGTAGAAGGCCCGCATGAGCAGGCCGGTCAGCGATTCGCGATCCGGATGCTCGGCGAGCAGCGCCGACACCTCGCTGATCGCCGATTCGTAGTCCCCCAGCCGGATCAGCGCGTCCGTGCGGCCTTCGACCAGCCCGACGCGGCGTTCGCCGAACCGGCGGCGCTCCCGTTCGGCGAACGGGCCGGGCAGTCCGGCCAGCGGAACTCCCTCGTAAAAGGCCAGCGCCTGGCCGTACCCGTCCGCCGCCGCGGCGAGCGCACCGGCCGCGGCCGCCTTCTTCGCGCGGGCGGCGATCTCCTCGACCCGCACGGCGTCCACCCCGACGCCCGCCCCGGCGAACCGGTATCCGCCGGGGTCGGTCCGCAGCACCGATTTCGCGTCCGCGCCGGCCGCGGCCAGGGATCTCCGCAGCTGGTAGATGTAGCCGGGCACGCCGTCGCTCTCCGGCGGATGCTCGCCCCACACCCGGTCGACCAGCTCGGCCCGGCTGACCGTCACGTCCGGCCGCAGGAGCAGCGCCACCAGCATCGTCGTCCGCAGCACCGGCCCGAGTTGCAGCGGCTGCCCGCCGTACCAGCCGCGGACCGGCCCGAGCACGGCGAACTCCAGCCGGGCCCCGGGCTCGCGCTCCGCCCCTGCCCGGCCGGTTCGCGCGGCACCCGATGACATACCGAGAGTTTAAAGCAGCTCTTCCGGTGTCCCCCAGGAGAGCTACCCGCAGGTGTCCACCTCGCGGGGACGATTCCGCACGGCCGAATCAGTAGCGTTTCCCCTGTCCCGGCGCGGCCTTTCGTGAACCGGGTTCTGTCATGGAGGAGTATTCGATGCGCAAGGTCGGGGGAACCGCGGCGGTGCTCGCGGCTTGCCTGCTATTGGCGGGCTGCGACGAGGAATCGGAGGCGGATCCGGCACCGAGCAGCGCACCGGTCAGCCAGGCCGCGTTCACCGGGGCGAAGAAAATCACCGTCGACGGCAAATCGGTGAACGTGTCCTGTTCGGGAAAGCTAGAAAAAGGCAAACCGGTAGTCGTTCTGCTACACGGCGGCGGCGACGCACTGGACAAATTCGCCAGCCTCCAGGAAACGCTCGGCAAGAAGAACCGGGTGTGCTCCTACGACCGGCTCGGCGCGGGCGGCAGCGACCAGCCCGCCGGTCCGCAGACCTTCGAGACCACCGGAAAGGTGCTGACCGGCGTCCTCGGCCAGCTTGCCGCGGACTCGCCGGTCGTGCTGGCCGGACATTCGCTCGGCGGGCTGATCGCCGCCCGCTACGCACCCGAACACCAGGACAAGGTCAAGGGCCTCGTGCTGCTGGACGCCACCTCGCCGACGCAGAACGCCGATCTGGCCAGGGAAATCCCGGCCGACGCCACCGGGGACGCGGCCGATCTCCGCGCGCAGACCATAGCGGTCTTCAAAGGCGAAAGCCCGGAAAAGCTGGTCGTCGCCGACGCCGACGTGAAATCCGCCGGGGACATTCCGGTCGAGGTGATCAAGCACGGACAGCAATACCTGGCACAACTTCCGCAGTACGGCCCGGGCTTGGAACGAGCGTGGACCGAAGGCCAGGAAAAATGGCTCGCGATCTCCAGCCGCAGCAGACTGACCGTTGCGAAAACCAGCGGCCACTACATTTACGTGGACCAGCCGGACCTCGCCGTGCGGGAAATCGAGGACGTCGCCGCGCGAGCCGCGGGCTAATCGACCAGCCCGTGCCGATAAGCGTAAACGACCGCCTGCACTCGGTCACGGACGCCGAGTTTGGCGAGCATTCGCGAAACGTAAGTCTTCACTGTCTCCTGGCTGAGCACGAGCGTCGCGGCGATTTCGCTGTTGGAAAGGCCTTCCGCGACCAGGCGGAGGACTTCCAGCTCGCGCGGGGCCAGCGGGAGGTCACCCGGATCCGCGGCAGCGGGGCGGATCCGGGTGGCGTACCGGCCGACGAGCTGGCGCGTCACCTCGGGATCCAGCAGCGCCGCGCCGGCCGCGACGGTCCGGATCCCGTCCAGCAGCTGGTCCGGCGGAGCGTCCTTGAGCAGGAACCCGGCGGCCCCGGCGCGCAACGCCTGGTAGACGTTCTCGTCGAGGTTGAAGTTGGTCACCACCAGCACTTTCACCGGTGCCGCGACGTCGGGGCCGGCCAGCAGCCGGGTCGCGGTGATGCCGTCGAGCACCGGCATCCGCACGTCCATCACGACGACGTCCGGGCTCAGCTCGCGGGCCAGCTTGACCGCGGCCTGCCCGTCACCGCATTCGCCGACGACCTCCAGGTCCGGCTGCGCGTCGATGATCGTCACCAGGCCGGTCCGGACCAGCACCTGGTCGTCGGCCACGAGGACCCGCAACGGCGCGCTCACGCCGGAATCCGGGCCCGGACGCAGAACCCGCCGTCCTCGCCGCGGCCCGCGCTGAAGTCGCCGCCGACGTCGTCCACCCGATCCCGGAGCCCAGCCAGCCCGCGCCCGCTGCCGCCGACGACCAGGTCGGTCTCACTGTCAGTACGGACTTCCACGGTGATGTCCTCCTCGCCGTGCCGCACCCGCACCGACGTCGGGCTGCCGTGTGCGTGCTTGAGCGCGTTGGTCAGCGCCTCCTGCACGACCCGGTACGCCACCGGCGCCGCTCCCGATTCCGCCGGAGTGCCCACCTCGGTGAACTCCACCGGCTGCCCCGCTCGCCGCGTCCGCTCGACCAACGTGTCCAGCCCGAGGTCCGGCGGGGCGCCGGGATTGAGCACGTCGAGCAGATTCCGCAGCTCAGCGATGGCCTGCCGCCCGGTGCCGGTGACTGCGGCGAGCGTCTGGTCGAGCCGGTCGCCGGTGAGGTAGCGCGCCGATTCGGTCTGCACGACCATCGCCGTCACGTGATGGGTCACGACGTCGTGCAGCTCGCGCGCGATCCGCGCCCGTTCGGCCGCACGCGTTTCCGCAGCGACCCGACGACGCCGTTCGACCTCCGCTGCGCGGGTCGAGCGCAGCCACGCCCCGATCCCCCACACGACGACCAGCGACAGGTAGAACGCGACCACTCCCGCCGCCGGTTCACCGCCGCCACGCAGCGGAAACGCGGCCACGAACAGCAGATACGCCACCGTGAACCCGATCGCCGCCGCGCGCCTTCCCCGGTCCGCCCGCCAACCGGCGTTCAGCACCGCGACCGGCAACGCCGAACCGGCGAACGAGTGGTAGCCGCACAGCTGGTCGATCGCGAACCCGGCCGTCACCAGCGCGAGCACCGCGATCGGCCACCGGCGGGCTGCCGCGAGCGACAACGACTGCAGCGCGACCGCCGCGACCGCCAGCGCGTCGAACGGCCGCGACGGCAACCCGCCGAACTGCGTCCCGAACGTCTGCAGCGAGGGGAGCAGCGACCCGGCGAAGAACGCCAGTCCGAGCAGGGGGAACCACACCGCGTGCCGAGATGCCGAGACCCGCCGGAGGTTGATCACCCGGCGAGTGTATTCGGGACGAACAGGACGCCGGACCCGATCATGCGGCACCATGGACGGCGGGGCACGAGTCCTGCCCTGGTTCAGGCTGATTCGCGACCGGTTCGATCAGCCTCGGCCTTTGTTGGCCACCCACTCGTCCCTGGTCAGCGCGTACTCGACTTCGCCGTGTTCGGTGCCTGGCAACGGATCGTCGAAGTGGACGTGGAACGTGCGGACGTAAGTCAGCCCGGACCGTTCCATCACCCGGCGCGACGGGGTGTTCACCGCCATCGTCTGGGCCCATACCCGCCGCGTGCCGAGTTCAGTGAATCCTTTGTGGATCACCGCCCGCGCGCCTTCCGTCGCGTAGCCGCGACCCCAGGCTTTCGCCATCAGCCGGTAGCCGAGTTCCAGCTCCGCGGTGCTGCCGTCCTCCGGTGGATCGAGCGAAATCCAGCCGATGAACTCGCCGGTCTCCCGCTCGATCGCCGCCCACCGTCCGGCCGGTCCGTTGTGGTAATCCCGGAGGATGGCGGGGAGGATCTTGTGCTCGACCTCGGCACGGGGCGTCGGCTCGCCGGTCAGGAACCGCATGACCCGCGGGTCGCTGTCGAGCTCGACCAGGTTCTCGATGTCGTCTTCGGTGAATCGCCGCAACAGCAACCGATCCGTCTCCAGGAACGTCACCGGCCCGCCAATCCGGCCGCCGCCGCGAGCCGGTCGCGCGATTCCAGCAATTGGGTCTTGAGCTTCGGCAGATCAACCCCCAGCAGCTTCCCGTTCCGCTTAACCGCCTTTCCCCCAACGAAGACGCTGTCCACCAACCCTGGATGCGCGGCGGTGACCACTGTGGACACCGGATCGTTGACCGGAAACACCGACAGGTCCTCCGCGTCGATGAGCACCAGGTCAGCGTCCTTCCCCACGCTGATGCTTCCCGTCCGATCCTCTCGCCCGCAAGTCCGGGCACCGTCCACAGTGGCGAACTCCAGCAGATCTCGCGCGACCAGGCTGCCGTCGAGACCGCGCTGTGCCGCGAACGCCGTACGCATAGCCGAAAACATGTCACCTCCCACTGACGGACAGTCGTCAATCGACAACGACGGCCGGATCCCGGCGGCCAGCAGACGTCCGGTTTCCGGCCACCCGAACCCCATTTTGAGCTCGACGTCCGGGCTGACCGTCACCGAACAGCCCGCGTCCGCGAGGATCGCCAACTGCTCGTCGGTGAGGCCGTTGCCATGAACGATTGTCGTCCGGTCGTCAAGCAGTTTTCGTTCGCGCATCTCGGGAATCGAGTCGCGAACCGCGCGGTGGATGTGCACGCTCACCCTGAGCCCGAGCTCCCGCGCCAACGCGACGTCGGAGGCCGTAGTGTCCATTGTGGTCAACATCGGCCCACGCAGCCCGAACGCCATTTCGTCGCCGGTCAGTCGGTTCCGCACTCGCGCGGTGTCGGCAGGCTCCAGCGCGCTGTAACAGAAGATCGACCTTCCGGGAGCCTCCTGAAGCGCGTCGATCGCCGCGTCGGCGTTCTCCGGCCGGTCAGAGCAGTGGAACCAGTCGAGCATCGTCGTCACACCCGAATTGAGCGCTTCGAGCCGCCCCAGCAGATTGCCGACATACACATCCTCCGGCCGGTAGTGCGGCCTCAGCTTCTCGTGCATCGTCTCGCGGTATTCGGCGAACGTCCAGTCCGCACCGATCCCCCGAAACGCCGTCTGCCAGGTGTGCCGATGAGTATCCACGAACCCAGGCAGGACGATCTTGCCCGCCGCGTCCACGACCTCAGCGTCGGCTTCGAGCGCGGTGCCGACCGCCGCGATCCGCCCGTTCTCGATCAGCACGTCGCCACGCGGGAGATCCCCGACCTCCGGATCGAGACTGACCACAGTGCCGTTCCGCAGCAACGTCCGCATGAACCCTCCCCAAAGTTGATGCATCAACTCTAGGGCGGGTCGAGTTGATGAGTCAACTGCCGAGGTACGCTCCCTGCCCATGACGCCCGACGACTGGGAGCTGTGGAACGCCTGGGTGCGCGCCCAACGCCTGCTCACCCGCGAGCTGGACCGCGGACTGCAGCGCGACTGCGGCATTTCGAAGGCCGAGTTCAGCGTCCTCGTGACCCTGTGGCGAACCCCCGGCCATGAGGCGCGCGTCGCCGACTTGGTCGAGGCCCTCGGCTGGGAAAAGAGCCGCCTCTCGCACCAGCTGACGAGAATGGAATCGCGCGACCTGGTCACCCCGACCCGCAGCGGCCCCAGCGGCCGGCGCACCGGAATCAGCTTCACCGCGCACGGCCGGTCGATCATTCAGGACGCCTTGGTGATCCACGGCAACAACATCCGCCGCCACTTCCTGGACGAGCTGACCCCCTCGCAGGCCGCCGCGATCCGGTCCTGGGCCGAACAAACGATCGAGCGTATCGAGCCAGCCGGCTGACCGGACGCTACCGTGTTCCGAAGATGAGTACAGGTATCCGAAAGGTTGATGCCATGAGCGACGCACCGGGCAAAGCAGCGTCGCCGGCCGCGGACCGGACGCTGACCGTGCTGGAAGCCCTCGTACGGGCCGAGGAACCGTTGACGCTGACCGCACTCGCCAAGGCTGCCGGGGTGCCGCTCGCCACCTGCGCCTCTATCGCTTACACGCTGGAGCAGCGGGGGTATGCCGTGCGGCGAGTCGTCGGCCGGAGCCACTTCTGGCGCCCCACGCTGCGGCTTTACGGGCTGGCCATCGAGTTGGTCCGGAAGGTCGATCTGCCGTCCATCGTCCAGGCCGACCTGCGGCGTCTTGCGGAGAGCCTGGGGATGCCTGCGCATGTGGGGATCTTGGAGGATGCTTCGGTCGTTTATGTGGCTAAGGCTTCTACGCCTGGGTTCGTCCAGTTCGATACTTATCGGGGGAAGGTTGCTCCGTTCGACCTGACTGCGTTGGGGCGGGCGATCGCTGCGCATCTGCCGGAGGCTGAGTTGAAGCCGTTGTTGTCCCGCCTTTCGCTCGGGGCTGGGCCGAAGGCTGCTGCGCCGGATGCTGGTCAGTTTCTGGCTTTGCTGGCGAAGGTGCGGGCGGATGGGTATGCGATTGAGAGCGAGGAGGAGCAGGCGGAGATCGCTTGCCTTGCTGCGCCGTTCTTTGACGCCGAGGGTGCTGTCGCTGGGGCCGTTGGGGTGACGGGGTTTGCGCGGCAGTTGGTTGGGGAGAAGCGGAAGGCCGCGGTGCGGGGTGTGGTGCAGGTGGGACAGGAGGTCTCGCGGCGGCTGGGGTTTGCAGTGTAAGGCACGTCGGTCCCGCACAATCTATCTCGACGAATCTATCCGCCTCAGGAGCGGCGCAGATTACTCAGGCCCAGCGCCAAGAAGACGTCAACCATTATCGCCTGCCGCATGCAGCCTAGTACGGATAGCCGCGCGGTCGCAACTTACACAATACGCAACGGGACAAGCTCACCCCAAGCTATCTCATCTCTCATTACAGCTCTCGAATGAACTTATTTTCTATGACCAAGCGGTCGATGCAAGACAAAACGTCCTCACCGAGCTCGCCGAACGCATCATCGAATCCGCCAAACCAGTGACCATTCCTCCCAAGCAGTAGAACCAGGTATCCATTACTAGCCTCCCCGACAGGCACCAAGGTCGTTTTAGCACGATCGGCGTAACCCGCAACCCACCTTGGGTCAAAACTCTCAAGCAATCGAGCCGCCGAGAAACGCATCCCATCCGGAAAGCCACTGACCCTTTTCCATCGCATACTAATTCCCGAGTACTCCCGAAGAAAGTTAATCGCTTCAGGAAACACCTCAAGACCGGCCTCAGCCAAAGAACGCAGATCGTCTGAAATGTCCACATCACGACCAAGAGTCCAGCCAGCTTGTCTCAATAAGTCAATCGAAGGCCGCTCGTTCATTTGTCTCCATATAGCCAACGTACACAATTTTCACAAGGCGGTCTTAGTACGCCATCGTTCGTATGAACAGAAACAACTTCCAGATCCTCAAGCTTAGCACCATGCGAAATCGCCGCCGAGCATGCCGCCACCTCTCCACAGTTCCGCACCGGCCACGGTTCACGACTCTCTCCAGGCAGCCGTTCGGCCAGCTCTCGAGGAACGAACACCTTGGGGTTTCCACTTGTACCGATCCAGACCTGACCAGTCGTCCGATCCACTGCCGCCGTTGTCACCCGAGGTGTCGCACTCCTGGAGAGCCCTAATCCCATTAGCTCCGATGCCGCAGCCCGCGCCGATTCCAGTGCTCCCGGTATCCCAGCCGCCGCTTTTCCAGCCTTTCCAATTCCACCCAAACCGGCACCGAGCGCCAGGAGAAACTCTCCAGCAAGAGCGCTTCCGGAACTGTGCTCGCATTCCGCCGCATTGATAATACAGTAGGTAGCGGCAATGAATTTGGCACCCTGTACGTCACTCTTGTTCTCTCGCAGATATTCTGCAGCCTTCTGACATCCAGTTAACCCAAAGCAGCTTCTCTTCACCTCACCCTTGGCGCCAGTATAGGCGGGATCCCACCACGAACCGACAAATTCTGCCCCCTTCAGATCGTCGAGAACTTCCTCAGATTTTTCCGTTTCGGGAGAATTCTTCTTAACCCATTCTTTTCGCGTCTTGTACTGTTCCCACCAGACAGCCTGACTTACCGCCCAACTCTTTTCCTCAGCAGTGGGCGGAGCACACCCCTTGTCTTGAACTCCAACCCCAGAGCAATTGATCGAAGTATCCCGCGGCTCGTGGCCATCGAGTTCTACCCGTCCGACGGGGTTCCCGCCAGTGAAAGCGTATCGACTTCCAGTGAACGGGTCAGTAGTCAAATTGAGGTCGCCAAGTGCCCCGTTGTACGAGTCACGCGTCAGGAAGGTGTTGCGACCAGGGCTGTAGTGCCGGAACCCCATGTCGTAGTTACGAGTAGCCGGGTCGTAGCGCTTCCCGTTGAACCGATACAGGTTGTAAGCCTGCGCCGAAGGATCCTGCGGCTTGGGCTTGTCAATCCCGGTAAACGACTGCTTGTCGTCACTCCCGTAAGCCGTATAACCGTAAGTCGCCTTCGTATCGCCCTTATCCGTAGTAAGAGTCTCGACGTCCGTATGCGGGTTATACCCGTACTGAGTCGTCTCCTTGCCACCGTCACCGGTCTGCTTGGTCTGCGACAACCGCTGCCCGTTAGGGCTGTACTGATAAGACTTGTCCAGCTTCCCGGCAAGCTTCTCGTTCAAGACATTGGAAGACAGGCCGAGATAAGCGAAATCAGTGGTCTTGCCGCCCTCGGTCTTGGCGAGCGTCCGGTCCAACGGGTCGTACGCATACGTCGTCGTGACCCGCTCGGTCGCGCTGCCTTCCTTGAGCTTCTGGTACTCCGCAATGCGATCGAAGCCGTCGTACCGGTACTTCTCCAACAACGTCCCGTCCACAGTCACGTTGTCCAGGCGGCCGAACGGGTCGTAGGTATGAGTGCTGGTGTTCTTGTCGATCGACGACGTGACCAGCCGGTTGCGGTCGTAGGTGTACTTGGTGGTCTTCCCGTCGATCGTCTGCTCGATGACGTTGTTGTTCGCGTCGTGCAGGTACTTCTCGACACCGAGGGTGGCACCCGAAGGCTCGGTCTTGGTCGATGAGCGGAGCCGGTCCCGTGGGTCGTAAGCGAACGTGCGGGTGTTGTCCAGATAAGCGCCGTGGTTGTCCGCGTTCATCGTGTGTTGCGTGTCGTGCGCGGGGTTGCCGTTGGCGTCGTAGTCGCGGGTGTGTTCGCTGACGATCGTGCCGTCGGGCTTGCGTTCGACCTCGTGCCGCAGCGCGCCGTCCGGGAAGTACTCGGACTGGAGCTGGTTGCCGTTCGCCTTGGTTTCGAGCAGTTTCTGGGCTCGGGGTGTGTAGGTGTAGGTCGTGTTCTGCGGGGTGCCGCCGGTGTCGGTGTTGGTGGCCTTCTCGACCAGGTCTCGGACGTCGTACTCGTAGACCGAGTGCTGGTCGTCGTGGTCACGGGTCTTCGGGTTGCCGTTGGGGTCGTAGCTGTAGCTGGTGGTCTTGGCTACGGCGCCCTTGAGCTTTTCCTGGACCTGCTGGATCTGGTTCAGCCCGTTGTACGCGATCGCGTAGTTGTCGATCTTGGCGTTCGGGCTCGAATCGGTGATGTCGACCAGATTGTTGTTCGGGTCGTAGCGGTAGCCGAACGTTTTCTGCTGGGCCGGACCGGTTTCGCCGCTGCCGTCGCGGACGATCTTCACCGCGTCCGCGGCTACGACGCCGTTGGCCTTGTCCGACAGCGTGACCTTGCGCGGCTGGCCTTCGGTGAGACCGTACGAGCCGAGGCTGACCCACTGGCCGGGTTGCTGGGTCTGGTCAACGGTCTTGGTCGTGCTGCCGCCGTCGTGATCGATGGTGTAAGTGGCGTTGGTGGCGGTGGCGGCCTTGGGATAGCGGACGAAGATCTCGTACGTCCCGGTGCGCGGCGCGTCGAGGTTCCAGGCGACCGTGTCGGTGCCGGTGCCGGGGTTGTGCCGCCGGTAGTCGAACCCTTCGTAGTCGGGGTTCGGGTCGGCTCCGCCGGTGCCCCAGGTGCCGGTGACGATGGCGGCGGGGTCGCTGTTGTCGATCACCCGCACGTCCCGGCCGATCGGGACGCCGTCGTCGGAGCGCGACTTCAGCTTTCCGTCTGGGTAGAACGACCACGCCATGGTGCGGCTCATGGATCCGCCGGCCGCGGTGAGGGTGCGGGCGGTCTGCTTGCCGAGCTGGTCGTAGTCGTAGGTGGTGGTGATGTTCCACGGGTCGACGCTGGAGCGGAGCCAGCCGGTGTCGAAGTAGCTGGTGCGGGTGACGTTGCGGAAGTTCTGGCCGTTGGACGGCGGCGCGCTGACTTCGGTGAGCCGGCCGACCTCGTCGTAGGTGTAGGTCGTCTTGTCCGGCGTCTTGACGCGTTCGTCGTTGACGTCGAACGGGGTCTGCTGTTCGATCGGGCGGTTCAGCTTGTCGTAGACGGTGACCGCGGCGAAGTTGTCGGTGTTGCCGGCGATCTCGGTGCCGCGCGGGGAAATGACCTTGGTCTTGTTGCCGACCTCGTCGTACTCGAAGCGGGTCTTGCGGTAGACGGGATTGCCCGACGCGTCCTTCGCGCGCGGCACCCACTGCTCCTCGACCATGGCGCGGGCGTCGAGTTTGAGCACCGAGGTGTTCTGCTCGGCGTCGGTAGCCTCGACGATATTGCCGTCCCGGTCGTACTTCCGGCCCGTGGTGAATCCCGCGGCGTCGGTGACGGTCTTGACGCGGTGGTTCAGGTCGTAGGCGTACTTCGTCGTGTACGCCTTGGGGTCGTGCGTCGCGGTCTTGCGCGGGTCGACCACGGTGGTGAGGTTGCCGACGTTGTCGTAGTCGTACGTGGCCCGGTTGCCGCTGGCGTCGACGGTGGCGATGACCCGGTTGAGCTGGTCGTATTCGCGGGTGGTGGTGAAGTCGCCGGGGTCGGGCGTCAGGGTGCCCTTCGGATCGGTTTGCCGCAGCAGGTTCCCGACGTTGTCGTAGTCGTAAGTGGTGGTCTTGTCGGGATCACCGGCGTCGTCCTTGGGGGCGCTGACCGCGGCGATCTCGTCAGTGGGCCGGTAGGCGGCCGAGGTAACCGCGCCGTTGGCCGCCGTCGTTTTGACGACGTTGTCGTTCGAGTCGTATTGCGCGCCGGGGGTGAAGATGAAGTCGCCCTTGTCGGCGTCCTTGGGCGCCTTGGACGACAGCGGCCTGCCGAAGAGGTCGTAGGTGTACTCGCTGACCTTCTTGCGCGCGTCCATTGTGGACAGCACGTTGCCCGTCGCGTCGAACTTGGTCAGGGTGTCATGGCCGTACGCGTCGGTGATCCGGCGCGGCGAGCCGATGGGGTCGTAATCCCCGAAGGTCGTGGTGTTGTTGTTGGCGTCGGTGACGGTCAGCAGCTGGCCATAGCTGTCGTAGCTGCTCAGGGTGGTGTAGTGGCCGGAAGCGGGATCTCCGCTGCCCTTGGGGTCGGTGACGGCGACCAGGTTTCCGCGGTCGTCGTAGGTGAACAGCCACTTGCGGCCTTCAGGGGTGATCTTCTCGGTCAGGTCGGCGACGCGGCCGCCCAGCCCGGTCCGGTAGTTCAGCGCGGTGGGCGGGGTTTTGTTCGCGTTGGCCTCGGCGTCGGCGATGCTCTTCGGGTAGCCGGTGACCGGGTCGTATTCCCAGGTGGCGACGGCTTTGCCACCGTTCTCGGCCAGGCGGCGGACGTTGTTGTCGGCGTCCCAGGTCAGTTCGGTGGTCTGGTTCTTCGCGTTGGTCAGCTTCGTCGGGCGGCCGTAGCCGTCGATGAGCGTGTCGGACGCGTGGCCGTTGGCGTCGGTCACGATCGAGTCGACCGCCGAACTGTGGTCCGGATCCGGGTAGCGGTAGTCGAAGCCGGTGTCTTTCCCGGCCCGGTTCGTCAGCGTCCGCGTCTTCCATTTGCGGGCCGGATCGTCGTAATAGGACAGTCCGGTGGAATTGCCGCGCGGGTCGGTGACCGAGATCAGCTTCGCGTTTTTGTTCAGCAGCGCGTTGTTGTAGAAGAAGGTAAACGTCTTGTGCTGATCGGTGCCCGCGCCGTCGGTGATCTCCTGCAGCAGGCCGCGGTCGCTGTAGACGAACTCGATGCGGCGTCCGGAGATATCGGTGATCGCCTTGAGCTGGTTGGCGATCTTCCCGTTGGCCAGGTTGACGCCGTGATGCTTCTTGTCGCCGGTGAAGTAGTCGTAGTCCGGGTCGCCGTTCTGGAAATACTCGAAGTTCAGGGTCCGGCGGCCGGTGGCGTCGGTGAGGTATTTCAGGACGCCGGTGTTGTGGTTGTTGACGCACGAGCGTTCATAGGTGAACTGGAGCTCGTTGCCGTTCTTGTCGACGGTGGCGCTCTGGTAGCCGTCGCTGTCGAACACGAGCTGGGTACGGTCCGGCCGTGTCATCACCCACGTGCGGTTCGGGTCGCTGCTCCCAGTGCGCTGCAGATAGAGATGGACGCCGGCGGGCTTGTCGTAGTCCCACAGCCGCGGGTCAGGGCTGTCGTGCTTGTTCAGCGCGAACTGGTGGCTGGTGCCGTCCCCGTCGGTCAGCACGATCTTCGCCGGATACCCCGCCCCGCCCCAGCCGTAGAACTCCAGCGGGGTGCCCAATCTGGCCAGGGTCGAGGCGGAGAGGGACCAGCCGGAGCCGATGTAGGAGTTGGACGTGTCCTGGGCGTTGTAGGTCATCCGCAGGAACGTCGCCAGGCCGCGACTCGGATTGCTCAGCGCGTTGTAGGACCACACCGCGTTGCCCGCGAACTGGTTGACCATCAGCGTCGAGCCGGCTCCGGTGTTGCCGCCGGAGTAGGAGTAGAACTTCTCCAGGCCCAGCTGGTCCGACTTCGGATCGTCGATCGTGATGTTCTGCGCCAGCGACGGGATCTTCGTCGTTTCCGACAGCCACTTCCCGGTCGTCCGGTTCCGCAGGTCCCACTTCAGCACGAACGCTTCGCGTTTGTTGCCGAGGTCGAACGGGGTCGCTGTCTTCACCTTCGCGTCGACCGCGAGCACGCCGTCGGGCGCGAGGTCCTTGGGCAGCGGCGTCTCGACCCGGTTGCCGGGGCCGGTCACGTCGGTGCCGTCGGGCAGTTCCCAGTGGTAGGACAACGCGTAATCGGCTGCGGGCCAGGCCGCGCCGGTGGTGTTGGTGAGGGTGACCGGGACGGTGTACTCGTCGCCGGGGATCATCCGGTCCGGCGTGGTCGGCGCGTAGTAGGTGCTTTCCGCGGTCTGTTCGGTGTAGACCACGGTCAGTTTCGGGCGCAGGCGCGGCTCGGCGGCCTCGCTGCTGAGGAAAAGGGTGCGCTCCTGCGGATTGGCCTCGTCGGCGAGCTTCACCAGCGCGCCGTGGTTGCTCGCCGGATCGTTGACCCACCGCTGTGCCAGACCGGTCACGCCGAGGACGCGCAGGGCCGGGTCGTTGGTGACTCCGGTGGTGGTCCCGGCGACGGCCGGGTCGAAGTCGCCGCCGGGAGTCGACCAGGCGCGACCGGCGCTCGCCTTGTTCCAGGTGGCGCTGCCCTGGTCGAAATCCTTCGTGAGCCCGTGTGCTTCATAGCTGCCGGTGCCCACCGGCGTGCCGCCGACGTAGGTGAAACCCCAGAGGCTGAGCTCCGCGTTCTGCACCCGCGCGCCGGACGGAATCCCGCCCAGATCCGGGAATTTCACCACGCCGCGGGTCGCGCCGAAGGTGCCGGAGTTGTTGCCGACCGACAGCCACGGCTCGCCGGTCAGCTTGTCGTGCGGCTGGTCGGGTTGCTTGCTGGCCAGGGTGGTGTCGGCGGCGTTGCCCTGGAGGACTTTGACGACCTGGCCCGCTTTGGGCAGCCGCACCAGCTGCGTCGCGGACGGGATCAGCTGGCCGTCGCGTGTTTTGGCCGCGACGACGTAGTAGAAGGCGTTGCCGAACGGCTGCGGGTCGTCGGCCTTGGTCGGCTGCGCGGTGGTGTCGGCGTAGCTGGCGGTGCCGGGGCGCAGCGGGGCGACCAGCGTCGCCGCCGTCGGGGTGAACTGCTGGAATACCGAACGGTGGACCTGGTACTCGACCAGGTCGTTCCCGGGATAGGCGGACCAGGTCAGGTTCGCGCCGGTAGCGCGGATCGTCGTCGGCGCGTCGAGCGCGGGACCAGGCTTTCCGTAGGTGAGCAGCAGTCGCGGGGTCTGCTCGGTCGCGCCGTTGTAGGCATACTCGGCGGCCTCGTAGCGCGGACCGCCCATGCCCCGGGTCTCGTCAGCGGCTTTGAGCAGGAAACCGTGGTTGGGCTGGGTGCCGTCCAGCCAGCTTTGGACGGTGGAACGCACGCTGAAGCTGTGCCACACATTGGCCTTGTCGGCCTTCTTGACCTGAGTGCCGGGTTTGGTCAGGCGTACGGCGTCGGCCACGACCTCCTTGCCCGCCACCCCGCCGAGCACGACTTTGTGCCCGGTGCCTGCTTTGAACGGCCAGGTGCCCAGCGATTTCCACCCGCCGGGGGCCGAGGCGGTCTGGTCCACCGGCACGGTCTGCTGCCCGCCGTTGTAGTACACGGTGTACGGCGCGCCGGACGCCCGGTTCGCTCCGGGCACGTAATGCACCTCGACCTGGTAGTCGCCGTCCTCGGTGAGGCGGGGAACCCAGGTGTAGTCGCCGCCGCGGCTGCCGACCCGGTAACTGTGGCCGACCGCCTGTTCGGCGTCGCCGGTATCGACCGTGCGCCACTCGCCGTTCGCGGCGGTGCGGCCGGGTTCGCCGTCGTCGACGCTGTCCTGGTTCTGGCCCACCTCCGCGAAAGCGGCCGCGGCGGAGTTCCAAGTCGCGGTGCTCGCCGTCCACGGCTGGGTCGCCCGGTGCGCTTCCACGGTGACGTCGTTGGCGCCAGTCGTGTGGTCCTGGTCGTAGTACACCTGCAGCTGCGCCGAATCCAGCCGCGTGCCGGCCGGAATGTTCGCGAGGTCGAACTTCAGCAAGCTGCGCGCGGCACCGGAGTTCGTGGCGCCGACCGACAACCGCCAGCTGCCGTCGTGGTTGGCGTCCGGCTCGTCGGAGGTCACCATCGTGTCCTGCGCCTGGGTGGCGGTGGGCTGGATCTTGATGGTCGGGTCGATCACCACCGGGTACACGCGTTCCTTGGCACGCAGCCATTCCTGGTCCGCGGTCACCGTGATCGTGAACCGGTTGCCCTCGGCGCGAACCGTCTGGGCGACCTTGCCGCTCCACGACTTCCCGTACGGAGAGGCCGCGTCGTCGCGACCGTCCAGCATGAACGGCTTGGCCATGACGAACAGCGGCCCGCCGTCGCGGTCCCCGCCCGCGCGGAAGAAGGCGATCGAACCGTCCTTTTGCTGCTCGGCCTCGACACCGGCCAGGTCCATGGTGAAGCTGTAGCTCGGTGCCTGAGCCGGAGGTTTGGCCAGCACGAGCTTTTCTTTCAACGCGTCCGGAGTCACCTGGTAGACCACATCGGTGCCGGGGAATGCGCCCGGATAGGTGATCGCGGCGCCCTCGACGCGCGGTTCCAGTGAACGTGATTCACCGGCGATACCGAGCCGGATTTCCCGTTCGCCTTGCTTGAAACCGACGAGATGATCCGTTTTTCCCCCGAAAGAACTGTGGAAAGTGTTGTGTTCGTTGCGGTAAGCGAAGCCCTCCGGCGCGGACGTTTTCTCGATCCGGGTGTCGATGTCCTGCCAGTGCCCGGCAGCGTCGCGATAGTGCAGCGGCGTCTGCGACACCTGGAGCTGCGTCCGACCGTCCGACAAGGGAAACGCTTTGGTCGTGAGCGTCCGCTGATCGACCTTTTCGGCCAGCCGCTTCGCTTCGGGTACCGCCTGTCCGACCGGCGCTGATTCGTGGCGGGGCAACGCATCCGCCGGTCCAGGCGGCGACGGGGGGACGCTGCGATGGGAGTGCACCGGCGGGCCCGCGGCCGGACGCGGCGGTAGCGCGGCAGCCACCGGACCGGCGCCGAAAACGGTGCCAGCCGTTACGATAATCGTAAGCGCGCAGCACAACAAAGCGCGTTTGGTCGGCATCTCTGGGTTCCCCCTGCACAATCGCGCCCGAGTCCGCTTGATATGCGACTGACCGGCGACAACGCCAGCCATCCCCTCTGGGCGGCGAACACCGCAATCGACGGTACAACCGCGTGATCACGTCCTCAATAGGCCGGATGGTCCAGCTTGGACAATCGCGGCGGGATAGACCGATCGAGCGGTATTCGCTACATTCGAGCCACTCAGTCATGCAATCGCATGGTCCACGGAGGGGGAGGCCGGGATGAGCACTATTCCGCGTGCGAAAATAATGTTTCTCACCGCGGCGGCGGCCGCGGCGCTGCTCGCCGTCGCGCCCAGTGCGGAGGCGAGTCCGGACGCGAGTTCGCTGGGGCTGCCCGCCTACTCCGATCTGGTCGCCGACGAGGCGAACCACCACGTGTTCGTGAGCGGCGGCAAGACGAGCAACGGCGTCGTCGTCACCGACTTCGGCGGCCGGGTGCGCAAGACCGTCGACGGACAGTTCGGCGCGTCCGGTCTCGTACTCTCCGCCGACGGCCGCACGTTGTACGTCGCGCTCGCGTCCGGCGACGCGATCTCCGCGATCGACACCACCACGCTCGCCGAAACCGCCCGCTACCCCACCGGCGCCCAGACCTGTCCGGCGCATCTCGCGCGCACCGGCAACGTCGTGTGGTTCGGCTACGGCTGCGAGGAATCCTGGAACGGCGGCATCGGCAAGCTCGACACCGCCGCCACCCCGCCCGCCGTCACCCTCGACTTGCAGGGCGCGAACGTCCGATTCCACCACGCGCCGCTGGTCGCATCCCAGACCGGGGACGCCGGACCGCTCGTGGCGGGGCAGGCGGAACTCAGCCAATCGTCGGTCTACGTCTATGCCGTCGCTGCGGGCAAACTCGAGTCCCGCGCGTCCGGTGCGGTCGTCGGCAGCGACCTGGCCGACCTCACGCTCTCTCCTGACGGCACCACCATCTACACCGCCTCGGGCTCCCGCGACGCAGTCGAGGCCTTCAACAGCAAGGACCTCACGCGCGCCGGCGCGTATCGCACCGGGCAGTATCCGAATTCCGTCGCTGCTTCGGCGGACGGCAAGTACCTCGCGAGCGGCGTCCGCAACCCGCGCGATGACGTCTACGTCTACAAGGTGGGCGGCAGCGCGCCAGTAGCCACGGTGGATGCGACCAGCGACGGCGTCCTCGCGCCGCGAGGGCTGGCGTGGGCCGCGGACGGCGAGCGGTTGTTCGCCATCACCCGGCCTGCCAATGGGGCGGAGCCCGCGTTGCGGGTGCTCAAGGATCCGGCTGACCGGTAAGCCTTCTCCGCACGTCCACGGCCCGGCCGCGGCTCCAGCTGCGGTCGGGTCGCTTCTTGCCGTCCGGTCAACGGCATTGCTTCTGCTCCCCCGATCGACTATCTTCCTAAATGAGGAAGACTTCTACGAAATACCGGAAGATAAGCCAACCGGAGTATCGGGGAGACGTCGTGGGCGCACTGCTGCGCTGGGCGGAGGCCGACCGCGCCGCGGTGCGGGGTGTGCTTTCCGAGGCGCTCGTCTTGGTGCCCATCGGCGCGACCGAGCAGCATGGGCCGCATTTGCCTACTGGGACGGACGCGTTTCTCGCGGCTGCCGCTTGCGAGCGCGCGGCTGAGATCGCGGCACTGCGGGCCGAGCGGGCATTGTTGCTTGCGCCGCCTATTCCGTACGGGGCTTCTGATCATCACCTTCCCTTCAACGGCACGCTTTCTCTGTCGGCGCAGACCTTGTTGCATGTGCTTGACGATTTAGCACGGTCGATCGCGGTGCAGGGCGGGAAGCGGATGGTTGTGGTCAATGGGCACGGGGGCAACGTTGGGGTTTGCCACGCCTTCGCTGGTGCCGCGTCGACTCGGCATGGGCTTGCGGTGGCGCATACCGATTATTGGCGGGCACTCGAGGCTGAGGACATCGTTCCTGGGCATGCTGGCGAGTTCGAGACGTCGATGATGCTGGCGGTCCGCAGAGAGCTGGTTCAGGAGCGGGCGGACCGGGAGAAGCCTCAGCAGACGCGAGTGTCTGATGTGGACATCCATTCTGGACAGGTTTGGCGGGAGATTGACGGGTATACCGACCAACCCGCGTTAGCCACGGAGAGCCAGGGCCACCGGTGGTTCGAGAGGATCACCAACGGGCTCGCGGACCGGTTCGTGGCGCTGGCGAAGGTGTCGTGAAGCCGATGATCGTGGACGTCCACACTCACACTCCGACCCACCGGTCCGCGGTGCCGGAGGACGAGTTGCGCGTTTACGAGGGGTGGCGTACCGACCGGGCCGTGGTCACCACTAATTCCTGGGACGACTACGACAAAGCCACTGCGGCGGCTGATCTGTCCATTGTGTTCAACATCGCGGTCGAGAAGCCCGAAGAAGCCACGGGGTTGCCGTATCGGCCAGAGGACACCAATACCGCCACGGCGGCGTTCGCGGCGGACGATCCCGAGCGGCGGATCGGGTTCATGTCGGTGAATCCGACTGCGCCCGACGTGTTCGATGAGGCTGACCGGTGTCGTGAACTGGGACTGGTCGGGGTGAAGCTCGGGCCGAACTATCAGAATTTCGATCCGCTGTCGCAGCCCGCGTTGGATTTCTACGGTTACTGCGAGCGGAACGGGTTGCCGATCTTGTTTCATCAGGGGGCCTCGCCGATTCGGCAGGCACCGCTCCGGTACACGTACCCGCTGGTCACGGACGAGGTCGCGTTGCAGTTCCCGGAACTCCGGATTGTCATGGCGCACATGGGACATCCGTGGGGGCGCGAGACTGTGGTGACCATCCGCAAGCATCCGCACGTCTACGCCGATGTCTCGTCGATTTACCTCCGGCCTTGGGTTTGTTACGAATCACTGCTCGCGGCGCAGGAGTGGGGTGTGCCGCACAAGCTGTTGCTGGGGTCGGATTTTCCCATCGCCACTACCGCGGAGGCGATGGCGGGCATACGGCGGGTCAATGACATCGTCGAGGGCACGGCGTTGCCCAAGATTTCCGCGGAGCTGATCGAGGGAGTCATTCACGCGGACGCGGTTGCTGCGCTTGGCCTCGAGAGGAACCCGTGATGACGCCGATCCGGGGAGTCTCTCCCGTGCTCGAAGTGCCTTTCACTGACGACGGCGAGATCGATGTTTCCGGCTTTCGGCGGGTGGTCCGGCACGTGCTCGGGACCGGGGTCGGCAGCGTGATGTTTCCGGGGTTCGCGTCGGAGTTCTACAAGTTGGCGGAAGACGAGAGGCAGACGCTCACTCAGGTGCTGCTGGCGGAAACCGCGCTGCAGCCGGACGTCTTGGCCATCGTCGCGGTTCAGGATCATGCGACGCGGCTTGCGGTGAAGCGGGCTGCCGAAGCGGTGGACGCGGGCGCTGATTTGATCAATCTTTTGCCGCCGCATTATCTGCAACCGTCCAGGAAAGCGCTGGTCAAGCATATTCGGGAGGTGCTTGACGCGGTGGATCCGACTCCGGTGGTGGTGCAATACGCACCCGCGGAGACCGGCACCCGGCTTGATGCGGACATGCTTCGCAAGATCGCGGCCAAGCACGCCAATCTGCGGCTGGTCAAGGTGGAGTCCAGCCCACCGGGGCCGTTGATCGCCGAGTTGGCTGCTGGGGATCCGCCGATTCCGGCTGTCGAGGGGTACGCGGGGGTGCAGTTGCCCGACGCGATCCGGCGGGGTGCGGTCGGGACGCAGCCTGGGTGTTCGTTCACCGAGATTTACGTGGAGATCTGGCGGCGGTTCGAGAGCGGTGACGACGCGGGCGGGGACGAGTTGCATCGCAGGCTGCTCCCCTATATCTCTTACTGGATGCTCGACACTGAGCGGATTATCGCGACGGAGAAGCTGATCTCGGTACGCCGCGGGCTGTTCGCCAGCCCGTACTGCCGCGCGCCCGCGCACCGGCTCGACGCCGAGGACATCCGGTTGATCGACCGGTTTCTCGCGGAGTTCCGTGAGTTCCTGTGAATACGGTCGAAGACATCGAGGTCGTCGCGATCAGTCCGGTCGTGCGGCCGGAACTCGTCGTGGCCGGGGCTCGCGGGACGCATGATCATTCCGACTTCTTGCTGGTCCGGGTGACCACTTCGGACGGTGCGACCGGGATAGGCGAGGTCAGCGCGACGCTTCAGTGGAGCGGCGAAGACGCTGGTACCGCGGAGTATCTCATCAGAAAGGCCCTTGCTCCGGCGATCCTCGGCCAGCCGCTCGTCCCGGTCGCCGGCCTTGAGCGGCGCATGGACCACGCGGCGACCGGTGCGCCGTTCACCAAAGCGGGGATCTCGACAGCGTTGTGGGACGCGTACGCACGCACGCTCAACGTCCCGCTCGCAACCGCTCTCGGTGGTCCATTAAGGACTGAAGTGCCGGTGAAGTGCTCGCTCAGCGGCAGCGGCAAGAGACTCTACGAGGTCTACCAGGCAGCGTACGACGCGGGTTTTCGCAGCTATAAACTGAAGATCGGCTTCGATCCTGAAGAGGATGCCTCCAGGCTCGCAGAGGCCCGCGCGCTCGTCGGGGCGGACACGTTCCTCGGTCTCGACGCGAACGGAGGCTACCGGCCTGCGGACGCAGCGAGGGCGATTGAGTTGATGCGCGACCAAGACCCAGCGTTTCTCGAACAGCCAGTGGCACCCGGGGATCTCACCGGGATGCGCAACCTACGCGGGCGCGGTCTATCCATTGTGGCTGATGAAAGTGTGTTCGGTACTGACGATCTCGTGTCCGTGATCCGGGCCGAAGCAGCAGACGCGGTCAGCCTGTACATCGGCAAAGCGGGCGGACCGGGCCGAGTGGTGTCGATGGCGCACCTCGCGAACGCGTTCGGGATGGACGTCGTGCTCGGGTCCAATGGGGAGCTGGGCATCGGCGCGGCGGCCCAGCTGCACGCGGCCTGTGCCGCACCGGGGCTGTCGACCCGGATTCCCTCCGACATCATCGGCGCGCACTACTACGAGCGCGACATCCTCAAGACCCCGTTGTACAGCGACGGCCACAAGGTCCGGCTCGGCGACGCGCCAGGCCTGGGCGTCGAGGTAGCCGACGACATCGCTGCTGGGTTCAGGAGCGTCCGATGAACCGGTCGAGCACGTTCGCGGTCACTGCCGAGACGCCGTCGTCCACCAGCACCGACGACGACCAGGCGATCGAGCCGACCGAGAACACCTCGCCGCCGCTGGCCGTGGTGTAGCAAGCGATCTCGCCGCCGCCGTCACCGGGGTTGAGGCCGCGCGCGAGTACATGAGTCCCTTGTGGACTGTGGGGACCAGTCTTGTCGGTTTCGTGGCCGGAAGCACCGCCGGGGCATCGTTCATGGAGGCTCCGCACGCCGAACCAGCCCCCTTTGTCCAATCCGGTGCCGCGGAAAGCCCAGTGACCGGGGTCGATCACCTCGTACGGCGCGCCGGTCATCGCGCCCGCGCTGGTGAAGACCACGCCGAACAGCTCCGAAGTCGGCCGGAACGTCCGGTGCATCCGGCTCTCATACGGACCGGCCTCGATGGCCTGGGTACGGAATTGCAGCGCGTCCGCGGTGAAGGCCACCTCGCAGTCGGCGACATTGCCGCCGAAGTTGGCCAGCTTTCCGCCGCGATCGTGCACCCAGGAGTAGACCGTGGAGTACATCTCGCGGGACCAATATTCCGGATGCGTGCTCAGGACCAGCACACGGTAGCTGTCCAGCGGCAGGGTGCCGTCGTGCAGGTGTGCGTCGGAATAGAGATCGTATTCGTAGCCGTTGCGTTCCAGCCAGCTGAGCAATCGCCATTCCGCGGCGGCCAGGTGACACGGCTGTCTGCCGCGGATCGGGTCCGCTGGCTGATCGGCCGCGCTGAGCTGGTTCAGTGGTTCCGGACGTTCGAAGGACAGTGGCGGGTACGCGTCGTCGGGCAGCGCGTGTTCGCTGAAGCTCGATTCGAGGTAGCGGGGCATTTCCAAGCGGGGCACCAAAACTGGCGCGGACGGCAGTCCGGAAGCGTTGATGTAGTTGCTGCGGCCGCCGAAATTGTTGTAGGCGTTCCAGGTGTTCGTGGAGGCGACGACGGCGATGGGCGCGGTCGGCTGGCGCGGAGCGACCACCCAGGGGAACGAGAACCGAGCCCCGGATTCGCCTTCGACGTGGAAGTAGTACAGACCGCTGCGATCCGGGGCCGTGACGTACTGGCGGTGCGACGGATCGACGTAGCCTTTTTCGTTGAATCGCACGCCGGTTTGCGTGTAGTCGCCGTCGGGTGTCACCTGCACTGTGGCGCGCGGTGCGTGTTCGTCGAACCAGCCGATCAGCGCCGTCTCCTCGGCCGCCGCGCCGTGTCGCCACAGGCTCAGCCGGTACGGCTCAGGGCTGTGGATCCGGAACTCGCCCTCGTCGCCGCTGCGGGCCCATTTCGGCCAGATGTAGCCGAAGATCTGGTCGGACAGCAGCCGGAACTGGTGCGGTTCGCCGGGGCCGAGCGCGACGTCGACGTGTTTGGCTCCGTAGCCGTCTTTGGCGAGGGTGACGCGGTAGTCTCCGGGCGGGACGTCAGCGTGGATCGCGCCGGTCGCGGTGGAGCGGGCGGTCCAGTGCGACCGGCCGTCGCCGATTTCGACGAGCACGTCCGGCAGGGCGAGATAGCGTTCGTCGCTGACATATCCCAGCAAGGTCATACCGTCGCCGATTTCGGTTCAGTGACCGGTTCCGGCAACGGTTGTCCGGCGCGTTCGGGCAGCATCAGCATCGCGACCGCGCTGAGCGCGCAGCCGGCGATCACGTAGATGCCGACGCCCCACACCGCGCCGGTCGCGCCGACCAGCCACGCGCTGAGGTACGGCGCGAATCCGCCGCCGAGCACCGCGGTGAGCTGATATCCCAGGTTGACGCCGGTGACGCGCGAGCGGGTGTCGAACAGTTCGGACAGAATCGTCTGGGACAGCGCGGACATCGCCATCACGAACACCGAGAAGCCCAGCACCATCGCGACCGCCACGAGCACCGGGTTTTTCGTCTCGAAAAGCCAGAACACCGGGAAGATCACCACGGCGAGCCCGACGCAGCCGCCGAGGAACACCGGTTTACGGCCGATCCGGTCCGATAAGGCGCCCCAGGTCGGCGCGAGAATGATCTGTGCACCGGCGGCGACCATTGTCGCGGTGAGTGCCACCGACGCGGGCATGCCGAGATCTTTCTTGACGTACGACGCGCCATACGTGGTGATCACGTAGCCGCCGATGCTGTTGGCGAAACCGAACAGAACGCCGTAGATCAAATTGCGCGGACGGCGCAGTACGGAGACCAACGGAATGCGCTCGCCGGAAGCTTTCTCGCGAGCGCGTTCGAACTCCGGTGTTTCGCCCACGCGCAGCCGGATGACCAAGCCCGCGACCAGCAGCACGAAGCTCAGCAGGAACGGGATCCGCCAGCCCCAGGCCAGGAAATCCCGGTCGGGCAGCGTCGCGAACAACGCCATCAAGCCGGAGGAAATGAGCAGCGCGACGCCCGCCCCGGAAAGGAGCAACGCGCCGTAGAGACCGCGTTTGCGCGGCGGGGCGTGCTCGACGGCCAGCGAGATCGCGCCGCCCATTTCGCCGCCGGTCGAAAACCCCTGCAGCAACCGCAGGATGACGAGCAGAATCGGGGCCGCGACGCCGATCTGGCGGTATCCGGGCAGCGCGCCGATGAGAATCGTGGCGATGCCCATCAGCACGATGGTGAGGATCAGGGCCTTCTTGCGGCCGAACCGGTCCGCGATGTGGCCGATCACGACGCCGCCGACCGGGCGCAGCACGAACCCGACGGCGAAGGTGGCGAACGACGACAGCTGTCCGGTGAGCGGGTCCGCGGACGGGAAGAAGACGGCCGGGAACACGACGGCGGCGGCTAGGCCGAACAGGTAATAGTCGTAGTACTCGAGCAACGTGCCGATACTGGAAGCCAGCACCGCGGACCGGCGCGCCGAACGAGGCGGGGCCGAGCCGGGGCTGTCCGAGTGAGAGCTGTCCGCGCTCATGACGCCCGCACCTCCTGATCCGATGGTGGACCAAGGCCGGTCGACCTCGACCCGACAACCCCCCGAATCACGTATTTCCGAAATACCGTAGATACGTCTTCTATTTCGGAAAGATTAGTCTATGCTGGCGCCGTCGGACAAGGGGAATCTCGGGCGGGCACCGGCGGTTTCCGCAGCACGGGCCGCCGAGCCGTGGAGGGGTCGACCATGACGTTGAGCCGTCGTCGTCTTTTGCAGTTGTCCGCGGCCGCGGCGGGCACGGCCGTGGTCGGGTCCGGAACCGTTGCCGAGGCCGCCGGAAAAGAGCCGGACTGGGCCGCGTTGCGCAGGCGGCTGCACGGCGCGCTGCTGCAGCGAAATCACGCTGGCTACGAGGAAATCCGCCTGCCGTTCAACATCCTTTACGACGACCGCTACCCGTCGGCGATCGCCCGCTGCGTCGACGCCGACGACGTCCGGAGGTGCCTGGAGTTCGCCGCGGAAAACAAAATCACCTTCGCGGCCCGCAGCGGCGGCCACAGTTATGTCGCATATTCCACTCCGGGCGACGGATTGGTCGCGGATCTCAAGCTGATGAACCGCGTGGAGGTCCGGCGTAACGGCACCGCGGTCGTCGGCCCCGGCACGCGGTTGATCGACGTCTATCACGCACTCGCCGCCGGAGGCCGCGCATTGCCGGGCGGCACGTGCGGCTCGGTCGGCATCGCCGGGCTCGCGCTCGGCGGCGGAATCGGCGTGCTGATGCGGAAATACGGACTGACCTGCGACCACCTGGCCGGCGCGAAAGTGGTGACGCCGCGCGACCTGCGGGTACGTTCGGTCGACCCGGGTTCGGACCTCGGCTGGGCGCTCACCGGCGGAGGCGGCGGGAACTTCGGCGTCACCACGGAATTCACCTTCCGCACGGTGCCCGCGCCGCCGCGGGTCACGGTGTTCGTGGTGAACTTTCCCGAGGGTTCCGGCACCGACGTCTACGGTGCCTGGCAGGACTGGATCACCGCCGCGCCAAGGGAATTCTGGTCGAACATCTCGGTGCTCGGCGGCCCGAATCCGGCCGCGGGCGTGCCCGGCTGCCTCCTCGGCGGTGAGCAACAAGCGCGCGAGCTCATCGCCGACCTGGAACGCCGGGCCGGGGTCAAGGGCACGGTCAGCGGATTCCAGGAGACGGATTATCTCGGTGCCATGGATTTCTGGTCCGGAAGCCTGGGCCGTCGTCGATTCATGGCCGCTTCCCGGGTTCTGGCGCGAAAAGCGGATCCGGCACAGCTGAGCGCGCTCGTCACCGGCGAGACCAAGATCGCGCTGGAAGTGAACCCGCTCGACGCGGCGGTCTCCGACGTCCGCCCCACCGACACCGCGTTCGCCCACCGCGGCGTTTTCGGCGACGTGCAGGTTTATCTCAGCGCCGACCCGGACGTCGACCGGGAAACCGCGAAGCACGAGGTGAACGACGTTCAGGCGCGGCTGGCGAAATTCGCCACCGGCGGCGCGTACGTCAACTACATCAACGACGACCAGAAGGATTGGGCCACCGCGTACTACGGGGTGAATCTCGGGACGCTCCGGGCGGTAGCGGCGAAGTACGACCCGAGTGGGGTGCTCGCGTTCGAGCAGGGTCTCTCGCCGCGCCCGGTGTGAAAGCCGGTCTGCGGCCGGCGCAGGACTCCGGCCGCAGACCGGCGGGCCAGGCTTCTCCGGCCGCGATGTCAGGGACTTATCAACAAGCTGCGCAGCCCGCGCCCGCTGAACGTCCACAAAGGACGCCAACAGCGCCGAGATGCCCGCTTTATCACCATGCGCCCGGATCATGAGCTCCGTAAGGGGAACCCTGAGGGACTCAGAGTCCCTCAGGGTTCCCCTCACGGACGCCTGGCCCCGCCCAGATCCTTCGCGACCTGGGCAAACTGCACGCGCAGCGCCGCCTTCCGGCATTGCCCTTCACGGACCGGCCGAGGGTGGCTAGGCGGCGACCTGCAGGATCCAGGTGACCCCGAAGCGGTCCCGGAGCATGCCGAACGCCGGGGCCCACTGCGACGGGCCGAACGGCTCGATCACCGTCGCGTCCTCGGACAGCTTCTTCCAGAACTCGCCGACCTCGTCGACGGAATCGCCGCCGACGGACAGGAAGAACTTCTCCGTGGTGACGGTCATCCCGTTCTCGCGAGTGGTCTCGCCGACCGGCGCGGCGGCCGCGATGCCGGGGACGTCGTAGGCCATCACCTGGAACCCGTTCTCGCCGACGACCTGCCCGAAGACGACGTGGTCCGCGCCAGGCGCCTCCTTCGGCATCCCGAAGTCGCCGTAGGTGGCGATCCGGATCTCCCCGCCGAAGACCGACCGGTAGAACTCGAGCGCCTCCCTGGCCTCGCCCCGGAAGTTCAAGTGGGCGACGGCGTGCACTGCCATGATTTCGACTCCTCGATTCCCGCGCCGGACTCGTTCCCGCGCTGGAATCGAGACTCGCAGCAGTAGCGGTCAGGCAGTGGCCGCTACTTCCGGCATGATCGAAACCATGCGAAAAGTGACCGACGACGAGCGACGAGACCGCATCGGACTGCGGCATGCACTGGCGACCGCCGCGCCCGGGGTGGAGGACGCCGTCCGCGCGGTCACGTGCTTGCACGCGACCGAGGCCAGCAGCATCTATCTTTCCGCGTACGCCCGTTCCCGCGCCGACCGGGCGTCCATTTCGGACGCATTGTTCGGCCGACGCACTGTGGTGCGGCAACTGGCGATGCGCCGGACGGTATTCGCGTTTCCGGTCGATTTATTCGCTGCGGCAAGGGGAAGCGCGTCGGCTCGGGTCGCTCGGCAGATGACCGCGCGGCTGGCCAAGGACGCCGAGCTCGCCGGGATCGACGACGGTCCGGCATGGGTCGCTGACCGATGTTCCGAGGCGCTGGCGGCGATCCGCGACGAGTCCGGCACCACCGCGCAGCTACGCGCCCGCATTCCCGAGCTGAGCACGCGGATCGCCGCCGAAGGACGGCCCACCGTCCTTGCCCCCGTGGGGTCCCGCGTCCTCTCCGTGCTCGCGGCCGGCGGTTCGGTGGTACGAGGGGAGAACGCCGGTCGCTGGCAGACGTCGCGTCCAGTGTGGACAGCGGTTGAGCAGTGGCTCGGCGAGGATCCGGGCGTCCTGGACGAACGGGCAGGCTACCGGGAGCTGGTGCGGCGGTGGCTGTGGTCATTCGGGCCGGGGACCGAGGACGACCTGGTGTGGTGGCTCGGCGCGACGAAAACCGCGGTCCGCCGCGCGCTGGACGACGTCGGCGCGACGCCCGCCCTGCTGGAGGACGGCGCCCCGGCGTGGCTGCATCCCGGCGACGAGGAGGAGGTCCGCCTCGACGGGGACTGGGCGGCGCTCCTCCCGACCCTCGACCCGACCACCATGGGCTGGCGCCGCCGCGACTTCTACCTCGGCGACCACGGCCCGCACCTCTTCGACGGCGCGGGCAACGCCGGTCCGACGGCGTGGTGGAACGGGCGGATCGTCGGGACCTGGACGCAGCAGGCGGACGGGACGGTGGAGGTCGTGGCGATCGATCCGTTGCCGCGGGCCGCGGTGCGGGCGTTGGACCAGGAGGCCGCGAAGCTCACCGCCTGGTTCGACGGTGAGCGGGTCGCGACCGGTTACGTGTCGCCGCTGATTCAGGGCCGGGTCAGTCGCGGCGCCGGAGCTTCGGGTCGGTAAGCGAAGGCGGGACATACGACACGTCGATCGGCCCCACGTCGGTGCCCGGCGCGACGATCTCGTCGATCCGGTCCAGGACGTCGTCGTCCAGCCGGATGTCGGCACCGGCCAGCAGGTCGTCCAGCTGCGGCAACGTCCGGGGCCCGATGATCGCGGACGTCACGGCCGGATGGTTGACCGCGAACGCCAGCGCCAGGTGCGTCAGCGAAAGCCCGGCTTCCTCGGCCGCCTGCGCGAGTTGCTCGACGGCCGCGTGTTTGCGCTCGTCGCTCATGTGCCGCGGCACGAACCGCAGCTGTGCTTCCCGCAGCTGCTCACCGCCTGGCCGGTAGCGGCCGGTCAGCAGGCCCATCGCGAGCGGGCTCCACACCAGCACTCCCATGCCGTACCGATCGCACACCGGCAGGATTTCGCTCTCGATCCCCCGGTTGAGCAGCGAGTACGTCGGCTGCTCGGTCCGCAGCCGGGCCAGCCCCGCGCGTTGCGACACCCATTGGGCTTCGACGATCTCGGACGCTGGGAAGTTCGAGGACCCGACGGCGCGCACCTTCCCGCTGCGCATCAGGTCGGTCAGCGCGGAGAGGGTTTCCTCCAGGTCGGTGTCGGGATCGGGGTGATGGAGCTGGTAGAGGTCGATGTGGTCACTCCGCAAGCGCCGCAACGACTGTTCGACCTCCGCGACGATCCAGCGCCGGGAGCTTCCACCGCGACCCGGGCCCATCGAGCCGTTGACCTTCGTGGCCACCACGACGTCGTCCCGGCGACCCTTCAACGCCGCGCCGAGGATCTCCTCGGACTCCCCGCCGGGTCCGTAAACATCAGCGGTGTCAACGAAGTTGATCCCCGCGTCGAACGCGCGGTGCACCATCCGGACGCACTCGCCGTGATCGGGATTGCCGATCTTCCCGAACTTCATCGTGCCAAGGCAATAGGCGCTGACCTTGATCCCGGTCCGCCCCAAAAGCCGCATCTGCATGTGCCGGTTTCCTTTCCTGAGCAACGCCACGCTCGCAGAGGTAGCGGCCAGCCGGTGACCGCTACCGCGCACAATCTGCGAAAGTGCTCAGGTGACCGACGTCGTGCTGCCGCCCCGGCTCCAACGCGGAGACCGAGTACGGCTCGTCTCCCCGGCGAGCTGGCCAACTGACGAAATGCTCGCGGAATCCGTGCATGCGCTGGAAAACTGGGGCCTGACCGTCGAAGTCGGCAAACACGCCCTCGACCGGCACGGCTACCTCGCGGGACTCGACGAGGACCGGTTAGCCGACCTCAACGACGCCTACCTCGACCCCGGCGTACGCGCGGTCATCGCCACTCGCGGCGGAGCCGGGGCGTACCGGATCGCCGACGGGATCGATTTCGCGGCCGTGCGCGCGGATCCCAAGCCGCTCATGGGGTTCAGCGACATCACCAACCTGCATCTCGCGTTGTGGCGGCGCTGCCGGATCGCCGGGATCCACGGCTTCCTCGCCGGCGCGCGCTCCGCCGAATCGACCCGGCGGCTGTTGTTCGAGCCCGAACCCACGACGCTGCACCGGGACCCGAACTCGCTCACCGCAGCGGTCTCGTTTCCCGGGACGGCCACCGGGAACCTCGTCGGCGGCCATCTCGGCACGGTCATCGGGTTCATCGGTGCCGGACTGCCCAGTCTCGACGGCGCGATCCTGTTCCTCGAAGCCCCGCGCGCGATCGGGCTGGGCCAGGTCGACCGGCAGCTGACGCACCTCATGCGGTCCGGTTCGCTGCGCGGTTTGCGCGGGGTCGCGCTCGGCCGGTTCCCCGGGTTCGAGGACTACGCCGACCGCGGCTGGACCGTGCTCGACGTGCTGCGCGACCGGCTCGGCGCGCTGGGCGTCCCGGTGCTCGGCGGCATCGACGTCGGCCACGGCACCGCCCCGCTGTCAGTGCCGCTCGGACCGGTCGCGACGCTGGACGCGGACACGCTGACAGTCGGGCCCACGGTCCGCTAGGGACCCCAGCTCAGGTGCCGGTAGTGCAGCCCGTTCTTCGACTCCTGCCATTCCCCGACGGTGTCCGGCTCCCGGCCGATCTCCGGCGCGTAGACGTCGCCCTCGAAGGACTCGCGGAGTTCGGTCACCTCGATCCGGTCGGCGAACGGCAGCGACTCCTGGTAAATCCGCGCGCCGCCCATCACCCACAAATCCTCGTCGGCGGCGGCCGCAAACGCTTGCTCCAGGCTGGGGAACGTCTCCGCGCCGTCCTGCGGCGTGCGGGACACCACCAGGTTGCGCCGTCCCGGCAGCGGCCGGAAGCGTTCCGGCAGCGACTCCCACGTGCGCCGTCCCATGAGCACGGTCGCGCCCGCGGTCACCGTGCGGAAGTGCTTCATGTCCTCCGGGATGTGCCACGGCAACGCGTTGTCACGGCCGATGACGCGGTTCGCCGACTGTGCCCAGATGAGTCCGATCATCAGACGGCCACCGGAGCCTTGATGCCGGGGTGCGGGTCGTAGCCCTCCAGCGAGATGTCCTCGTATCGGTAGTCGAACAGGCTCTCCGCCGGCTTCAGGCTCAGCGACGGGAACGGCCGCGCGTCCCGGGAAAGCTGCTTGCGGACCTGGTCGACGTGGTTGTCGTAGATGTGGCAGTCGCCCCCGGTCCAGACGAAGTCGCCGACGCGCAGGCCGACCTGGTCGGCGATCATGTGTGTCAGGAGCGCGTAGCTCGCGATGTTGAACGGGACGCCGAGGAACAAGTCCGCGCTGCGCTGATAGAGCTGGCAGGACAGCTCACCGTTGGCCACGTAGAACTGGAAGAACGCGTGGCACGGCGGGAGCGCCATCTGCGGGATGTCCGCGACATTCCACGCCGACACGATGATCCGCCGCGAATCCGGGTTCTCGCGCAGGGTGCGGAGAACGTCGCTGATCTGGTCGACGTGACCGCCGTCGGGCGTCGGCCAGGACCGCCACTGGACGCCGTACACCGGGCCGAGGTCGCCGTCCTCGGCCGCCCATTCGTCCCAGATCGTGACGCCCTGGTCACGCAGCCAGTTCACGTTCGAGTCGCCGCGCAGGAACCACAGCAGTTCGTACGCGATCGAGCGGAAGTGCACTTTTTTCGTGGTGATCAGCGGGAATCCGTCGGCCAGCCGGTAGCGCAGCTGGTGCCCGAAAATCGACCGGGTGCCCGTACCGGTGCGATCCCCCTTCTGGGCTCCCGTGTCGAGCACGTGCTGAAGCAGGTCTTCGTACTGCGTGTCCGGCATGGGTGCGGATGGTAGTCGAGACAGCGCCGTGTCAGCCGGATATCAGCCGCGGCGGTGACGCTGGTCGCACCACCACCCAGAGGGGGATTTCCGATGACACGCCCACCCGGCCTGCCGCTCGAGCGCGACGCAGGCCCGTTCGCCCCGCCGTCCGCCATCACCCGGCTGCGGGAGTCCCGGCCGGTGAGCCCGCTGAAGTTCCCGGACGGGCACGACGGCTGGCTGGTCACCGGCTACGACGCGGTCCGCCAGGCGCTCGCCGACCCGCGGTTCAGCTCGCGCCAGGACCTCGGCCCGGTGCACGTGCCGTATGAAACGCCGAGCATGCCGGAAGCGCAGGAAGAGTTCGAACCGTCGCCGCAGACGCCCGGCCTGTTCATCACGATGGACCCGCCGGACCACGGCCGGCTGCGCAGGAAGCTGACCGGAACGTTCACCGTCAACCGGATGAAACGGCTCGAGGAGCGCATCACCGAAATCGCCGAACAGCAACTGGATCACCTCGCGGACTGCCCGAAGCCGGTCGATCTGGTCAAGGAATTCGCGCTTCCGGTGCCGTCGCTGGTGATCTGCGAAATGCTCGGGGTGCCGTATTCGGATCGGGAAATGTTCCAGAAGAACTCCGCGCAGATCATGCTCCGGGACCAGAGCGTCGACGACAAGATGGCCGCTTGGACGGCGATCTCGTCGTACCTCGGCGAACTCGCGGTGAGCAAGCGCGCGGAACCCGGCGCGGACATCCTCTCCGACCTGGCCCGCGACGAGGATCTCAGTATCGAGGAACTCGTCGGGATCGGGTTCCTGCTGCTGCTCGCCGGGCACGAGACCACGGCGAACATGCTGGCGCTCGGCACTTTCGCGTTGCTGGAGAACCCGGAGCAGCTGACCGCTCTGCGCGACGATCCGGACCTGATCCCCGGCGCGGTCGAGGAACTGCTGCGCTATCTGACGGTGGTCGACGTCCTCTTCCGGTACGCGGTCGAAGACCTCGAACTCGGCGGCGAAAAGATCAGCAAGGGATCGACCGTGCTCATTTCGATGGCGGCCGCCAATCGCGATCCTTCGCATTTTCCCGACGGCGACGACCTCGATGTCGAGCGGAATGCGCGCACGCATTTGTCGTTCGGCCACGGCGTGCACCAGTGCCTCGGCCAGCAGCTCGCCCGGATCGAAATGCGCGCCGGATTCGCCGGACTGCTGCGCCGCTTCCCGACGCTCGCGCTGGCGGTCCCGCCGGAAGAGATTCCGCTGCGGACCGGGATGAACATCTACGGCGTCCACGAGCTGCCCGTGACCTGGTGAAACCGCACGCGTCAACAGATCAGTTGACGCGTGCGCACGTCAACGTCTACGTTGACAACCATGGCAGACTCCGTGCGGGAAATGGCCGACCGATACTTCCGGCAACGCAGAAACCCCTTCCTCGACGAACTGGTGCGCACGGCGAGATCCGGACGCCAGCCCGGCGAAGAGCTCAGCGCCGAGGACGCGGCGGGCGCGTTGCACCTGGTCCCGGACGTCCGCGGCGACCTGGACCGGGCCGAGGTCACGCTGATCGAATCGGTCCTCGACCGCGGCTGGACCTGGGAACAGCTGGGCGCGGAGTACGGCAACCGGTCCAAACAGGCGATGCAGCAGCACTACCGGCGGCGCGGCGGGAACCGTTCCTGGCCGGCCGGGGAACGCCCGCCGCGCACCGGATCACCGCACCGCCTAGGCGACGAAGACCTGGACCCGGCCGACGTGGCGAAGGTGCGCGAGGCGATCAGCGCCCTGCTCGCCACCGCGCACGACGTCGCCGAAACCCACACCGTCGACGGGGTGTGGACTGCGGGCGAACCGATCCTGGAGGAGATCTCGACGGTCGGCCTGGATCCGTTGCCCCGCTTGGAAGTCGCGTGCCGCGCCGCGGCCGGCGCCATCGAGGACATGGTCGTCGCGGGATGGGAACGCCGTGATCCAGGACGGGAGGAGCGGCGGCGGCAGTCGTGGACCGTGCGGCTCGAGGACGAGATGCGGGACATGGCGGCCTGGCTCGACCGTGAACCGCAAGGACACCTCCTCCCCCGCGTCGACCGTCCGCTGACCGTCGGGACGACCACCGCCATACGGGCGGACCACGTCGAGATCGCCGCTGAGGAGGTCGGCCAGGCGAGGGAGTCGATCAGCCTGACTCTCGACCGGCTCGAAGCCCACCGCGCCGTGTTCGACCAGGTCATCGACGAACTGCGGCGGCGGCAGGCCGAATTGTCCTGAGCCGTCAGCGAACCCGGGACTGCAGCCACTTGTCCCAGGGCCGTTCCTTGTCCTTGGCGAACGGCACGTCCGACCGCAGCCCGCGCGGGATCAGCACCAGAGCTTCGCCCGCGAAGCTGACGCCGATCGCGAGCTGATACGGCCTCGCCTGTTCGTGCAAGCCGAATTTCACTGCCAGCACAGTGAATCCGAGCGACACGGCCACGCCGAGCACGAACAGCGCGAGGCTCGACTTGCGGTAGCGCTGCCACAACTCGCCCTTCTTGGCGTACAGCCGGATCGTCGCCCCGCGCGCCGCGCCGAAGGCGAGACCGACCACGCAGCTGCCGACGATCCACCACACGTCAGTGCTGGTCAGCCCCGTGAACCCGACCACCCCCGCGACACCGATCGCGATCAGCACCACCGGCGGCGCGACCGTGTCGCGCCAGTTCAACGGCTCCCCGAGCATCCGGAACACCAGCATCACCACGACGCCGACGATCAAGCTCACGAGCACCCACCCGCTCATCGCGGACCCCCTGCCCCAGACAACGCAGCGGCCTTTTTGGCACGCTCATGCTAAATCCATCGTGGCACCGCCGTGCTATAAACGCAACCATGCCGAAGATCGTGGTGCCGGAAGACCGGCGGACGGCCGTCAGCGAAGCCGTGGTCCGGGTGGTCCGCCGCGGCGGCGTCGAGGCCGCGACGCTCGGCAACGTGGCCAAGGAAGCGGGCCTCGCGATCGGGTCGATCCGGCATTACTTCGCCGATCACGAGGCGATGATGATCTTCACCATGGACCAGCTCGGCCGCCGGATCGGCGAGCGCGTCGCGGTCCGCGCGGACCGGCTCCTCGCAGCAGACACCGATCGCCGGACACTGGTCGAAGACCTGCTCGCCGAATTCCTCCCGCTCGACGACGACCGCCGGGACGAGGCCGTCGCGTGGCTGGCATTCACCGTCGCCGCCCGCACCCGGCCAGCGTTCCGCGCAAGTGCCGACGCCCAGCACCAGTACCTGCGCGACCTGATCACCCGGATCCTGCGCGAAGCCGTCGCGCTCGGCAGGCTTTCCGAGGAACTGGACCTGACCGTCGAGGCGGTCCGGCTTTCCGCGTTGCTCGACGGACTGACCATGCAAGCGGTGCTGTACCCGGAATCGACGCCCCCGGAATTGCTCCGGGACGCACTGCGGCGCAGCCTGCCGTAACCCCGGGTCCCTTGTGGACCAAAGTCCCACCGGCGCGATTCATCGGTTGTGAACGCGCTGTGAATATTGCGAATTACCTGTCGCCGCGATGAGCGAAACCGCGGCGGTGCCAGTCGTTTCCCCGCGGAACCGGATGTGAACACTCACACGGCGTGCCGGAGCCGTTGCTCTGCGGGAGTGGGCGAGAACACAGTGATGCTCGGCCGGGTCACCCCGGCAAGCTCCCTTCCCCGTCTGGCACAAGGAGATTCGATGGATTACCGACCCACCCGGCGGACTGTCCGGATTACGGTGGCGACCGGGGCAGCCGCGCTTGCCGTGGCGCTGCTGCCGGGCACCGCGCTGGCCCAGTCGACCAACGACGCGGGCCAGCCGAACGGCCTCATCAAGACCGCCACGCACACCAAGGTGGTCGAAGTCCAGCCGCTCGGCGCACACCTGAACCGCGCCGCGCTGCCCGCTTCGAAGCAGCTCTCGTACAACCAGCAGGTGCAGGAAAACGACCAGTGGTGCTGGGCCGCGGACGGCTCCAGCATCGAGCAGTCCCAGGGCGGCACCGCCTCGCAGGCCGATTTCTGCGCGGCGGGCAAGGGCACCCAGTCCGGGTACTGCCCGAACGAAGGCGGCCAGATCTCGGAAATCGTGCAGGGCTTCCAGGGCACCGGGTTCTCCGCGGAGAGCGCGAACGGACCGATCAGCTACGACTCGGTCCAGAACCAGGTCAACTCCGGAATCCTGAACCTGACCGGCATCTACTGGACCTCCGGCGGCGGGCACGCCGAGGTGATCTACGGATACGACAACACGAACAACTCGATCATGGTCGGCGACCCGTGGCCGAGCTACGAGCGTTACCAGACCTGGGACTACACCCAGTACCAGAGCAACGCCCAGTTCAACTGGAACGACACCATCGTCAACATCAAGAAGGGCTGACGAGCCGCCATGGGTGAGATCTGCCGGAAGTTCGCCGCCGGCGCGGCGATCGCGGTCGCGGCGCTCCTGTCCGCCGGTCCCGCCGAGGCCGCCGGGGCCTCGTGGGTCGCGCCGCCGTCGGAGCAGGACGTCGCGGCCGCGGTCAAAGCCGCGGAAACGGCGCGCGCGATCAGTTTCGCCACGTCGAACTTCCGGCAGGTCGGCCACGGCGAGCCCGGCCGGATCACGGTCGGGCACCGGGGAATCCCGGTCTACACGCTCAATCCCGATTTCGTCGCGGCGAAGCCGGGCGCCCCGGCCGGCGTGCTGCGGTCGATCGCGGTGACGGCCACCGCGGCCACCGGCGCGAAAGCCACCCTCCGCGCCGCGCCCGACCGCTCCGCGCCGACCGGCTGGTCGGTCGGGAACGTGTTGTCCGGCAACGACGAGGAGACGCTCAGCGCCCGGCTGCGGCCGGATTCGGTGCTGCTGAACGAACCGCAGATCAACGGCTGGTACGACCTCGGCCGCGACGGCGTCGTGCTCCTGCAGGCCAGCCTTCCCCAGTCGCCGGTCGGCCAGTTCACGCCGATCGCCGACTACGAACAGCAGGTGCACTCCCGCTACGCCGACAAACTGCCCGGTTCGGCCTACCAGCGCGGCGGCGGCATCGGGTTCAAGCAGACCCTCCAGCGCGACACCGGACCGGCCGGTTCGCTGACCGTCGGGCTGATCGTGTTCGGTTCCGCGGTGGCGGCGGCAGGCGCGTTCCTGTTGTGGCGCTGGACGAAACGCCGGATCAGTCCCAAATGAGATCGACCCCGGCGATGCCCACGCCGAGTTCCTCGAAGTAGGCGCTGACCGTGTTCCCCGGCCCGCAGAACAGCGGCTCGCGGACCAGCAGCTCCAGGTCTTCTCTCGGCCGGACGGTCCGCAGGCAGCGCGCGGGCAGCGCGGCCGGGTCGAAGCGCAGCCGCAGCAGGTACGCCGACATGCGGGAGCGCACGACCCGGTGGAAACTCCCCGGCCGGACCGAGGCGGAGGGACGCAGCGTGAACCCGAACGTGTGCGTCTCCCCCTCGGCGAGGCCGCGGTCGAAGAGGACCTCGAACACCATCCCCGCCGACCGCATGCTGCGCCGCACCCGCCCGACCCGGCAGCCGTCGACCGCGATGATCTCCGTCGCGGTGACGTCGCTGCCTTCCTCGTCCTGGTGCGTGACCAGGAAACTGTCCGGCCCGGATCTTCGGGCCCGCACCACCATGGTCGACGTGATCTCCTCGGTCCGGCCCTGCGCGCCGAGGGTCAGCACGTCGACGACCGTCGCGACGTCAAGGTCCGCGTTCTCCTCGACGCCCGGCGTCCCGCTCAGCTCGTCGCGCAGCGCGAACGTTTCCGCCCAGCTCTGCTGGAGTTCCGGCAGCGACGGCCTGCGATCGGCGTCGGCGGTCCGGTGCGGCCCGATCAGCACGACCAGGCTGTCCGGCGGGAGGTTCAGCACCGACTCCAGAGCGCGCACGACGTCGAGCGACCGCGGCGCGGACGGACTGCGCAGGCCGCGCTGCCAGTAACTCAGCGTGGACTCGGCGACTGAAACCCCGTGCGCGGCAAGGTGCGCGCGAAGCCGCGAAAGGGACAGCCCGCGCCGGTCGACGGCCTCGGACAACGCGCGGTGGAACGGACCGGACCGGACTGTTCGCGACGACCACCGGACCGCCAAGCTCTGCTGCTGCATCTGGCTTCCCCTGCTCGTGCCGAATAGCTGTTCAGCATGAGCAGTTCGTGACCGGGCAACAACCGTCCATGGTCGAGAATCGGACATTTCCCCCGACTTGGGGAGGCTCAGCCGTCCTCGAGGGTCCGCCAGAAGGCGCAGCTGCTCGTCGTCCAGCCGGTCGGTCAGCCAGGTGAACCCGCCGGTGGACATCAGGCGGGGTTGCGCGAGGTCCGTCACGCGCATGCCCGCGTCACCGGCTTCAGCCAACAGGGCTAGCACGCCGTACTCCGCCATGCTCGCGTTCGGGATGTTCAAGCAGTTCTTCGATCTTGTCGACCAGTACGCGCTCGTCGACAAACCCGTCCTGCTGGCCGCGACCGGCGGTGGCGATAACCACGCACTGGTGCTGGAGCATGCGCTACGGCGGCCGTCCAGTTCCTTCCCTCGACAGCTCAGCCCGTGAAGTAAGCCGTCGCGAACTCCGTTAACCGTTGTGCCGCCGCGGAAACATACGTGTCCGCACGCTGCACCACCGTCAACGTCCGATAACAACCCGGAGCATCCAGCTCCAACCCGACGGCCGCCTCGTCCTTGGCGGCTCGTCGGGCCACCTCCGGCACCAAACCGATCCCCAGCCCGCTCGCGATCAGCTGGCCGGTCGCGCCGGGTTCGTCGCTCTCGCAGGAGTAGTTCGGTTCCAACCCGGCCTCGGCGAAGAGGCGGTCGGCGAGGGTGCGCGGCCAGTAGCCGGGGCGGGTGGTCACCATGGGCTCGTTCGCGAGGTCCGCCATCCGCACCCGTTTGCGCCGCGCGAGGCGGTGCGCGCTGGGCACGGAGAGAATCACCTCCTCGCGCAGCAGTTCCCGCGTCTGGAGGCCGGGTTGCCGCAGCGGCTGCGAGGCGAAGCACAGATCGACCTCGCCCGCGCACAGTTGTTGCGCCATGGTTTCCGCCGAGGATTGGTACAGCCGCAGCTCGATGCCGGGGTACTCCGCGCGGAAGGCGCTCATCAGGCCGGTGAGCGTCAGCAAAGTTTCCGACGCTACGGCGACCCGGCCGTGGTCCAGGCCGGCCAGGTCGACGAGTTCCTGGCGGGCGTCGTCGAGTTCGCGCAGGGCCCGGTCGACGCGGCGCAGGAACGTGGTGCCGAAGTGGTTGAGCCGTATGCCCCGCCCGGCGCGTTCGAACAGCGGCACGCCGAGATCCGCTTCCAGCCGCGCGATCGCCCGGCTCAGCGACGGCTGCGCGATGCGCAGTTCGGCCGCCGCCTGGCTGAGGTGGCCGCGGTAGGCGACCGCCTGGAAGTAGCGCAGTTGCAGCAGGTCCATCTCATAGCTCCGAGGTCATGAGTATATGCCATATCTGGTCTTGGACGGCATGAGAAATTCAGCTTAGCGTCTGTCCGGGGGAAGATTCACGCGCACAAGGGGGAACAGTGGCCGAAACGGCCCTCACACGCGGGCGGACGTTGCTGGTGGTGATGCGGGTTTTCGCGACGCTCCACGCCGTCGCGATCCTGGGTCAGCCGGTGTTCGCCGGACGGTATCTGATCGGCGATTACGGCATGCTGGCGCTGCACGAACTCGGCGCGAACATCGTGTCGACGATCGCGCTGGCGCAGCTCGTGCCTGCCGCGCTGTACTGGTGGCGCGGCGGCGTCCAGTGGCCGTTCTGGGCGAGCCTGCTGCTGGCAGGCGGCGAGACCGCGCAGTACTTCGCGGGCCTGGCCGGTGCCCTTGACCTGCACATTCCGCTCGGCGTCGCGCTGGTCGCGATCGCGCTCGGAACGCTGTTCGGCATCTGGCGGACCGGGGCGCGGCGATGAGCGGGATGTCGCGACGCCGGTTTCTCGGACTGGCGGGCGGTGCCGGTGCGCTGCTCACTGCCGGGTTCGTCGCCCCGCGGTTGTTGCGGCCCGCTGCCGCTACCGGCGAGCTGCTGACCAGCGAAGTGCCGCTGCCGCGACCGTTTCAGGTGCCATTGCCGCTGCCGCCGGTGCTGAAGCCGGTATCCCGCGACGGTGGTGCCGACCGGTACGAGATCGTCCAGCGGGCGGGCACCGCGGAGATCCTGCCCGGACTGCGCACGCCGATCTGGGGCTATCAAGGCACTTTCCCCGGACCAACGATCGAATCCCGCAGCGGCCGGACCACGATCGTCCGGCACCGCAACGAACTTCCGGTCCCGACGGTCGTGCACCTGCACGGCGGACGCACGCCGCCGGAGTCCGACGGATACGCCACCGACCTCGTCCTGCCCGCCGACGGCCGGTACCTCGCCGGCGCCGGGCACGGCCATTCGGGGATGGCCGATCCGGACGCCGTCGTCACCACCGGCACTCGCGAGTACACGTATCCGTTGCGGCAAAAAGCCGCGATGCTCTGGTATCACGACCATCGGATGGATTTCACCGGCCCCGCGGTGTATCGCGGGCTCGCCGGACTGCACATCGTGCGCGACGCCGAGGAAGACGCCCTGCCGCTGCCGCGCGGCGAGCGGGAAATCCCGCTGATGATCACCGACCGCGCGTTCGCCGAAGACGGATCGATGCGGTATCCGTCGCTCGACCCTTCTTTGCGGGCTGTACCAGGCGTCGAAGATGCTTATGCCGCAGGGGTTCTCGGCGACGTGCTGCTGGTGAACGGCGCGCCGTGGCCGGTCGCGGAAGTGTCGGCGACCCGGTATCGGCTGCGCTTCCTCAACGGTTCCAACGCCCGCCGCTACGACCTCGCGCTCGACCCGCCGCCCCCGAGCGGACCCGCGTTCACGCAAATCGGCTCGGATCAGGGCTTGCTCGACGCCCCGCGCGGCCACGAACACCTGCCGATCGCGCCTGCCGAACGATACGACACGGTGGTCGATTTCGGTGCCTATCCGGTCGGTACCGAGGTCACGTTGGTGAACCGGCTCGGGACCGGGACTACCGCGCAGGTCATGCGCTTCCGCGTGGTCCGCCGAGCTAAGGACGACAGCCGAATCCCGGCGCGACTGTCCGAAGTGGAGCGACTTGACCGTGCACAAGCGACAGTGACGCGCGAGTTCGCGTTCCGAAGTGGACAGTTCAACGGCAGGCACGGCTGGACTATCGGCGGCGAAGCTTTCACTCCGACGCGGATCGCCGCGCAGCCGAAACTCGGCGACGTCGAGATCTGGCGGTTTGTCGCGGATCTGCACCATCCGATCCACCTGCACCTCGTGCACTTCCAGGTGCTTTCCCGCGGCGGCAAGGATCCCGCCCCACACGACGCAGGCCGCAAGGACACTGTGGACCTTCAGCCCGGCGAAGCGGTCGAGGTGATCGCCCGGTTCGACGGCTATCGCGGGCGGTACATGTTCCACTGCCACAACGCCGAGCACGAGGACATGGGGATGATGGCCACGTTCAAGACCGTCTAGGAGGTGGCGCGGTCACCACAAACCTTTCCGGCTGGGTGTCCCCGTCACCGTGACCTCGCGCAGCAATCTTCCTACGCTGGCCGCAACGGTTTCCTCTTCGATTCTGGAGGTGCGGCAATGAGCTCCCCAGCCCGACTGGCCGGTGCTGCGCTCGGCCTGTCCGCGGTGCTGGCCCTGACCGGCCAGACCGCCGCGACGGCCTCGCCAAAACCGGCGGCGAATTCGGTGACGTGCAATTCCGGTCCGCTGCAGGTGAAGTTCTCCGAATTCCCCGGTTCGCCGCCGAACGTGTTCTGGTCGCTCGGCGTCTTTTGTTCCGCTCCGGCGCAAATCTCCCTGTCCTCCCGGTTGGTCACCGGGTTCAGCACGCTGGCCTTCGGCACCAATCCCAGCGCGTTCACCCAGCTGCTGTTCACCACCTCGCCCGGCAACAAGTCCGTGTCGGTCCCGAAGGGCATCCCGGTGGAAGTGCTGGCGTCAGCCACGATCGCCAACCGCACCGGCGGCATCGTGACCATCGCCAGCTCCGCGGGCGGAAACTGCACCCGGAACAATTCGGTGCAGGTGACGTGCAATTACGCCAGCGGGTTCTTCCGTCCCTGACCGGGTTGGGCGTCGAGTGCCGACGGCCGCGGCACTCGGCGTCACTGGCGCGCGGACAGCGCGGCGAGCGCCAAATGCAGCACATGCAGATCGTGATAACCGCTCACTGACAGCCCGGTGCGCTGCTCGATCTGCCGGAGCCTGCGGTCGAGAGTGTTGGGGTGAATGTGCAGCATAGCGGCCACTCGCCGCCGGTCGGCGTTGCCGAGCACCCAGCCGCGCAAGGTGTCCACCAGCACCGGCGAATCGGTCAGCGGCGCGACTGTGCCGGACAACCGCGTCGCGAGGTCCGGATCGCCCGAAACCAGCCGATCCGCCAGCACATGCGACAAGTCGTAGAAACCGGCCGGATAACCCCGGCTGCGCACCAGCCGCCAGACTGTCACCGCTTCCCGGAAGGCGGCGGGAAGTTCCTTCGTGTTTCCCTTCGCCACCACCACCTGGACGCCGGGGCCGAGCGCGCCGAGAGCCGGGACCGACGAGTGTTCCGGCACCCGGATCCCCGGCCCGTCGACCACGGGCAAGGGATGCAGCAGGATGACGAAATTCTTGCGCGCCACCACCAATGCGCCGCTTTCGAGCAGTGTTCGCTCAAGCCGGTCCAGCTTGCCCGAGAGGTCGCCGCGCGGATCCTCGGGCGACACTAAAGCGATCAGGTATGCCGGAGCCCGCGAGCCCGCTCCGGCGGCCGAACCGCTCAGCAGGCCGCGAATCACCTGTTCGCGGTAGCGACCGGTTTCCGCTCGTTGCTGATGCCAGTCGAAGAACGCACCCAGTTCGGCAGCCTCGGCCAGCGGACCCAGCTGAGCCGACCACATCACCAACGGCATCAGTGTGGCCCGGTCGGTCACCGACGCTTCGGCGAGCGCGATCCGCATCGCGGCGGTGTAGCTGGTGGTGACGCCGAGCCGCAGCGACTCCGCGGAAAACCCTCCGTCGGCCACGACGTGCCCGAACTTTTCGTACGGGGAAAGGGTTTCCGGATCGACAATCTGGTCCGACCGCGCACAATCGAAGGCGAGATCCGCGCCGAACCGGATGAGTTCGATCGAGCGCGGGATCAGTGCGAGCGCCCCCGGACCGTGCCCGGCCATCGTGGCGTTCAGTTCGTTCCGCACCCCTGTCAGCACGCGGGGCAGCAGCCGTTCCAGAACAGCCCGGGTTTCTCCGCTACGCATGGCGACGGTTTCCTGACGGCGAGGTGCGCCCAGCATAGCGGCTGAACTACTTGGTCCACACCCACAACCTGACGCGGCGGCCGGTCGCGAAGGCGCACGCCAGCAGCGGCAGCAGCCAGTCCAGGAAGAGGAGGAAGAACAAGACGAGAATCGGGTCCACGCCCCACGCGTCGAGCACCCGGCCGCCGTCCACCCGGACGGACGCGACGACGAAGGCGGCCACGACGACCACCAGCCTGCTGCCCGCGCCGAGAAGAACGAACGTCCGGCCGAGCGGGTTGCGCAACGCCAGCAGCATCGCGCCGGCCAGGCAGCAGACCCCGCAGAAAACCTGGCTGACCAGGCCGCCCAGCATGCTGATCGACAGGGTCCCGTCTTCGGTCGGCACGAATCCCGTGGTCAGCGACAGCGCGTCGGCCGCGTCCCATCGGCTGCCCGGGGAGACGGAAGGCACGCTGCCGAGGGGCCAGATCAGGAACACCGCCTCACGCACAGCCAGCAGCACCGCGAACCCGATCGCGAGCAGCACCCCAGCCGGTATCCGCCCAGTCCGCTCCGTCACCAGACCCTCCTCCGCCACCGAGGCGGTCAAGCTAGGCCAGCTCGGGCGGGACCGGTCCCGAATCAGGCCAGCCGGTACCCGGCCCCCGCGACCGTCTCGATCACCGGCGGCAACCCGAGCTTCCGCCGCAACGTCATCACCGTGACCCGCACTGTGTTCGTGAACGGATCGGCATGCTCGTCCCACGCCTTCTCGAGCAACTGTTCCGCACTCACCACCGTCCCGTCCGCACGCATCAGGACCTCCAGGACCGCGAACTCCTTGGGAGACAACGGCAAGAACCGGCCGTCGCGGGACGCCTGATGCCGGGGCAGATCCAGCACCAGCCCAGCCGCCTTCAACACCGGCGGCAACGCCGGGCGCGCGCGGCGAGCCAGCGCGTGCACCCGAGCGACCAGCTCCGCGAATACGAACGGCTTGGTCAGGTAGTCGTCCGCGCCGAGGTTCAGACCGTCGATGCGATCGGTGACGTCGGCGGCGGAGGTGAGCATGAGGACCCGGGTCTCGCCTCCCGCGTCGACGATCGCCGCGCACACCTGGTCGCCGTGGACGGTCGGCAGGTCCCGGTCCAGAACGACGACGTCGTAGGCGTGCACGGCGACCCGTTCGAGCGCTTCGCCGCCGTCGTAGCAGACATCCACCGCGATCGAATGGCGCCGCAGCCCCTCGGCGATCGAATCCGCCAGGAGCGGCTCGTCCTCGACAATCAGTACCCGCATTCGATCATCATGCCCGGAACGGCGATAAAGGGGAGATAAGGATCAGGCGGGCAGGTGCACGTCGACGGTCAGGCCGCCGTTCGGATTGGCTCGCGCCGACACGTCCCCGTCGTGCGCGCGGGCGACGGAACGCACGATCGACAACCCCAGCCCCGAGTGATCCGCCGCGCCAGTCCGATCCGGCTTCCCGCGCCGGAACGGTTCGAACAAGCCCGGCACGGCGGTTGCGTCCACATTGGACCCGGAGTTGCGCACGCTCAACGCGGGCGTCGCACCAATCGTCACTGCCACCCACCCGTCCGGAACGTTGTAGCTGATCGCATTGCTCACCAGATTCAGCACCAACCGTTCGAGCAGCACCGCATCGCCGATCACCGTCCGCGCGCGCAGCCGGGTTTCCACCGTTACGCCGGCCTCCTTCGCCTGTGCGGCAGTGAGCTTCACGACCGAACGGACCACTTTGTCCAGCCGCACCGGTGCCCGAGCGCTGAGGCCGCGGTCGGTGCGCGCGAGCACCAGCAGTCCCTCGATCAGCCGCTCGCTGCGTTCGTTGGTCCGCAGCAAATGCGCACCCAGTTTGGTCAGCACCGGACCGGCCTCGGGGTTTTCCAAAGCGACCTCGATCAGCGTGCGCTGCACCGCGAGCGGCGTGCGCAACTCGTGCGAAGCGTTGGCCACAAACCGTTTCTGGCTGTCGAAAGAACCGGCGAGGCGGTCCAGCATGTTGTCGAAGGTGTCAGCGAGTTCCTTCAGTTCGTCGCGTGGACCGTCGAGGTTGATCCGCTGATCGAGCTTCCCGGCTTCGAGCCGTCGCGCGGTCGAGGTGATGGTGTGCAGCGGCCGCAGTGCGCGTCCGGCCATGAACCAGCCGAACAGCAACGCCAGCGCCGCCGTCACCACCAGCGCGATCGCCGAGGCGAGGACCAAAGTGGACATTGTCGAGCTGCGGTAATCGGTGAGCACGGCCGTGGCCACCCGCTCCGCCGACGCGGTATCCGCCGGGATCGCACTGAAAGTGGCGTCAGCAGGGAGCGCATCGGCGGACATCGCCTGGCCGAGCCTCAGCGAGACCCCGTCGCCGAGATACTGCGCGGGCACGGGCAGTTCGTTGCTGACGACAACGTAGGTCACCACTACCAGCACGATTCCGGCCAGCAGGAAGAACCCGCCGTACAGCGCGGTGAGCCGGGTCCGCACGGACAGCCGCAGCGGCCCCCGGCGGGTGCCGGCGTTCTTCTCGGCCAAGGATCCTCCCAGGTCGTCGCTGCCGACAAGTCTGTCGGATCCGGGCATAAGGAGAGGATAAACAAGATCGCTTAACGGGCCTGTATCGCCGCGTCGGTACTACTGGGCCACCGGCGGGAACCACCCGCTCGAGCGAAGGAGAATCCGATGCGGAAAGCACGTCTGGCGGCCGTCGGGGCCGGACTGGCGCTGGCACTGCTCACCGGGTGTTCGTCCGGGGACACCGCGCCGCAGGTGCCGTCGATCTCCAGCCCGAAGGCGAGTTCGGACCCGGGGGCCGCCGCCGGGAAAGCCGATCCCGCGGCTGATCGGGACGCGATGCGCAACTACGCGAAATGCATGCGCGAACACGGCGTCGACACGCCGGACCCGGGCGAGAACGAAGCCCCGACCATCAACTTCTCCAACGACCCCAAGACCACGGCGGCGCTCGACGCCTGCAAGAAGCTGCTGCCGGGCGGCGGCGTGCCGAAGAAGCTGACCCCGGAGGAGATGGACAAGGCGCGCAAGGACGCCAAATGCATGCGCGAGCACGGCGTCGACATGCCGGACCCCGACGCGGAAGGCGGCGCGCGGGCGCTGCCGATGAAGGACGACGGGACCAAATTCGAGGAAGCGCTCAAGGCGTGCGGAATGGGAATGGCCGGAAAGTGACCGGGAAACGAGCACGCTGGATCATCGCCGCGGGAGCGACTGTCGTCGTGGTCGGCACGACCTCGGCGGTAGTGCTGACGCATGTCGCCTCCGGCGGCGAACCGCCCGCGGCGGCGAAACCGGTGGCGACCGCCGAAGTGACCAAATCGGACTTGAAGGAAGAGGAGAACGCGACCGGAAAGCTCGGCTACGGCAAGGAATCCACGCTGAGCGGCAAAAAGACCGGCACAATAACGTGGCTGCCCTCTCGCGGCGACGTACTCGGCCGCGGCAAGTCGGCGTACACAGTGGACGCCAAGCCGGTGCCGCTGTTTTACGGAAACCTGCCGTTCTATCGCGTGCTGAACGACGGCGTGGACAAAGGCCCGGACGTCAAGGAACTTGAAGAGAACCTGAAAGCGTTGGGGTACAGCGGTTTCGGCACGCCCGACGAGAAGTTCACCTCGGCGACCGCAGCAGCGCTCAAACGCTGGCAGAAATCTCTCGGCCTGGAACAGACCGGGTCCTTCGATCCCGCCGACGTCCTGCTGGCCCCCGGCGAGATCCGGGTGTCGGCGGTGACCGGGCAACTCGGCGGGCCGGGCGCGGGCGAGATCTTCAAGTACACCGGCACGGCACGCGTCGTGGAAGCCGAACTGGACGCGACCAAGCAGAGCGTCGCGGTCAAGGACGCGAAGGTGTCGGTCTCGCTCAACGGCCGCACGCTGACCGGCACCATCACCGACGTCGGCAACACCGCCGCGGAGGACAAAGAGAACGGCAAGGCGAAGGTCACCGTCCAGATCCGGATGGACGACCCGGCCGCCACCGGCGACGTCATCGACGTTCCGGTCTCCGTGCGGTTCACCAAGCAGGTCCACCGGGACGTGCTGGTGGTCCCGGTCGGCGCGCTGGTCGCGCTCGCCGAGGGCGGCTACGCGGTCGAGGTCGACGAGCAGGGCAAGCGACGGCTGGTCGGCGTCGAGACCGGGCTGTTCTCTGGCGGCCAGGTCGAGGTCAAGGCCGCCGGTCTGCACGCGGGTCAAAAGGTGGTGACCACGTCATGATCCCCGTGCTGGCCGCGTATCGGGTGTCGCGCACCTACGGCGGGAACGTGCCCGCGCTGCGGAATGTCTCACTGTCCTTTTCGGACGGCGAGATGGTCGCGATCGTCGGGCCGTCCGGCTCGGGCAAATCCACGCTGCTGCAACTGATGGGCACGCTCGACCGGCCGACCGAAGGCCGGATCGAAATCCGCGGGCACGACGTCGCGCAGCTGTCCGATCGCAAACTCGCCGCGCTGCGTTCGCGGTGGATCGGGTTCGTCTTCCAGCAGTTCTTCCTCGACGACGGCGAAACCGCGGTGGGCAACGTGTGCAGCGGCCTGCTGTACAGCGGAGTCCCGAAGCGGAAACGGCGCGCGCGAGCATTGGAGGCACTCGACCAGGTCGGGCTCGGTCATCGCGCCGGGCACCTGCCGGGCGAACTGTCCGGCGGCGAACGCCAGCGGGTCGCGATCGCGCGGGCGGTCGTGAACACGCCGCCGATCCTGCTCGCCGACGAACCCACCGGGAACCTCGACACCGGCAACGGCGCGGCAGTGCTGTCCCTGCTCGCGGAGCTCAACGCCGCGGGCACCACGATCGTGCTCATCACGCACGACCGGGAGATCGCGGCCGGAATGCCCCGCCGGATCGAAATCCTCGACGGAGAACTGCGCCTCGACACCGGTGCCGCCGATCTCGCGGGAGCAGCGCAATGATCGCGCCAGCGCCAGCACCGCCCAGCCCGAACCGGCTCGGTCCCGCCGACCTGCTTTCCCTTGGCGCGCATGGCATGCGCACCCGACCGCTGCGCGCGATGCTGTCCGCGCTCGGCATCGCCATCGGCGTCGCGGCGATGGTCGCGGTACTCGCCATCCCGGCGTCGGCAGACCAAGCACTGCAAAACAAACTCGCCGCGATGGGCACTAACCTGCTCCGCGCCGAAGCCGGTCAGACGCTCATGGGCGGCTCGGCGAAGCTCCCGGACTCAGCGGTACCGATGGTGCGGCGGATCGCGCCGGTCGAGGGAGCGGTGGAGGTCGGCAAGGTCAACGCCAAGGTGTACCGCAACGACCGCGTCGGCAAGGACGATTCGGCGGGCGTCTCGGTGTTCGCCGCGCGGCCGGATCTGCTGCCGGTGCTCGGCGGGAAGGTCCGGACGGGGACGTTCCTCAGCCCGGCGAACCAACGCTTCCCGGCCGTCGTGCTCGGCTCGGAAGCGGCGTCACGGCTGGGGATCGACCGCCTCGACCCCGCCCGGCCGCCGCAGATCCTGATCGGCTCGTCGTGGTTCAGCGTCGTCGGGATTCTCGCCCCGATGCCGCTCGCGCCGGAGGTCGAGCGTTCGGTGCTGATCGGCTGGGACGTCGCCACCCGGGTCTTCGGCTTCGACGGCCACCCCAGCACGGTGTACCTGCGCGCGAGGGAATCCCAGGTCAACGCGGTGCGTTCGGTGCTCGCCGCGACGATCAACCCGGCCGCGCCGAACGAGGTGGCGGTCGATCGGCCGTCCGACGCGCTCGCCGCGCAGCAGTTGACGAAGAACACCTACGGCGCGCTGTTCCTCGGCCTCGGCGGGGTGGCACTGCTGGTCGGCGGCGTCGGCGTGGCGAACACGATGGTGATCTCGGTGCTGGAACGCCGGCGCGAGATCGGGCTGCGCCGCGCGCTCGGCGCGACCAGGGGCCAGATCCGCGGGCAGTTCCTCGCCGAATCGGTACTGCTGTCCGGATTGGGCGGGCTCGTCGGGGTGGTGCTCGGGGTCGGCGCGACGGCGGGCTACGCGCTCAGCCAGGGCTGGCCCGCGGTGCTGCCGCCGGTCGCGCTCGTCGGCGGGGTGGCGGTCTCGGCCGCGGTCGGCGCGATCGCCGGGGCGTATCCGGCGATGCGGGCCGCGCGGCTTCCTCCGGCCCAGGCCCTCGCTTGAGTTCTCGGGTAGCCCGCACGGCCGCGTGAACGCCACCCGGTCGTGCGGGCAAATATAAACACTGGACTCCCGTCTAGTGCTATGGTGCAACTACGGTTACAAGTACTAACGTTCAATTGAGTTCCTAATCAACTCCGGCCTGCCGAGGTACCGCAGGCACTACCGCGGCTCGGCAGTGCGGGGGATCGAACCCGCGCGCCGAATCGCGGATCCTCGGCCGAGGCGGACGCGAAGGACACGGCGCTGTCGCCGGGAACGACTGGTCTGTGAGCTGACATGAGCGCATTGCCCGAACGAGTGGCGATCATCGCCAACGACCCGATCAGCGGCGAGGGTGCCGCCGCCTACCTGCGCGCCGCGCCCCGCTACGCCGTGATGGCCGCCGGCGAGGTCCCGCGCGCGGACGTCCTGCTCGTGATCGTGCCGGAGGTCCGCGAGAAAACCCTGCTCGACCTGGCGCGGATCCGCCGGGCGGCGCTCGCGCCGGACGTGCGCGCGGTGCTGGTCGCGGACCGGATCGACAAGGCCGAACTGAGCAGGCTCGGCGGCTTCGGCCTGTCCGCGGTGCTGTACCGCGGTTCCGCGACGCGCGAGAAGATCCTCGACGCGCTGGCCGCCCGGGTGCCGGCGGCCGAACCGGAGGAAGTCCGCGCGACCAGGCTGACGAACGAGTTCCGCGCCAGCGAGGGCGAGGCGCGCTATCCGCGAGGCTTCCTCGACCGGCACCGGCTGCAGAGCCGCGAGGTGGAGATCCTCGGCCTGCTCGCCGACGGCTTCGGCACGGTCGAAATCGCCGACCGGATGTCGTACTCGGAGCGGACGATCAAGAACATCATCAGCACCCTGCTGGTGCGGTTCGATCTGCGGAACCGTTCGCACGCGGTCGCGTACGCGCTGCGAACCGGCATCATCTGAACGTCTCAGATCGCGCCGTTGCGGAGTGCGTAGGCGACCGCGTGCGTCCGGTTGCGCAGATCCAGCCGCTGCGACAGGTCATGGATCACCTTCTTCACCGCGCGCTCGGAGAAGTTGATTTTCTCCGCGGTTTCGGCGGTGTCGAGGCCGTCGGCCAGCAGGCGCAGCACGTCGATTTCCCGCTGCGTCAAACCGGAACTGTGCGTCGGACGCGGATCCATCGGACGGCGGTAGTGGCTGAGCAGCGTCCCCAGCGCCGCCGGGGGCAGGATTCCGCCGCCGCGAGAAGCGGTCAGCACCGCGGCGGCCAACTGCTCGCTCGACGTGCGCTCGCGGTTCAGCAGGGCGACCACGTTGCACTCCACCGCCGTCAGCACCGCCGCGCCCGCGGTCTCCTCGTCGACGAGGAGAACCACCGGAGCGTCCACAGTGGCCTTCAGCCCGCGCAACGCGGACGTCGCCTCCACCGACAGCAGCTCGGCCGCGACGATGATCACGTCCACCTCGTCGGCGACCACGGAAAACTCGGGTCTCGCCTGCAGCCAGCTCCGGATCCCCGTGTCCGTAAGCGGATCCGAAGCTTGAATCAGCACCCGGACCGCTTCCTCGTGCACCGCCGCCCCGTTCATCCCACTCCCCCTGCCGCCGGTCCTCCCGGATTGCCGAATTTAGGGCCCCGGCGGGACGACCGGCGATCCCGCGCGGGGTAAAGATCAGGTACAGCCAGCTGTACCGCCCATGGTCCCGCGATACTGGTGAGGACGAAAGGACGCCGATGGCACGGACGGGACGCCGCCCCGGGCAGACCGAAACGCGGGAGGCCATTCTGGCCGCCGCGCGGGACCTGTTCGGCCGGAACGGGTACGAGGGCGCGACGATCCGCGCGATCGCCGCCGAGGCGGGTGTGAATCCCGCGCTCGTACACCATTTCTTCGGCAGCAAGGACCAGGTTTTCGCGACCGCGCTGCACCTCCCGGCCGACCCCGGCGTCGTGGTCGCCGCGATCCTCGACGGCCCGCGCTCCGAGGTCGGCGAACGCCTCGTGCGGCTGTTCCTGACCCTCTGGGAAACCCCGGCCTCGCGCGACGCGTTCTTCGGCGTGCTGCGGTCGGTCTCCACCACCGAACAGGCCGCGGACATGCTGCGCGGCTTCATCCAGGGTGCGCTGCTCGACAAAATCGCCGATGCCCTCGACATCCCGCCGCTGCGGGTCACCGGCATTGCCGCGCAACTGGTCGGGCTCGCGATGGTCCGTTACGTCATCCAGGTCGATCCGCTCGCCGGGGCCAGCCACGAGGACGTTCTCGCGTTGATCGCTCCTGCGGTGCAGCAGTACGTCGACCGACCTTGACCTCGTTCCCCCTCCGGAACACCGCCGCCACGACCCGCTTCCTCCCGCCCCAACGCCACATTGGCTCCACCCCTGCGAAAGTCCGTGAGGGGAACCCTGCGGGAATCAGAGTCCCCCAGGGTTCCCCTCACGGACCTCCGCATCACGCACCCGGCCAGCCGCGCGGCGCAAGAACCCCGCGCTAACGAGGTTTCTCGGCAGGGCCGCGCGGCGGTGTGCGGCCTGGGCCCGCTGGCAGCCGCAGCGATGCGAAGCACCGGCCGACCCTCGCCATGCCGCGCAGCTCCCGCAACCGTCCGTGAAGGGCTCCTTGAGGGTATGAAAATTACACAACGATACCGAAAACGAACACCCCCCCCCCCCCCCCCGCG
>NZ_JBEXMH010000027.1:0-111671 GCF_040610415.1 Amycolatopsis sp. NPDC004079 | reverse complement strand
CTGGTGGGGGGGTCCCGTTGTCCGTGAAGGGCTCCTTGAGGGAATCAGATTCCCTCAAGGAGCCCTTCACGGACCACAACCCGGCTTCTGCTCCGGGGTCCGGGGTCTGTGTCAGGCCACCTTGGGCGTCGCCCGCGCGCCGAAGTGCATATACGGCTCGCCGGTCGGCAGCGTGTAGAACAGCACCGGCGTCCAGAACTGCCCGCCCGGCATCCGGAGCACGAACAGCGTGTCCGAGATCGCCACCAGGTCGAACTCCTGGACCTTGTCCGGCATCAGTTCCGCCAGCGGTCCGGTGGTGGTGTACACGACGCGCAAACCGCCCTCGCGCTCCACCACCTCGACGTGTGCGCCAGCCCGTTCGTACACGCCGAGGTGCCGGCTCGCGTCCACGGTGACCGGCGTGGCCGGGGGTTCGAGCGGACGCGGCATGGCGACGTCGGCGAGTTCGGCGAAGATCTCCCGGTACAGCTCGGTGTACAGATCCCGTGCGTGGCCGCCGTTCGTCAGCAGCGTGACCGCGAGGCCCGCGTCCGGCAGCAGGCGCAGGAACGCCGACTGGCCGATCGTGTTGCCGTCGTGGCCGATGACGCGGCGGCCGTTCCAGCCGTCGCGGATCCAGCCGAGGCCCCACGAATCGCCGAGGGTGTGCTTGTCCGGGACGTCAGCCTGCTTCTCCGCCATCGCCGCGGCCGATTCCGCCGACAGGATCCGCGTGCCGTCCGCGGTCAGGCCGCCGGTGAGGTGCAGGCGGGCGAAGGCGAGGACGTCCGCGGTGCGCGCGGTGATCAGACCGGCCGGTCCGGCCGAGCGCGGCAGCTGCCAGACCGGGGCCGGAACCGGGTCAGCGCCGTCCGGCGCGACGTGGCCGACGGCGGCGCGGAACAGCAGCGCCTCTTCCGGCAGCGTGACGGTGTGGGTGAGGCCGAGCGGGGTGTACAGCTTGTCCCGCATCGCGGCGTCCCAGGTCTTCCCGGTGAGCTTCTCGATCACCCGGCCCATGAGCACGAAACCCGAGTTGCAGTAGGAGAAAGTCGCGCCGAGAGGATGGTTCTGCGCGGCTTCGTCCAGCAGGTCGACAAACTTCTCGAGGCAATCGTCGCCGCGGCCGGTGTCGGTGAAGATGTCGCCGTCGATGCCGCTGGTGTGCGTCAGCAGATGCCGCATGGTGACGCGTTTGGTCACCTCCGGGTCCGACAGGCGCAGTTCGGGCAGCACGTCCAGGATCGGGGCGTCGAGGTCGAGCAGGCCTTCGTCAACGAGCTGCATCACCACGGTCGACGTCCACACCTTGGAGATCGAGCCGATCTGGAACAGCGAATCCTCGGTGACCTCGACCTCGGTCGTCTTGTTCAGCACGCCGTGGGTCGCGAACACCTCCTCGCCGGTGTCGACGCGCAGGATGCCCAGCGACGCACCGGGAACGTCGTGCTTGCGCGCCAGTTCCGCCAGGCGACGGCTCCAGTGCGCGGCGTCGATCGGCACCCGCGAACCGGCGTACTGCTCGATCCAGTCGACCACGCGCTGGTTGTAGTCAGCGCGGTGCGAAGGCGGACCGTCCAAAACGAACAGATGCGCGCCGCCCGGGTACAGCACCAGCCGGGACGGCACGTCGCGCTCGCGCAGCGCGGTGAACCACTGCTCGGCCTGCCCGACCGGGCACCGGACGTCTTCGCCGCCCTGGAGGATCAACGTCGGCGTGCGGACCTGCTCGACCTGCGCGTGCGGCGAGGACTTCTCGTACTTGCCCGACGAAAGCCCGGAGAATTCGTTGACTGCCATGTAGTGGCCGCCGTCGGACGTCCCGGCCAGGCTGGTCAGGTCGCTGACGACGCCACCGGCGACCGCGGCGGCGAATCGGTCGTCGCGGCTGGTGAGGTAGCAGGTCATGTAGCCGCCATAGCTGTATCCGGTGACGGCGAGGCGGTCCGGGTCGGCGAGGCCTTCGGCGACGAGCTGGTCGATCGGCTCGAGGAAGTCCGGCGCGTCCGCGCTGCCCCACGCGCCGATCGCCGCGGTGAAGAACTCTTCGCCGTAGCCGTCGCTGGCTCGCGGGTTGATCAGCAGCACTGCCCAGCCGCGCGCGGCAAGTGTTTGGTGGTACAGGTGAATCGAATCCGCCGCGCCGTTCCACGAGTTGTGCGGGCCGCCGTGGATGTCGATCAGCAGCGGCTGCGGGCCAGTGCGTTCGGGGTCGCGGATGAGCCAGCCCTGGACGACAGTGCCGTCGCTGATGGTGAATTCGCGCGACTCGCGGCCGAACAATTCCACTTCGGACACTGTGTCGCCGTGCTTCGTGCGCACGTCGACCGAACCCGTGGCACGGTCGAGAACGGCGACCTCGCCGAAGGAATCGCTGGTAGCCAGCACAATCGCCGCTTGGCCGCCGACCAAGTCCACTCCGGACACCACGTTGCCGTCGCCCACCAGCACCGGACGCGGGTCTCCGCCGGCAAGGTCCACTTCGTACAGATGGGTGCAGCCGCGGTCGCGGATCGCGAACAGCACGACGTCGCCCGCCTCGTTCAGCTGCGGCAGCGCGCCCGGGTAGCCGGGGCCGCCGGCCATCACGTTGCGGTCGAGGCTGGCGGCCAGGTTGACCGTCTCGCCGCCGTCCAGCGGAACGCGCAGCAGACCGAGGTGCCCGGTGATGGTGTCGGTGCGGCCGACCACTAGCAGCGCCTTGCCGTCGGTGGTCCAGCCGACCGTGCCCGCCATGCCCTGGTCAGTGCCGACCAGGCGCGGTTCGGCGTTCCGCTCGGTGACGTCGAGGACGTAGGCGGAGGACCGGAAGGTGAGGTCGGCGTCGTCGTCAAGGGACGCGGTGAACGCGACGTGCTTGCCGTCGGGCGACCAGGCGGGCTGGCCCGCGTGCCAATCGCCGAAGGTGCGCTGCTGGACTTCGCCGGTGGCGACGTCGAGGACGTGGATGTGGCCGCGGAGGGTCTTCAGCAGGCCGGGGCCGTCGGACTTGTAGTCCAGCCGCTCGGCGACGATCGGTGTGTTCGCCGGCGGCGCTTCGACAATCGCGGCGAGGTCGATCGCCGAGGAGAACGCGATCTTGCTGCCGTCCGGGCTCCACACCGGTGCGCCCGCGCCGAGCGGGAGCTTGGTGAGCTGCTCAGCCTCGCCGCCGTCCGCCGGGAGGACCCACACCTGCGGCGGACCGTCCTGGGCGCGCAGGAACGCCAACCGGGAACCGTCCGGAGCCCATTTCGGTGCCGCGTCAGCGTTTCCGCGGGTGAGCTGGCGGGCCTCGCCGGAGGCGGTGCCGACCGTCCAGAGCGCGTCGACGTTCCGGTCCTCCTCCCGGTCCGCGGTCCGCAGCACGTAGACGATGCGGCTGCCGTCCGGCGAAAGCGCGGGCTGGCTGGGCGCGGCGAGGGCGTACAGGTCATCGATGCCGAGACGGCGGGTCATACGCTGGCTCCTTGAGAGATCGCGGGCTCGTGGCCCTCGGATTCGCTGAAGTGGCAGGCCGAGGCGTGCCGCCGGGGCGCGGCGTCCTCGGCCGGATCCGCCCGGAGGCAGATCTCACGGTCGCTCCGCACGAGCGGGCCGACCGGGCAGCGCGGGTGGTACCGGCATCCGGCGGGCGGATGGTGCGGGTCGGCCGGTTCCGCGTCCGCGGTCGCGCCGGGTTCGAGGTCGAACAGCGACTTGTGCGCCGACGGGGCGGCATCGAGCAGGTCGCGGGTGTAGGGATGCTGCGGATCGGTGAGCACCTGCGCGGCCGGTCCGGCTTCGACGATCCGGCCGAGGTACATCACCGCGACGAAATCGCTGAGATACCGGATCACGGCGAGGTTGTGCGAGATGAACAGCATCGACAGGTCGAGTTGCCGCTGCACTTCACGCACGAGATTGAGCACCGCGCCCTGCACCGAAACGTCGAGCGCGGAAGTGATCTCGTCGGCGATCAACGCTTCCGGCTGACCCGCGAGCGCCCGGGCGAGCGCGACGCGTTGCCGCTGGCCGCCGGAGAGCTGGCCCGGCAGGTGCGCGGCACGTTCCGGATCGAGGTTCACCAGCTCCAGCAGCCGGGCGACCTCGGCTCGGCGATCCGTCCCGCGCGGCATGGCTTCGGCGATCGACTCGCCGATGGTCATCCGCGGGTTGAGCGAGGAATACGGGTCCTGGAACACCATCTGCAGCGGGCGCCGGCGCGGGAGTTTCCGCACGTCCACGCCGCCGAGCAGCACCCGCCCCGCACTCACCGGCGACAGTCCGACGGCCGCCCGGGCGAGCGTCGACTTGCCGGAACCCGATTCGCCGACCAGGCCGACGACCTTGCCCGCCGGGACGGTCAGCGAAACGCCGTCCACCGCGGTGAGCCCGCGCCGTCCGCCGTACCGGACGCTGACCGAGTCGAAGACCAACTCGCTCATTCCGCTCCTCCCTCGTCCGACCTTGCCTCGCCGCGCCGACTGTCCGTGAGGGGAACCCTGAGGGACTCTGAGTCCCTCAGGGTTCCCCTCACGGACCTTGGCCAGCGGGGGCGAAGCGGGGCGGTCATTTCGCACCTCCAGAGGTGGCGGTGGCGCCCACTGCTTCCGACACTGCCGCATCCGGATGCCAGCACGCCACCCGATGTTCCGGCGCGAGCACGGTCAGTTCCGGGTCCTCCTCGCGACACTGGTCGGTCGCCACCGGACAGCGGCTCGCGAACGCGCAGCCGGACGGCATCTGGTCCGGTTCCGGCGGACGGCCGGGGATCACCGCGAGCGGCGCGTCCGGGTCCGTCTCCAGGTCGATCGTCGTGGCCAGCAGCGCCCGCGTGTACGGGTGCCGCGGCGTGATGTCCGGTCCGGCGGCGGGGAGATCCTCCACGATCCGTCCGGCGTACATCACCAGGATCCGTTCGCACGTCTGGGAAACGACCGCGATGTCGTGACTAATCAGGATGATCGCGGTATCGCGTTCGGCGCGGGTCTGGGCCAGCAACCGCAGCAATTGCCGTTGCACGGTCACGTCCAGCGCCGTTGTCGGTTCGTCGGCGATGATCAGCCGCGGGTCGCCCATCAGGCCCATGCCGATCATCGCGCGCTGCCGCATGCCGCCGGAAAACTCGTGCGGGTACTGCTTCGCCCGCCGTTCCGCCGCCGGAATGCGTACCGCGCGCAGCCGGTCGACTGCTCGCTCCAACGCCTTGGTTCGCGAGAGTCCTTGGTGCTGCTCGGAAACCTCGGCGAGCTGACGGCCGATCCGCCGGGTGGGGTTGAACGACGTCATCGGGTCCTGGAACACCATGGCCAGCGACGTCCCGAGCAGCGTCCGCAATTCGCGTTCCGGCGTGGTGAGCACGGGAGTTCCGGCGAAGTCCAGCCGGTCCGCGGTCACCGAACCGGGCGATTCGATCAGCCGCGACACCGCGAGTCCGGTCAAGCTCTTGCCCGAACCGGATTCGCCGACCACTCCGATCGCCTCGCCCGCTCGTACGGTGAAGCTCACGCCGCGCACCGGAACCGTCCAGCCCGTCGGGCGGGGGAAGGCGACTTCCAGGTTCTCGACGACCAGCACAGCGTCATCCGCGGCAGCTGGGTCCACTTTGGACTTTCGCAGCACGCGAGGAGTGAGCCGTGGCAACCGGGTTCGCACGCCGATCACTCCGGCGACAGTCTCGCCGAAGAGGTTGAACGCGAGCCCCGCGAGGACCACCGCGACGCCGGGAGCGAGCGCCGCCGCCGGGTTGACGTAGATGCCGTTGAGGCCTTCGTTGAGCAGTCGCCCCCAGTCGTAATCCGGGGCCTGCACACCGATCCCGAGGAACGACAGCCCGGAGAACGCCAGCAGCGAACCACCGGCGCCGATGGTGGCGTTGACCGCCAGCGGCTCGCCGATGTTCGGCAGAATGTGCCGGAACAGCAACCGGATCCGGCCGACACCGGCCACTCGGGCGGCGGACACGAAGTCCCGTCCGGCCACGGAAGCCGACAGCGTCTGCGTCAGCCGGGCGAACTGCGGAGCCAGCGCGAACCCGATCGCCATCACCGCACCTTGGGTGCCCACGCCGAAAATGACCGCGAAGAACAGCACCAGCAGCAGCCCCGGGAACGCGACCGCGATGTTCACCGCCGCCGTCAGCAATCTGCCCAGCGGGCGCGGCAGCACCGCGGGCAGCATGCCGAGCACCAGGCCGGTCGCGACGCCGAGTGCCGCGGCGATCAGCGCCAGCAGCACCGAAAGCCGGGTCGCCACCAGCACCCGGTAGAAAATGTCGCGGCCCAGTTCGTCGGTGCCGACCAGGTGGTCGCCCGACGGGCCCTGGCCGATCGCGTTCGTGTCGATCGCCGAAGCCGCGTCCTGCCACAGGATCGGGCCCAGCACCGCGACCGCGATCACCAGTACGAGCAGGACGGCGGCGAACGCGCCGAGCGGGGTGCGCACGGCGGCCAGCCACTGTTGTCCGCGCCGTTTCGCCATCTCAGTTCTCCCGGATCGTCGAACGCGGATCGAGGATCGCCAGCAGCACATCCACGATGAGGTTCACCAGCAGCACGCCGATGCCGTACACGAGCACGATCCCCTGCACCAGCGGATAGTCCTTCTGCAGAATGGATTGCGAGATCGTCGAACCGAGGCCCGGCCACGCGAACACGTTCTCCACCAGCACAGTGCCCGCGACGAGGCTGGTGAGCATCAGCCCGCCGAGCGTCAGCGTCGCGGTCAGCGCGTTCGGCAGCGCGTGGCGCAGGTAGACGATCCGGGCGGGCAGCCGTTTCGCTCGCGCGGTGCGGACGAAATCGTTGCCCAGCACGGAAAGCGTCTCCACCCGGACGATCCGGGACATCGTCGAGGTCGGACCCAGTGCCAACGCGATGATCGGCAGCACGAGCGAACCCGCGCCCTCGTGGCCGGCCACCGGGAACCAGCCGAGCTGCACCGCGAAGAACGCCACCAGCGCCACCGCGACGAGGAATTCCGGGATCGCGGCGAACAGCACGGTGGTCGAGGTGAAGCCGAGTTCGGCGCCGCGACGGCGACCGCCGCGAGTCAGCACGGCGAAGGTCAGGCCGAGCGGGATCGCCAGCCCGATGACCACCACGAACGCGGGCAAGGCCAGCTGCAGCGTCGCCGGGAGCCGGTCGGAGATGACGTCGCCGACCGGTTGCCCGGTCAGCATCGACGTGCCGAAATCACCGCGGATCAGCCCGCCGAAATAGTCGAGGTACTGCTGCCACAGCGGATGGTCCAGGCCGAGCGCGGCGCGGCGGGCGTTGACCATCTCGATCGGCGCGGTCAGGCCCAGCGCCGAACGCACCGGGTCGCCCGGGATCAGCTGGATCATCAGGAACGCCATGGTCACCAGCACCCACAGCGACACCACGAACCGCCCGAGGCGGCGGGCGCCGAAGGCCAGCCAGGGGCTGACCTTCGGGCCCGCGACGGCGATCGCGCCGGTCATCAGGCGTACATCCGGATGGTGGTCGGCTTGAGGTAGCCGTTGACGATGTCGAACTTCGCGTTGCTGCCGTAGGTCGGGACCACCGTGTTCGCGAACTGCACGACGTCCTGCTTCTCGAACAGCGCCGATTCCGCGGCCATCCAGTCCGCGCAGCCCGCTTGCCCGGCCTGGGCGGACGCCTTGGCGACCAGCGCGTCGTACTGCGGGTTCTTGATGTGCGCGAAGTTCGTGCCCTCCGGCGGCTGCCCGCCGGACATGAACGGCACCAGCTGGCTGGGCAGGGTGAGGCCGAGCGGAGCCATCGAGATGTCCCACTCGCCGGTGGCGAACAGCGCCTGGCTGAGGCCGGGGCTGTCGACGCCCTTGAGCTGGACGTCGACGCCGACGCTCTTCCAGCCCTGCTGCATCAGCTCCGCGCCAGGGGCCATCGTCGGTCCGGCCTGCGTGCCGTAGATCGCGGTCAGCGACAGCCGCTTCCCGTCCTTGACGCGAATGCCGTCCGGCCCCGGCTTCCAGCCCGCCTGATCGAGTGCTGCCTTGGCCGCGGCGACGTCGAATCCAGGGATCTTGCCGGTGACCGAATCGCCGTCGCAGGGCCGCGGTTCGATGGTGACCATGCCCTTGACCGGCGCGCTGCCGTCCCGGGTCAGCACCTTCGCGACCTGCGGGAGGTCGAGCGCCTGGGTCAGCGCGCGGCGCATCGCCTGGTCGGCGCCGAACCGGCCGGGAGCCTGGTTGAAGAACAGCTCGCCGAACGGGGAGACGATGTCGGAGTGGTACAGCCGCTGCGCCTTGAGCCGCTGCTGGTCCTGCCCGATCACCGAGCCGGCATTGACCTCTCCGGACAGCAGCAGGTTCGACATCGTCGTCATGTTCGGAACGACCCGGACGACGATCTTGTCCGGCAGGCCCTGCTGCTTCGGGTCGAACTGGCCAGGACCCCAGGTGTAGTCCTTGCGCCGGGTCAGGGTGTAGTGGTCGTTCGGGACGATCTCGGACACGGCGAACATGCCGGTGCCGTTCTCTCCCTTGGCGAGCGTCTTCCGGTCGGCCATTCCCTTGGCGCAGACGATCGGCAGACCGGCGATGTTGCGGAGCAGGAACGCGTCCGGCGCGCCGCTGGTGATCTTGACCGTGCCCTCGCCGGCGACCGCTTTGGTGCCGCTCTTCACCGTGACGCCCGCCAGCGGGGACTTGTTCGCCGGGTCGCCGATGAAGTTGATGTTCGCCGCCACGTCGTTCGCGGTCAGCGGACTCCCGTCGGCGCAGGTGACCCCCTTGCGCAGGGTGAACGAAGCGGTGGTCGTGTCCGCTTCCCACTTCTCCGCGAGCGCCGCCTCCGGCTGGCCCTTGGAGTCGAGGTTGATCAGGGAGTCGTAGAGGAACCCGTCGATATTGCGGGCGACCGACAGCACGGTGATCGCCGGGTCGAGCGTTCCCGGATCGGTCGGGATCGCATAGGTGAAAGTCTTGCCGTCGACCAGTTTCTGGTTCGCGGTCCGGTCCGTCCCGGATTGCGCTGATCCCCCGCACGCGCTCACGGTCAAGGCCACCACGCCCGCCATCGCGGCGGTGAGCCGGGCAGTTTTCATGGGATTTCTCCTACGGGGTCGCGCTCTGGAGGTGGTCGAGCGCCAGCCGGGCGGCGGCGCCGATGGACGCGTCGACCGCGGGAAGGCGGTCTTCGAGAGAATGCGCGCGAGTGAACACCGCGACCGCGAACCGGCGGCCGTCCCCCAGGGTCACCACGCCCGCTTCGTTGCGGATTCCGGGCAGCGTCCCGGTTTTCGCCGCCACCCGCACGCCGGACGGGAAGCCCGACGACAATCGGTGCGGCCAGATCTGCTGCGCCATGATCGTGCGAACCCGTTCGCACGCTTCGGGTTCGCCTGCCCGGTCGGTCCAGATCGCGTCGAGCAGCGTCGTGATCTCGCGCGGCGTGGACGACGTGGTGCGCTCCGGATCGCGGACCGACAGCTTGTCCATCTGCTCCGGCGTCGCTTCGCTGAACAGCGCTTCGAGGTCGGAGTCCGGGGCGCCGCCGAGATCCGCGATGACAGACGCGAACAGGTCCTCGCAGCAGCCGATCAGCCGGGTGCGGGCGAGCCCGAGATCGGCCAGCACGCGGTCCACCGTTTCCTGGCCGAGCCGGTGGTAGAGGACGTCGGTCGCGGCGTTGTCGCTCATCGTCAGCATGAAGTGCGCGAGGTCGCGCCAGCTCATCTCGACGTCGTCGGCGCAGCCCGCGGTGCCGATGCCGCCGATGCGGTACCGCGCGGTCACCTTGGTCCGTTCGGTGTCGTCGAGACGTCCGGCGGCGACCTCGCGGGCATAGGCGAGCGCCACCGGGATCTTGAACACCGAGGCCAGGACGACCGGGTCGTCTCCGCCCGCCGACACTTCGGGGCCCTGCACGCCGATCTCCCGGGCGTGCAGGAACCCTTCCGCGCCAGCGTCGGCGAAGACGGCCTCGATCTGTTCGCGGATCCCGCTCACTGCGAGACCCGTCGGTCCGCGCGTCCGGTGTGCATGAACTGCGCGCGGCCGTTGCCGTCGTCACCGATGAACGCGTGTGCCATGTAGACACCGGGCAACTGCGCGGTTTTCGCGACGAACGTGTCGCCCCGGCTCGGCAGCAGTTCTTCCTTCCCCGAGGGTGCGCCGATCTCGGCGAAGATTCCCTTCGGAGTGCGGCTCATCCAGAGCTTGCCGTCCTCCTCGGTGACGACCGTGTCGGCGACCATCGACGAGTACTCGCCCACGTACCGGGAAAAGTCGGCCGGAGCGGCCGCGGGATTCGGCTCGGGCCGTGCCGGAACGGTGACGCCCGCGAGTTCGTCCAGCAGCTTCGTGAAAATCTCCTGGTACACGTGCATCGGCTGACCGCCGTTGGTCAGCAGCGCGACCGCGACGCCCTTCTCCGGAACCACGCGCAGGAAGGCCGACTGGCCGATGGTGCCGCCGTCGTGGCCGATGACCTTGCCGCCGTCCCAGTCGAAGAGCATCCAGCCGAGGCCCCAGTGCTCGGCCATGCCGAGGTCGGGCACGTCCACCTGCGATTCGCGCATCGCGAGCAGCGATTCCGGCAGGACCACCTGGGTGCCGTCGTCGGCCTTGCCCTCGTTCAGGTGCATCCGGACGAACGTCAGCAGGTCGCGCGGGCGCATCGCGAGCGTCGAACCGGCGGGCGAGTTCGAGCGGGTGAGCGCCCAGATCGGCGCGGGCACCGGGTCCTCGCCCGGCTTCGGGGAAACGTGGCCGATCGCGGCGCGGTAGCGGATCGCGTCGTACGGGCCGGATGCCGCGTGGGTCAGGCCGAGCGGCGCGAAGAGGTGGTCGCGCACGCAGTCGTCCCAGCACTTGCCGCGCAGCACCTCGATCACGCGGCCGAGCACGCAGTAGCCAGCGTTGTTGTAGGAGAACCGCTCGCCCGGCGGGAAGAGCTGCGGCACGTCGGACAGCGTCGCGACGAGCTTCTCCACGCAGTCGTCGCCGGGTCCGGTGTCGGTGAAGATGTCGCCTTCGAAGCCGGCGGTGTGACAGGTCAGCTGCCGGACGGTGATCGCCGCCGCGGCCTCGTCGTCGCCGAGCACGAACTCGGGAAGGTAGTCGCGCACCGGCCGGTCGAGGTCCAGCTTGCCCTCGTCGACGAGCTGCATCGCGAGCGTGGTCGTCCACACCTTGGTGATCGAGCCGATCTGGAACACCGAGTCCACAGTGGACTCCACGCCGGTGCCCTTGTTCAGGATGCCCGCCGAGTGGTCGATCACCTCGCCGCCGGCGAGCACCGCGATCGCGGCTCCGGGGACCTGATGCTTGGCCAGCAGAGCGGCGAAATTCTCCTGAAGCCAGGTCTCGATCTCGGAAATTTTCGACATGTGCACCTTCTGTCCGGGGGATGGTGGACCGGCGTTTCGGAAATGCTAGGTCGGTGGCGGACGTCACTTGTTCGTCCGGACCGAGGAGAGCCGGGGGAAAGTTCCTCCGCTCCGACGAATCAAGCCGTGCGCAGGGACTCCACCGCCGTCGCCGCGGCGAAACCGATGAACGCGTCGCGCTCGGGCACCCTCGACCGGGAATCCTCGGCGCGGGTGAAGACGGCGACGGAGTAGCGGCCGCCGTCCGGGTACTCGACCACGCCGACCTCGTTGCGCACGGCGGGCAACGTCCCGGTCTTGCCGCTGGTGCGGATGCGATCGTCCGGGAACCCGGAGCGCAGCCGGTGCGGCCAGACCTGCAGTTCCATCCAGCGCCGGACGTCCGCGCACGCCTCCGGGGCGGCCGCTTCGTCGCGCCAGATCAGCCCCAGCAGCCGGGTCATTTCGGCGGCGGTGGTGCTGCACGATTTCTCCGGTTGCAGCGCGCGCAACCCGGAAACCTGTTCGTAGGTCAGTTCGGCGAGCGCGCGTTCGTCGTCCTCGTAAGAAACCCCGAGATCCTCGCCGATGGTGGCCAGCAGTTCACCGCAGTCCTGCGGCACGACGGTTCGCGTGAATCCGAGGCGCCGCAACGTGCTATTCACCGCGTCTTTGCCGACCTCGGCGAGAATCAGGTCGGTGGCAACGTTGTCACTGATTCCGATCATCAGAATCGCCAAATCGTGCCAGGACATCGAGACGTCGTGCCGGAAGGTGGCGAGACCGTACGGGCTCGGCGTCGGATGCCCGGGCTTGACTGTGATGCGGGTGCCGAGATCGAGCTTTCCTTCGGCGGCCTGGCGGGCCAGTTCCAGCGCGATCGGAACCTTGAACACCGACGCGGGAACGACCGGGACGTCCTGCCCGATGCCGAGACTGCGGGCGCCGTCGACCTCGGCGGCGTGCAGCCGGACCTCGACGCCGACCTCCTCGGCGCGGCGGGCGATCGTTTCGGATGCGGTGGCCATGGCCCTCCTGTCTACTGTGGACTTCTCCGTCAGCAGGCAGGAAGTTCTTGGTGCGACCCGGAAATCACACTGGTCCGGCCTGCCGATTCCCCATTGTCTTGGGCTCGGCGGCGACCGGGGTTGGTGCGTTCGCAGGAAGGTTGCCGCGCGTTTCCCGTCAGGAGAGCAAGACTCAGGCCTCTTCGGGCCGTTCCACCCGCGGCAGCAAGTGCAGTTGCACCATCGCCGCGAACCGGTCCCCCGGGTCGTCCAGATCGATTCCGCCCACTTCGGCCAGCCGGCGCAGCCGGTACCGGAACGTGCTCGGGTGCACGTACGCCGCCGCCGAAGCCGCGCTGATGTCGCCGAACGAATCGAGCCAGCACCGCAGCGTGTGCACCAGCTGCGACTGGTGCTTCGTGTCGTACTCCAGCAACCGCGCGATGGGCCCGGTCGCGACGTCGCCGCGGGCGGCGGACAGGTCGGCCAGTTCCAGCATCAACGCCTCGATGTGCGCGTCCTCGGCGGCGATCACCCGCTTCGAGCCGCCGTTGGTGAGCAGCACCCGCAACGCGCGGTCGGCCCCGTCGCGGGACGCGCGCAAACCGGATCCGTCGAGGGCCAGCGGGCCGATGCCGATCGCGGCGGCGACCCGGCGGCCGGTGCGTTCCAGGAAAGTCGACGCGACGCGCACGGAGCGTTCGCGGCAATCGCCGTGGTTCCCGGGCATCGGGACGATGCCGTACGCGACGTCGCCGACCAGCGCGACCGCCGACCGGGGCTGAACGGCGCTCAGGTGCATGGCGAACGCGTCGGCGACCCGCTGGCGTTCCGCGACCAGCCGAAGATCGTCGTCGGGTGCTTCGATCAGTCCCATGGCGAGCACGATCGTGGGCTGGCCCAGCAACCCGAGGCGCGCGATGGCTTCCTGCGCGCCGGAGCCGCCTTCGAGAGCGGTGCTGACCAGGTCGGCTCGTAACCGGCGTTCGACGTCCGCCCCCGCGCGCAGCCGAAGCATATGCAGCGCAACGATTTTCGAAGCGTCAATCAACGCAGCGGTACGTTCTTCGCTTAGCTCTTTGTCGACAGCGGCCCAAATCGACCCGAGAACCTCGTCACCGGCCCGGACCGCGAGGGCGGCGCGGATCATGACGATCTTCTTGTCGTAGCCGTCGCCCGGATAGACGTAAACCGGGCCTTGATCGCGATAGAGCCGCTCGAAAACGCCGTCCTTCTCCAGCTCGCGAGTGAACCGTTCGGGCACCTGGCGGCCGAGGATCGTCTCGACCCGCGAAGGGTCGGCCTCGTCCTGACGGCCGGAGAACGCGAGCACGCGCGAGTTGCGGTCTTCGATGGTGACCGGCGCGTCGAGCAGCGCGGCGATGGCGTTGGCGAGCGCGAAAAGATCACCGGACGGCATCCCGCCGAGCGTCTGCGGGGAGACATCGCCGACGTCGCCCTCCGCGAGCAGCGTGCGGAGCATGGCGGCCAACTGCGCCCACGACGCGCCGCTGGCAAGCCCGAGCAGCGCGACCCCGGAGGAATTCGCCGCCCGCACGAGTTCCGTCGATGCGGCGACCGGCGCTCGCACGACCAGTGCGGTCGCTCCGCGCGCGGCGACGGTGTGCAGGAGCCGCACGATCTCGCCGGATTCGCGCACGCCGACGCCGAGGACGACCGCCTGTGCCGGGAATTCCGCGTCGTCGTGCGGGTCGTGAATCACCACCCCGCCGAGCTGCCGCCGCGTGTCGCGGCCGACGGCGACCGGTTCGAGGAGCACGTCCCCGAGAGCTTCGAGGACGCGTCCCAGACTCGTGTGCGGTTTGCTCGGCACCGGTGTCAGCACCCCCCGAAGGTAGATCCGGCCTCGTGCGGACCGGCTGGTCCGATCCGACCAAATCTACCTCCGGAATTCGTAGCGGGCTACGAACCGATCCACACCTTTGCCGTGGTCACCTCGTCGAGCAGCTCCGGAATCGGCGCCACGCCGAGACCCGGTCCGGTCGGCACCGGGAGGTGGCCGTCAGACAGCACGAACGGCTCGGTGATGTCGGTTTGATAGAACCGGTCCGACGCCGAGGTGTCGCCGGGCAGGGTGAAGTTCGGCAGCGAGGCCAGCGCGACATTGGCCGCCCGGCCGAGGCCGGTCTCGATCATCCCGCCGCACCACACCGGGATCCCGTGCGCCGCGCACACGTCGTGCACCCGCCGCGCTTCCAGGTAACCGCCGACGCGGCCCGGTTTGATGTTCACGATCTGGACCGCGCCCAGCTTGATGGCGTCCGCCGCCGCGCGCGCCGACACGATCGACTCGTCGAGGCAGATCGGCGTCTGGATCCGGCGGGCCAGCTCGGCGTGGCCGAGCACGTCCTCCTCTTCCAGCGGCTGCTCGATCAGCAGCAGGCCGAACGGGTCGAGCCGGGCCAGCTGCGGCGCGTCGCCGAGGGTGTAGGCGGTGTTCGCGTCGACCTGCAGCAGCACGTCGTCGCCGAAGCGTTCGCGGACCGCGCGCACCGGCTCGACGTCCCAGCCGGGTTCGATCTTCAGCTTGATCCGGACGTATCCCTCGTCGAGGTATCCGCCCACGACGTCGAGCAGCTGCGGGATGGTGTCCATGATCCCGACCGAAACGCCGCACGGCACGGAATCGCGCACCGACCCGAGTTCGGCGGCGAACGACCGCTCGTGCGCGCGGAGTTCGGCGTCGAGCACCGCCATCTCCAGCGCGCCCTTGGCCATCCGGTGGCCCTTGAACTTCGCCAGCAGCGGCGTCACCTTCGCCGCGGTGACGTCTTCCGCGGCCAGCAGCGCCGGGATCAAGTGGTGCCGCAGCACGTGTTCCGCGCCGTCGTTGTACTCCGACGAGTACACCGGCCCGGCCATCGTCACGCATTCGCCCCAGCCCTCGCCGGCTGGCGTGACCGCGCGCAGCAGCAAGAGCTCGCGGACGGACTGGGTGCCGAACGAAGTCCGGAACGGGGCGACGAGCGGCATCTGCACCCGGCGCAGTTCCACACCGCTGAGTTTCACTGCTCCTCCTTGGAGATCACGTAAAAGCCGGCTCGGTCGAAGCCGGTCACCCGGCCCCCGGCGGCCATCAGCCCGCCGAGCGATTCGCGCAGCGCGACCCGCCACGCGTCCGCCTTGCCGGGATCGGCGGTGCGCAAGCCTTCGATGTCGGACGGGACCGCGACGAGCACCACCGGGGCGTCCGCGGCACCGGCGGCCGGACCACCGTCATCGGCCACTTCAAGGGCCACTGCCGCGCCTTGGTCGAGCAACGTCTTCGCGTCGGTGCGGATCGGTTCGCCGAACGCGGCGGTCCGCACTGTCGGACTGGCCAGGTCCCAGGACACCATCAGCCGGTCGGTGTCGCCCGAACCGTTGATGCCGTCCGCCATCGGGCCGTAGAAATCCCGCAGATAACGCACCGGGAGCGCGCCGAGTTTGCCGAGGTTGAAATAGCCGTTGCGGCGCACCAGCGGGTCGAACGTCCATTTGATCGTCGAGACGTCCTGCCCGAGCGCCCAGCCGCGCTGATGCAATTTCAGCGCGTACCCGATTCCGCGACCCGCGCCGGCCTTCGCGACTCCGGCGATGTGACTGTGCAGGCTGCCTTTTCCGGGGTTTCCGAAAAAGCCGACGCACGCACCGAACATTTCTCCGTCGGCGAACGCGCCTGCCACGTAATTCCCCGCCGACGAGAGCGCGCGCAGCAGTTCCGGGTTCACCGGCCGGGTTCCCGGCGCGGACCGCCAGATCGTCTCGAACAGCACTCCGACCGCGGTCATTTCCGCGATCTCGGTGATTTCCCGGACTTCGACCCCCGAGGCGGCAGCCGCCGCTTCAGCGGCCGCGACCGCCTCGTCGCACACTTCCGCCGCGACGGGTCTTTCAGTGTTCATCGCAAGATTCGTCACGGGATGATCCTTTCCCGGCTTCCCCACCGACGTCACCGTCGTGCTCGACCAGAATCGTCCACCGGATTCGTCGGAATCGACGGACTCCCCTTCGTCAGCACGTTCTCCACCAGCGCGGCCAGCAACGCGGTCCGCTTCGGCAATTCCTCGACCAGGACATGTTCGTGATCCGCGTGCGCGCCGCCGCCGACCGCGCCGAGACCGTCGAGCGTCGGCACACCGAGACCCGCGGTGTAATTGCCGTCCGAAGCGCCGCCGACGGCCGCCTCGGTCAATTCCGGCAAGCCCAGTTCCGCGGCCAGTTCCTTTGCCAGCCCGTACAACGCGGCTGACGAAACAGCGTCCAGCGGCGGACGATTGATCCCGCCGGTGACCCGCACCTGCGCTTCGTCGAGGACCGGTCGCAACGCGCGGACTTCGCGGTCGACGCGGAGTTGTTCTTCCTCGTCCCACACGCGCACGTCAACCTCGACCGCAGCCGCGGCGGGCACGGTATTCACCGTGGTGCCAGCCGAAAGCACTGTCGGCACGACGCTGGTCCCACGCTCCGGACTGGCGAGCGCGGCGACGGCGAGCACCTGATGCGCGATCTCGATCCCGGCGTTGATCCCCTTCTCCGGTTCGAGCCCGGCGTGCGAGGCGCGTCCGGTCACCTCGATCCGGTAGTGGGAAACGCCTTTGCGCCGAGTCTTGATCGCGCCGCCGTCCGCGGAAGCTTCCAGCACGAACGCCGCCGCGCAGTCCTGCGCTTCTTCCTCGATCAGCCCGCGCGACGACGGCGAGCCCAGCTCCTCGTCTCCAGTGACCAAAATGGACAGTCCACTCCGGTCTTCCAGCGAAGCCGCGACGTGCAACGCCATCACGACGCCGGTCTTCATGTCGAAGCAGCCCGGACCGCGCAATACCCCGTCCTGCACGGAAAACGGATGCGTCTCCAAAGAGCCCATCGGCCAGACCGTGTCGTGGTGGCCGAGCAGCAGCACGCGCGGCGGACCGTCACCGAACCGCCAGCGCAGATGCGTCCGTCCATCCAGGACAATCCGCTCCGGCTCCACGCCCAGCAACGCCTTGCCGACGCCAGTCAGCACGTCCGCGCTGTGCGCCACCGCGTCGAGATCGGACGACGGGGACTCGCAGCACACCAACGTTTCGATGTCGGCAAGCAAATCGTCCACAGTGAACTCGGTCATCGCGGTTCCCCTCGCAGCGGCTGGCCCGGGAACGCGTCGGTCAGCAGCTGCCCGTCGCGCACCACCGGGGTGCCCGCGACGAACAGGTGCCGGACGCCGACCGCGGGCCGGGTAGCGTCGAAATACGTTGCGGTGTCAGTGATCGTGGCCGGATCGAGGACGACGATGTCCGCGTCCGCGCCGACGTTCAACCGGCCCTTGGCCCGCGCACCGGGCGCGACCTCGTCGAGCACCCGCGCCGGGAGGTAAGAACAGCGCCGAAACGCCTCCAACCAGGTCCAGACGCCAGCCTCGCGCACCATCAGCCGCAGCGACTTCGAGAACGTCCCCGCCGTACGCGGATGTGTCGCACCGCCCGGAGGGAGCGGCCACTCAGTGGATTCGTTGGCCCCGTTCTGCCAGTACACCGGCATCGCGTCGCTCGCGACGATCGAGTCCGGGAAGGCAAGCGCCTGATGCAGGAGAGTGCGATCGGCCGGGTCGTCCTCGTCGAGGAACTCCAGGATGCACGGCGCACCCGGTGTCTCGGCCCGGACCTGCAGCAACCGTCCCTCGTCCGCGATCCGCTCGCCGGTCTCCAGCAGGATCACCCGCGACGGGTTGAGGCCCTTCATCTTCAGCCTCTCCGGCGAGATGAAAGCCGCGCCGACCGCAGTGCTGCCCGCGCCGTACGGATAGGCCTCGACCGTCACCCGCGACCCGGCGGAACGGCCCGACTCCAGCGCGGCGAGCACCCGGTCGATGTGCCGTCCGGAAGTGCTGTTGACGTGGCAGTGATGCATCGCCGCGCCGGTCTCGGCCGCGACGATCGCGATCTCCTCGGACCCGTCGGCCGGCGTGCCCGGATCGACCTCGACCAGCTCGCGGACGTGCGTGTACGTCGGCGCTTCAGCCTGCTTGGCCAGCTTCGCCAACGCCAGGAACTCGGCCGGATCGCTGGCCGGCGCGTACCCGAGCAGCACGCCGACGCCGAGTGCGCCCGCCGCCAGCTCGCCCTCCACCAGCGACAGCCACGCGGCCAGCTCGGTCTTCGACGAGGACCGCTGCCAGGCCGGGTTGCCGAGCACGGAGAGCCCGGTGTTGATGTTCGCGTCCGGCTCGATGCCGGCGAGCACCTTCGCCCGCGCGGACCCCCACGAGGCCGAGAAACCGTAGTGCAGCGGACGCCCCGCCGCGGCGGCCTCGGCGTAGGCCCGTTCGACCGGCATCAGCCCGGCCTCCAGGTCGAGCGCCGTCGTGACGCCGTCCATCGCCTGCAGCCGCTGTCCCGCGATCGTGTGCACGTGGCTGTGCAGATCGATGAACCCCGGCCCGACGATGTACCCGGCGACGTCGATCTCGACCTGGTCGTCCGAGCTCGGCAGTCCCGGTCCGACCGCGATCACCTCGCCGTCGGATACCAGCACGTCAGCTGTGCCGTCGAAGCCCGTAGCCGGGTCGATGACGCGACCGCCACGCAGCAGTGTCCGCATGCTTGCCTCCTCGCCTCGCTGCTGGCGACCCTAGGAGGTTTCCCGGGCAAGACGTTCGTGCGCGCGGACGAATCCGGGGCGGCAGATCTATCCGCGCGCACAAACCGGAATCCGCTGGGCCGGGGTGCGCGCGGGCCCTAAGCTCGCGCGCATGGCCTGCCGGATCACCGAACTCGTCCTCGACTGCGCCGACCCGCGACGGATGGGCGATTTCTGGTGCGAAGTCCTCGGCTACGTCGAACTCGGCTGGGACGGAGAGGACTTGGAGATCGGCCCTCCCGAGGCTGGTTTCGGCGGCCCGCAGCCGACGTTGATCCTCAGCCGCAGCACTGATCCGAAACCGGCCAAACTGCCGCTGCACCTGGACGTGAACCCGACCGACCGGGACCAGGACGCGGAACTGGAACGCCTGCTGGCGGCCGGGGCGCGGCCCGCCGACGTCGGGCAGACCGGGGAGGAGTCGTGGCACGTGCTTGCGGACCCGGAGGGGAACGTGTTCTGCCTGCTCCGCCGCCGAGTCGACCCCTTCCCCGGGTGACCTTCCGTGAGGGGAACCCTGAGGGAATCTGATTCCCCTAGGGTTCCCCTCACGGACTTTGGCCAGCTACGCCAGCCACGCCCGGTAGCGGAACTGCCCGGTCCGAAGCAGGTCGGCGGCGAACTCGAAGACAAACCCAGACTCGCCACGCCGCACTCGACCGGCGGACGGCTCGGGGAAATGCGTCGGGATCAGAACTGAACCGCTCGCCTCCGCTTCCGCAAGCAGGCGGCGGCGCACGTCCGCAGCGGCTCCCGGATCAACGCAGTACCTCGTGCTCAGCTCCGGATGCCGAACCTGCACCCCGTGATGCATCGTGTCCCCGGCCAGCAGGACAGTCCCCGCACTGCCGCGCACCCGCACGCACACATTCCCCGGCGTATGCCCAGCAGCGGGAACCAGCGAAGCATGCTTGCCCACCACCGCATCCGGAGCAACGAAGCGCAACTGCCCGGCCCGCTCGATCGGCAGCACGCTGTCGGCCAGGTAATCACCAGTCCGGCGCATGGCCTCCCCGCCAGCCTCGCTCGACCAATACCGGAACTCCTCCTCGACCACGAAATGCCGCGCGTCCGGGAAAACCGGTTCCAGCTGGGCAGTAGCCGCCCCGACGTGATCGGTGTGCAGATGCGTGAACACCACCGCATCAACGTCCGAAGGCCGCAGCCCGGTCGCGAGGAACTGCTGCATCCACCGATCCGGCAACTGGTCGAACTCCGCGCGCCGACGGTCCTTCCCCGCCCCGACGCACGCGTCCACCACCAGCACCTCGTCGGCAGAGCAGACGAGGAACGACTGGATGACGAAGACCAGCTTCCCCGCCGCCCGGTCGAACCACGGCTCCCGCGCGTACCATTCGTCGAGGTCGGGCTCGAGTCCCGGGAAGAACTCCCCGGGCTCGATCAGCAGCCGGTCGTCCTCGATCAGCGGAACGACCGCGACGTCACCGAGATCGAACCAGTGCGCCATCGCGCTCCCTCCTTGCCTGCGACCGCACCCGGCTCAACCCGACCGCGCAAGCGATTGCCACCAGCACCGGAACGGCGGTAGCCAGGACGATCGTCTGCGCCGACAACGCCAGCGCGAGCAGCAATCCCGCAACCCCCGGCCCCACGATCGACCCGATCCGCCCGAGCGCCGCGGCCCAGCCGACGCCGGTGGTGCGAGTGCTCGCGGGATAGATCGAGACCGCGAGGGTCAGCTGGCCGATCTGCCCGGCCGTAACCCCGAAACCGGCCCCGGCCAGCAGCAGGAACAGCACAGTCTCGCCGACCGGCACCGTCGCGACGAGGACCATGCACACCGCGCCGATGGCAGGCATCAGGATCAGCGCACGCGCGATACCGATCCGCGCGGCCAACGGGATGAGCACCAGGCCGCCCGCGATACCGCCGAGGGTGAGGAACGCGAGTCCCAGCGGGGCCTTCCCTGCGGCGAAGCCATACCCGGTGAGAAGAGTCGGAACCCAGGAGATCAGCACGTACGCGGTGATGAAGATGAGGAACGAGAACGCCCAGATGAGCGAGGTCGGCAGCCGCAGTCCCTGGCCGAACAGCCTGCTCACCTTGGCTTCTTGCTTCGCCGTGCTCGCGACCGCGGGCTCGCGAGTCGGCAGCACCATCGCCATGACCGCGGCCAGCACCAACGGAGCCAGCCCGGCGACGTAGAAGACCCCGGCAGAACCGACGCTGTGCAGCAGCTTGCCACCGAAGAACCCGCCGAGGCTGCTCCCGGAAGCGAGGCCGAGGGTCACCGCCACGGAGACCAGCTCCCGACGCCCCTCCGCGCTGTGTTTCGTCGCGAGCGAGACCCCGGCGGGCAGTACGAGCCCGAGCCCGAGGCCGGTCACCAGGCGGGTCGCGGCGAAGACCGGCATGGATTTCAAGTGCAGGATCGCCGCGGTCAGCACCGTCGCGCCCGCGAAGATCAGGACTCCGGTGAGCACGACGGACCGCGCCTTCATCCGAGCGCCGACGTAACCCGCCGCCAGATATCCCACGACGACGCCGATGTTGGTCAGCACCAACGGCAAGGTGAAAGCGGCGGGAGCGGAACCCCATTCGTGCGACAGCGTCGGGATGGTGAACGACAGGGCGGCGGTGTCGAAACCGTCGAGGAGAACAGCGAGGAAGCAGAGAATGACGACGGGCCAATGGATACTCTTGCTCATGGCGTGTTCTCCAGTGTCTGAGGGGAATTCCCGATCCGGAAGCCGCTGCGCGGTCCCGGCGAACCCGACCGTGCGAATTCGGTCCACCACAAGCGCATCTGGGCACCGAGACGTTCGACGTCGGCCCAGCTCGTGTCGCCCAGCATCGGGCTCTCCCGCCAGGATTCCGGGGTACCCAGCAGGAAAGGCAGTTCCAGGCAATGGATCGCGCCGTAGCCGCCGATTTCCGGAGTCCAGGCGAACTCGTAGGAGTACGCGCCGTACCGCTGCGCCAAGTCACGTGCCGGACGACCGAAAAGCGGCTCGGTCTGGTCCACGATCGCCTGCCGGATCTCGGCGTCCCGCACACCGATCGCGAACGCCTCGCACTCCTGCGTGGTATATCCGATCATCAAGTCCGGCAACGGATCGGACAGCCGGATGTCGAGGCCGACGATCCCGAACGGCGGCCGGGTCGACGTCGGGTCCTTCGCCGCGTTCCACCGGAGAGTCTGCCGTTGCGCGGCAAGCAGCTGGTCGACGGAAGCGGCAACCGGATCTCCGCCGACCGCGTCGGCGAAATAGCGGCCGATCTCCAGTGCTTTCGCGCGATCCTGGATGATCGCAGGATCCGGAGAACTCTGGACGATCGCCCGCCGGACGAGCGGACGGCTGTCCGGTTTGGACAGCAAGGCGAGCGCCGAAAGCGCGCCCGCGGACTGTCCGAACACGGTGACATTGCCCGGGTCGCCGCCGAAAGCCGCGATGTTGTCGCGCACCCATTCGAGCGCGAGCGTCTGGTCCGCCAAGCCTAGATTGCCCTCGCTGACGCCGTCGTGGACCAGGTAGCCGAACGCGCCCAGCCGATAGTTGACCGACACCACGACCACGTCGCCGTCCGCCGCGAGCCGCCTGCCGTCGTACCAGGGAAGCGTGCCGCCGCCGCTCAGGAAACCGCCGCCGTGCAGCCACACGAGCACCGGGCGCGACCCGGTCAGCGCCGGTGTCGCGACGGCGAGGTGAAGGCAGTCCTCCGACTGTGGCGGTTCATCCCGCGGCGGCCCCATCGCGGCCTCCAGCCGAGAGCCGAGCTGTGGGCAGATCGGGCCCGGCAGCGTGGCGTCGACCGCCTCGGCATGCGGCGGAACCGGTCGCGGCGGCTGGAATCGCTCAGCCGTCCCGTACCGCACGCCGCGGAAACGCAGGACGCCGTCGTCGACGCCGATGACCGGACCGGACGGCGGCTGAGCAGTGACAGGCTGGCATTCGGTCATCGCGGCTCTCCTTTGAGCGGGTGTCCGGCACCTTCGACCCGCAGTCAGGCTAAGAAAGTCCGGAATGCCTGACCAATGCTCTTTGCCGCCCGAGACATGCTTGCCCGGCTATATCTCACCGCGAAACGCGACTCCCCGCCTCGGCCGGTTCAGCGCGCACCACCCGACGCGCGGGCTCGACCCGCTTGCCGCCGCCGGAGAAGATATCCGCGAGCTTCCCGATCGCCATCCCCAGCAGCGGAAGCCAGATCGGGCACAGCATCAGGACCAGCAGCGGCCCCATGATCTTGAAAATCTCCAGGAATCCGTGCATAACAGCGTCACGCCTTCTCGGTCTCGGCCAGCAGCGTCGCGAGCGTGCGCACCGCGCGGTGCTGCAGCGCCCGGACGCTGTTGGGGTTCTTGTTCATCGTTTCGGCGACCTCGGCGACGGAAAGCCCGGCGAAAAACCGCAATCGCACGCATTCGCGCTGCGGTTCGCTGAGGCCGGCCAGGCACCGCCGGAGCGCGGCGGCTTCGATCCGGGCGAGTGCGAGCCGGTCGGCTCCGCCCCGGACGTCCGGCCCGTCGTGGTCTTTCCCGTCGAGGAGTTCACGCCGGTAGCGGGCCGATTTGCGGTGGTCGCGCAGCAGGTTGTCGGCGATGGTGTACAGCCAGCCGGTGAACGAGCCGACGTCCGGGCGGAAGTCCGGCAGTTTCCGCCACGCGCGCAGGAACGCCTCGCTCGTCAGGTCTTCGGCGACGGTCGCCGTCGGCACCCGCATCCGCAGGTAGCGGAAGATCGGCGACGCGTGTTCCTGGTAGATGACGGCGAACGCGGCCTGGTCGCCAGACCGCGCTCGCCCCAGCAGCTCCGTCTCCACCGGGCCTCAACCCTGCAGCCGCAACGCGGCGACCGGGCACGCCCGCACCGCCGCGTCGACGAACTGCCGGTCCTCTTCGGGCGGGGTTTCGTCGAGGACCTGCACCACTCCGTCGTCCCCGACCTCGAAGAACTGGTCGGCCATCGCCTCGCACATGCCGAGGCCCTCGCAGGTGCCGTGGTCCGCGACGATCTTCATTACGCCGCCTCCCGCACCACGGGCACGAAGTCGACCTTGTCGCGCACGCCGCAATCGGGGCACGTCCAGTCGTCCGGGATCTCCGACCACGCCGTCCCAGCGGCGAAGCCCTCCAGCTCGTTGCCTTCCGCGACGCGGTAGACGTAGCCGCAGCCGGGGCACCGCGCGGCGTCCACGTCGTCGGCCAGCTTCGACCGGGTGTCCGCGGCGGGTTCCTCTTCGGCAGCGGCGACGACCGGGTACTTCTTCAGCAGCGACGGCAGTTTGCCCGGCTGCACGTTCGCCTGCCGGATGTCGCCGTCGAAATGCCGATAGACCCGCGGATCCATCACCTTGCGGAACCACGCCGGGACCAAAGCGACGACCATCATCCCGGTGTAGCCGGTCGGCAGAACGGGGCTTTCCTTGAAGTCGCGCAAGGTCTGGAACCGGCGCGTGGGGTTCGCGTGGTGATCGCTGTGCCGCTGCAAGTGGTAGAGCAGCACATTCGTCGCGACATTGTTGGAATTCCACGAATGCGCCGGAGTAACCCGCTCGTACCGCGTCTTCGTACCAGTGGTGACCTGCTTGCGCAGCATCCCGTAGTGCTCCATGTAATTCACGATTTCCAGCAGCGAGAACCCGAACACCGCCTGCACCACCAGATACGGCAGGATCCCGACGCCCAGCCAGGCGACCAGCCCGCCCCACAGCACGACGCTCATCAGCCACGCGTTGAGCACGTCATTGCCGAGGTGGAACGGATGGCTTTGCTTGCGGGCATAGCGGTTCCGCTCGACACCCCAGGCACTGCGCAGCGAACCGAAGACCGTACGCGGCCAGAACCGGTAGAAGCTCTCGCCCATCCGGCTCGACGCCGGGTCCTCCGGAGTGGCGACGCGGACGTGGTGCCCGCGGTTGTGCTCGATGTAGAAATGCCCGTAGAAACACTGTGCCAGCGCGATTTTCGCCGCCCAGCGCTCAGTGCTTTCCCGCTTGTGCCCGAGTTCGTGCGCGGTGTTGATCCCGATGCCGGCGACCGTGCCCAGCGTGATCGCGAGGCCGATCTTGCCGCCGACGGACAGATCGCCTTGCGCGAGCATCCACGCGCCCACAATGAAACCGGCGTATTGCAACGGCAGGAAGAGATAAGTGATCCAGCGGTAGTAGCGGTCCTCCTCGAGCGCCTCCATCACCTCGTCCGGCGGATTGGTGTGGTCGTATCCGGCGACGAGGTCGATCAGCGGCACGAGGACGAGCACGACGAGCGGTCCGAGCCACAGCACGGCGCCGGACCCGGTCGCGGCGTGCAGCCCGATCGCGGCGAACGGCAGCAGCGGCACCACCAGCCCGAGCAGCCACAAGTGCCGCTTCCGGTCGTGCCAGGCGGTCTCGCCGTGAGCTCCGGCGAGGCGGTACTTCTTCATGGCGGCCTCCACGCGGTCTGTCGTTTTCCTGAAGGTAGGAATTCGCGGGCGGCGGGACACTGTGCGCGAAACCGAAACGCTCGGCTGCGTTGGGTCTCGGGCACGAACCGGGCGTACGGTGCTGCCTGTGACGTCGACGGCTGCCGCCACGCTGGCCAAGGTCGCGGACTCGGTCCTGGCCGAGCTCGCGCTGCTCTGCGCGCGAATCGCGGAGGAGATCTCCGCCGAACTGCCCTCGCTCGCGCCCGACGCGCAGGCCGCTGAGCTGCTGGACAGCACGGTCCGGGAAAACCTGGTCGCCGCGCTGGGCGTGCTGGGCGGCGCGACGGAGCCGGTGGACGTCGGGGCGCCGCCGGTCGCGTTGGAGTTCGCGCGGCGGCTGGCCCAGCGGCGGGTGCCGATCACCGCGATGCTGCGCGCGTACCGCCTGGGCCAGGCGGCCTTCCAGCAGGAGATGATCGCCCGCATCGCCGCCGAGCCGGTGGAGGCCGCGGACGTCGCGGTCGCCGCCACCGAGCTGTCGCAGGTCGCCTTCACCTACATCGACAAGATCTCCGAAGAGGTCGTCGAGGCCTACCAGCTGGAACGCGACACCTGGCTGCGCCACCGCAACGCGGCCCGGCTCGCGAAGGTGCAGGCAGCGCTGTCCGGCAAGCCCGTCGACACCGCCGACGTCGAGAAAACCCTCGGCTACGCGTTGTCGGACCGGCACGTCGGCGCGGTGCTGTGGTGCGGCCCTGAGCTGGACGAAAGCGCCCGGCTGACCACCCTCGAACGGCACGCGGCGCTGCTCGCGAACGCCCTCGGCACGACGCCGCTGGTCGTGGCCCCGGACGCCTCGACCGTCTGGGCCTGGTTCCCGGCCTCGACGCTCGACCTCGACGCGGTGTCCGCCGCGCTCGCCGGCTCACCCGACCCGGTCCGCGTCGCGCTGGGCGACCCGGCGAGCGGACTGGCCGGTTTCCGCACCACCCACCAGCAGGCCCGGCAAGCCGAAGCCGTGGCGCAGATGACCGAGCGCAGCCAGCCGCGGCCGGTCACCGCGGCGGCGCAGCTCGGGCCGTTGGCGCTGGTCGCGGCCGATCCGTCGGCGGTCGCGGGCTGGGTCCAGTCGGTGCTCGGCGCGCTGGCCGACGACGACGAGGGGCACCGCCGGATGCGCGAGACGGTGTGGGCGTATCTGTCCAGCGGGAGCAGCCTGATGGTCGCCGCGCAGGAGCTGCACCTGCACAAGAACACCATCCAGTACCGGCTCCGCAAGGCCGAGCAGGAACGCGGCCGTCCGCTGTCCGAGGGGCGGATCGACGTCGAGGTGGCGCTGTTGGCGTGCCGCCTGCTGGGTCCCGCCGTGCTCCGGCCGGTCGACTGAATTTGTGCTCCGGGACCAGTCGGGTCCGCACCTCCCGGTCCGCGGACCGATGCTCGCGCCCCGCCTCGTTGGAAGACTTCAGGCCGACGTCGCCGGACGGTGCCCAATCGCCGTCCGGCGGCGTTCCCAGACCCTCAAGGCCGAGGACGGAGCCATGCGCGAGGCAGGACTGGTAGTCGTCGGAGCGGCGCTGGCCGGACTGCGTGCCGCCACCGCCGCCCGCCGGACCGGATACGACGGCCCGGTCACGCTCGTCGGAGCCGAACCGCATCTGCCGTATGACCGGCCGCCGCTGTCGAAGGCTTTCCTGGCCGATCCGGACTACGCGACGCCTACGCTGGCCGACGCCGATGCTCTCTCGTCGCTGGGCATCGACCTCCGGCTCGGCGAACCGGCGACCGGGTTGTCGGTTTCGGACCGTGAAGTCCTTATTGGACCGTCCACAGTGCCCTTCGATTCGCTGATCATCGCCACCGGCTGCGCCCCCGTCGCGTTGCCGTTCGGCGGACACACTCTCCGCACCCTGGACGACGCCCGCGCGATCCGCGCCCGCATCCCGACCACCGAGCGGGCCGTCATCATCGGCGGGGGTTTCATCGGTGCGGAAATCGCTTCCGCTCTGCGCAAACGCGGCGCGGCGGTCACCATCGTCGAAGCCGCCGACGTTCCTCTCGTCCGCGCCGTCGGCTCAGAAATGGCCTCCGTACTCGCCGACCTGCACCGCCGCAATGGTGTCGATCTGCGTTGCGGCACAACCGTTCAGGCGATCGACTCAGATACGGTCACGCTGTCCGACGGCAGTGTCCTCGACGCCGACCTGGTGATCGTCGGCATCGGCGCCCGCCCGGCCGTCGGCTGGCTCGCCGACAGCGGCCTGCCACTCGACGACGGCGTGCTCTGCGACGAAACCCTCTGCGCCGCACCAGGAATCTACGCTGCCGGAGACGCGGCCCGCTGGCACAACCCGCTGTTCTCGACGACGATGCGGCTGGAGAACTGGACCTCCGCCGCAGCCCAAGCCGAAGCCGCCGCCCGCAACGCCGTCGGTCCGACCGCGACCCCGTTCTCGACGGTGCCGTACTTCTGGTCCGACTGGTACGGCAACCGGATCCAGATGGTCGGCGTCGTGACCGACGACGTCACCCTGCTCGGCTGCCCCGGCGACGAATCCTGGCTCGCCCTCTACCGCGCGGGCGACCGGCTGGCCGGCGCGCTGGCGCTCAACCAGCCCGGCCGGATCATGAAGTACCGCAACCGGATCACGCGTCGCGCCGCCTGGCAGGACGCACTCGAGTTCGCCACCGCGCGCTGACGCCTGCGAGGACAACAATGAATGACACCACCCGCGAAGAGACCGACGTCCTCGTGATCGGCTCCGGTTTCGGCGGTTCCGTGAGCGCGCTGCGGCTGTCCGAAAAGGGCTACCGCGTCACCGTGCTGGAAGCCGGACCACGCCGTACCGAAGAGACGCTGCCCAAAACCTCCTGGGACGTCCGGAATTTCCTCTGGGCACCGCGCCTTGGCTGCTACGGAATCCAGCGCATCCACCTGCTCCGCGACGTCGTCATCCTCGGCGGCGCGGGCGTCGGCGGCGGTTCCCTCAACTACGCCAACACCCTCTACGAACCGCCCGCACCGTTTTTCGCGGACCCGCAGTGGGCGCACGTCACCGACTGGCAAGCCGAACTGAAACCGCACTACGACCAGGCCCGCCGGATGCTCGGCGTCACCCAGAACCCCACCGTCACCACTGCGGACGAGGTGCTCCGGGAAGTCGCCGACGACCTGGGCGTCGGCTCGTCCTTCCAGCTCACCCCGGTCGGCGTTTTCTTCGGCGACAAGGACACTCCCGCCGGAAGCGTCGTGCCGGACCCGTTCTTCGGCGGCGCCGGGCCAGCCCGCCGAACCTGCACCGAATGCGGGTCCTGTATGACCGGTTGCCGCGTCGGAGCCAAAAACACCTTGGACCGCAACTACCTCTACCTGGCCGAACAACGCGGCGCGAACGTCATCCCGATGACCACAGTGCTCGACGTGCGCCCCGCGGACGGCGGCTACGTCGTCACCGCTGTCCGCACGGGAAAGTCGCCCCGCCGCCGCAAAAACACGCGGACCTTCTTCGCCCGCGACGTCATCTTCAGCGCAGGCACCTACAACACGCAAAAACTACTCCACCGAGCCCGCGAAACCGGTGCGCTGCCCCGGCTTTCCGCCAGCCTCGGCCGACTGACCCGGACGAACTCGGAATCCATTCTCGGCGCGAAATCGAAACGCAAGGACGTCGACTTCACCCACGGCGTCGCGATCACCTCGTCCATCCACCCCGACGCGCACACGCACATCGAACCGTGCCGCTACGGCAAGGGCAGCAATGCGATGTCACTGCTGCAAACCGCGCTCACCGACGGCGGAAAGCCCGTCCCACGCTGGCTCACCTGGCTCGGCGCCTTCGCCCGAAACCCGCGCAACCTCACCTGGTTCTCGCCGCGCCGCTGGTCCGAACGCACCATCATCCTGCTGGTGATGCAAACACTCGACAATTCCATCACCGTATCCGGCAAACGCACCCGCACCGGACGGCACAAACTGACGTCCGCACCCGGCCACGGCGAGCCGAATCCCACGTGGATCCCCGCCGGAAACGACGCCGCCCGCCGCGTCGCGGACAAAATCGACGGCATCGCGGGCGGCACCACCGGCGAGATCCTGAACATCCCGATGACCGCCCATTTCATCGGCGGCTGCGCGATCTCCGACGATCCGGCGGGCGGCGTCCTCGACCCGTACCAGCGCGTCCACGGCCACCCCGGCCTGCACGTCGTCGACGGTTCGGCGATCTCGGCGAACCTGGGCGTCAACCCTTCCCTGACGATCACCGCCCAAGCCGAACGCGCGATGTCCCTCTGGCCCAACCACGGCGAGGAAGACCGACGGCCTCCGCTCGGCGCGCCGTACCGACGCATCGACCCGGTAGCCCCGCGCCATCCCGCGGTCCCGGCCAGCGCTCCCGGCGCACTCGCGCTCCCCGCATGAGTTCGACCGGCCGCCAAAGGCGGCGGAGCCGTCGAAGGCGATTTCGACGCCGTTCAGACCAGACCTTCTGAAAACAATTCGGCAAGCGTTCATCGCACCCTGGTCGCCCGTACTAATTCTTCCACCGAAGTGTCTGCCCACTTATATCCGCCGCCAGCACTCCCGCTGACGTAAACCGCGTGGCACGCCGCCGCCGAGAGCAGCTGCCAGCAGGTCGAACCGGACGACCGGCCTCCAGCGGGCAAGATGCACCGCGCCTCATGTATTTGATGAAAAACAAAAGCGGCCACTGGTCACCGACGGCAGATCTCGCCACAGTTCCAACGCGGCAACGCCGTCGGCCCAACTGATTCGACTGAACGCACGAGTGCCGGGGCAAGGCGCTCCTGCTAGCGTCTTCAACGCGGGGTACTCCGCGCAGAACGAAAGTTCATTAGCGATCGCTATTCAACCCATAAGAAATGCTTTTCGAAAGAGCGAGTTGAGGAGGACTGGTTTTTGTGAAGACTCTTCCCGAGCGCTATCAGGCACCTGATGCCTCGTCTGTCGGCTGCTTCGCGACCGACACCCGCCGGCACCGCCGCGGCCCGCGTGACGGCCGCCGTCGCTCGCGTCGTCGTCGCTGAGCAAGCGAACCCCGCGGGCGACACCTGGTGCCCGCTGAGCTGAGCTGACGTGGCTGGAGGCCTGGTCAACCGGTCTTCAGCCACGTTCGTCGGCCCGTCGTTCACCGGAAAGGCAGAGGACCGGAAAGGCAGAGGACTGGTTTCCGTGCAGACTGTGACGCTTGCCGAACGCTACCAAGCCCCCGAGGCAGCTTCCGTCGGCTGCTTCGCGACCGACACCCGCCGCATCCTGGTCGGCGGCCCGCGCGACAGCCGCCGTCGCTTCCGTCGTCGTCGTCGCTGACCAAGCAGTCCCCCGCGGGGACAGCCAGCCGTGGCTGAAGGCCGAGTCAACCGGCTTTCAGCCACCTTCGTCATCCCGTCGTTCACTCGATCCAGACCGGTGGTCCGATGAACGCAGTGTCGAGCAGTCTTGTCGTCCTCCCGGATTCGCCGGGCGGAGCCGCGCTGCTGCCGAGAGTCCCTTACCAGCGACCGAGCGTCCTGTTCCATTCTTCCGGGCGGCCGTGGCTGGCAGGCCGCTGGGAGCCCGGCGACATCCGGGTGGCGATCGCGGGCCGGGCCCGCGTCGCCGTGTTCGGGTTCTGCCCGATGCCGGTCGAACGGCTGACCGCCCGCACCGCATGCCTGCGCACCGCCGCTGACGCGGACGCGCTCGCCAGGGTGTTGCCCGGCAGCGCGCACCTCATCGCCTCGGTGAACGGGCAAGTCCGGCTGCAGGGCACCCTGACGAACCTGCGCCGGGCCTTCCATACCCGGGTCGGCCCCACCGCGATCGCGGGCACCCGCGCCGACCTGCTGGCCGAGATGACCGGCGCGGGCGTTGACGAGGATCTCCTCGCCGCGCACCTGACCCAGATGCAGCTGCTGCCGCCGCTGATCGAGCAAAGCTGGTGGCGCACAGTGCATTCCGTGCCGCCGGATTCCTACGTCGCGCTCGCCGAGGACGGAACCGCGCGCACGGTCCGCTGGTGGCGCCCGCCGGAACCGGTCCTGCCGATCCGCAAGGGCGCTCCGGCCGTGCGCACCGCGCTGCGCGAGGCGGTCGCGGACCGGCGGCCGGCCACCGGCAGGCTGTCGGCGGATCTGTCCGGCGGGATGGACTCCACCACGCTGTGCTTCCTCGCCGCCGAGCACACCCCCGACCTGCTCACTTTCCGGTGTACCGAAGGAAGCGTCGTCAACGACGATCCATACTTCGCCGCCGAGGCGGCCCGGCTGCTCCCCCGCGCCGAACACCTCGACCTGCTCGGCGACGACGCGCCCGCGTTGTTCGCACCGCCCTACTCGACGGCCGATCTGGAAGCGCCGTGGGCGACGACCAGAGGCCTGAACAGCTCCGCCCACGGCATCCGCCTGCTCGCCGAACGCGGCACGGGCCTGCACCTGGCCGGGTACGGCGGGGACGAGGTCTTCAGCGCCTCGCCCGGCTATCTGCACACCCTGATCCGCCGTCGCCCGATCACCGGCCTGCGGCATCTCCGGGTCTACCGCGCTCTCGGCCGCTGGCCGTGGCGGCGCACCCTGGCCGGCCTCGCGAGCAGGCAAAGCTGGGGCGACTGGTGGCGGGAGTCCGCGGACCACCTCACCGATCCGCTGCCGCGGCGCGGAACGCCGGAACTGGGCTGGGCCGACGTGGTCCGGGCCTCGCCGTGGGCCACCGGCGACGCGCTCGCGACGACCCGCCGGATGCTGTACGAAATCGCCGGCGAGGCCACGCCGCTGGCGGCCGATCGCGGCCAGCACGAGGCGCTGACCAGCCTGCGGGCCGCGGGACCGCTGTCCCAGCAGGTTCAGCGCGAGTACGCCGACCACGGCGTGCCGCTCGAACTCCCGTACCTGGACGACCGGGTCGTCGAGGCCGCGCTCGCGGTCCGGACGGCCGACCGGTTCACGCCGTGGCGGTACAAACCGCTGCTCGCCGACGCGATGCGGGGGCTCGTCCCGGACTTCATCCTCGACCGCACCACCAAGGGCGACTACCAGGACGACGACGACGCCGAGGCCCACCGCCACGTGCCCGACCTGCTCGGCTACTTCGCCGATTCGGCACTGGCCGCGCGCGGCCTGCTCGATCTCGACGCCCTCCGGGCCGCCCTGCTCGAGCCGCGGCTGGACGACGAGATGGAAGCGCATCTGGAAACCGCGCTGGGCTGCGAGATGTGGCTGCGCGCGATCGCCGAGGCCCGGCCAGCGACCGACCGGAGGACCCATGCACCTGCACCCTGACACCGCGCTCACCGACACGCCCGACGGCTCGGTCCTGCTCAACCGGCGCACCGGACGCTATTGGCAGGTCAACCGGACCGGCACGCACACCCTCGACCGCTTGCTGGCGGGCGAATCCGCCGACCGGATCGCCGCCGACCTCGCCGCGCGGTACGACATCGACGCCGCCCGGGTCCGCGCCGACATCGCCAAGATGACCGACAACCTGCTCGCCGCCGGATTGGTCGAATCGCCGTGAGCCAGCCGTCCGTGGTACCGCGCCGAATTCGCCTTCCCCTGCACCGAAAGCTGCTGCCGCTGCTCACCGTCGGCGTCGCCACCGTGCTGATCTGGCTGTCTCCCAAGCACCTCTGCGCGATCCTGGAATTCGCCCGCCGAGGCGCCCGGCCCGCCACCTTCGACCAAGCCCGCGACGCGCGTCGAGCAGTAGTCGCGATCAGCCTGCGCTGCGCGGGCGACGGCTGCCTGCTCCGCTCCGTCGCCACCGCACTGCTGTGCCGGGCGCACGGCACCTGGCCGACCTGGCGCACCGGCGTGCGCACGCAACCGTTCAGCGCCCACGCGTGGATCGAAGCCGACGGCCAGGTCGTCGACGAAATCCATCCGGCGGGCTATTTCGCCCCGCTGCTGACCGTCGCCCCATTGACTGCCGAGGACAAGGCCGAATGACCGTCACCGCCCCCGAGACCAGTCCGCCGGCCGCCGAGGAACACGTCCGGACCCGGGTCGGCCTTCGTCATCTGTTCGCCACCACCCGCGGGCACCGCAAGAACATCGCCGTCGCGCTCCTGTTCACCCTCGTCGGCGCCGGATTGGGTCTGCTGCAACCAGTTCTGGCCATGGACACCATCGACGCCGTCGGGGCGGGCGGTGCGGTCGGCTGGCTGCTGGTCGCGCTGATCGCCGTGTTCGTCGCCGAAGCCGTCACGGACACCATCGGCCGCTACTGGCTGGAACGCTCGGGCGAAGGCGTCGTGCTGGGCCTGCGAGTCCGCCTGGTCAGCCATTTGCTGCGGCTGCCCATGCGGCTGTACGACAAACACCGGATCGGCGACCTGCTCTCCCGGACCACCGCCGACACGACCCTGCTGCGCGACACCCTCGCCTACGACCTGGTCGAAATGCTGACCGGCAGCTTCGTAGTCGTCGGCGGCGCCGTCGCGATGATCTGGCTGAGCCCGCTGCTGTTCGGCATCGTGGCGGTGATCGTCGGCGGCGTCGGCGGCGTCACGCTGTTTGTGCTGGCGCGCATCCGAAACGCCACCGAAAACGCGCAAGACAATCTAGGCCTGATGTCCGCCGAATTGGAACGAGCCCTCAGCGCCATCCGCACCATCCGCGCCACCCGCGCGGAAGACCGGGAAACCGACCGCATCGGCCACTACGCCCGCACCACCTATCAAGACAACGTCCGAGCCGCGCGGTTGAATTCCATCGCGGCCCCCGCGGTAACCCTTTCCGCCCACGGCGCCCTCATCGCGGTCTTGGTCGCCGGCGGGATCCAGGTCGCCAACGGCGGCCTCACCCTGTCCGAACTCGTCGCTTTCCTGCTCTACGTCAGCTACATCGCCGTCCCGAGCGCCGGCCTGTTCGAACTGGCCGCCACCATCCAAAAAGGACTGGCCGCGTTCCAGCGGGTCCACGACATGACCCAGCTCCCCACCGAAACCGACCACACGCCCCTCTCGCGCACCTCCGTGGCTTCCGCCCCGGTACTGGAATTGCGCGACGTCTGGTTCAGCTACCACCCCGACAGCCCAGTACTGCGCGGCGTCTCCTTCACCGTGCCGCACCGGGGCCACGTCGCCTTGGTCGGCCCTTCCGGAGCCGGAAAGTCCACCATTCTCGCGCTGATCGAGCGTTTCTACGAACCGGATCGCGGAACCATTCTGTTCAACGGACACCAGCCGTCCATCGCCGAATGCCGCCAGCGAATCGGCCTGGTAGAACAAACAACCCCGATCCTGCACGGCACTCTGCGCGACAACGTCACCTACGCCGCTCCCGACGCGACCGACGAGCAAATCCGCGACGTACTGGAGAAAACCAACCTGATCGAGTTCGTCGACCGCCTCCCCGCTGGCCTGGAAACCCCCGCAGGCGAACACGGCGGCATGCTTTCCGGCGGCCAACGCCAACGACTGGCCATCGCCCGAGCCCTGCTGGCCCGGCCCGAACTGCTGCTCCTGGACGAACCAACGTCCCAACTGGACGCGGCGAACGAAGCCGCTTTCGCGCGGACGCTGGATCAGGTCGCCGGGGAGTGCGCGCTGCTGGTGATCGCCCACCGTCCGGCGACGGTGCGCCGGGCGCGGACGGTGATCGCGTTGGAGCACGGGCGGATCAGCACTGACGTGGGCCTCGTTCCTTAGCCGGGTTTTCGCCCTGACACAGTCACCGGGACACGAACGGCCCGATTACCCTGATCGGCTGCTTGCCGCCGCGTTCGGCCACCGGCAGAGGCTCTTGCCGTTCTGGTCCCGCTGGCAACCGGCTGCGCCAGCAGGTTCGCCCCAGGTCCACCAGTCCGGCACCGGTCCGGTAACCGAACAAGCAGCGTCCCTCGCCAGGAATCACCGGCTGGGCCCGACCGGCTTCGACAAGCTCACCCTCGGCATGCCCCTCGCCAAGGCGATGGCCACCGGGCAGATCCGCGAGAACCGTGACTCGGGAGGGTCGGCTGCGAGACCGGAACAACCCACGACGTCGTCTGGATCTCCGACACTGTCGGAGTCGTCAAGAACGCCTACCCCGACGTCGAGGTCGAAACCGAAGCCGACCTGGGCAGCGGCCAAATCGAGATGACAACCACTACCGTGCGCCAATCCCGGGCAACCCTGACGCGGCCTACCGGATCTTCGTCGACCGCGACGGCCCGGGTGGACTCCCTGCTGCGCGTCACCGCCAAACCGAAACCCGAGTGCGAGATCGGCTACTCCCACTGACGAACCGAGGCTCAATCCACCCGCTCAAACGGTGCCCCCGACGGGGTTCGAACCCGCACTGGGTCGATTTTAAGTCGACTGCCTCTGCCAATTGGGCTACGGGGGCCCACCCACCCTAGCGAACCCGCCCCAAGACACGACAAAGCCGGGCCGCCCGAAGACGACCCGGCTTCATCAAGACCAAGCGAGACTCAGCCCTTGCTGGCCCGGTTGAACTCTTCCTTCGGGTTGTTGATCTGCCCCAGCGAGATGACCTCACGCCGGAACAACCCGCCCAGCATCCAGTCGAACAGGATGCGGATCTTGCGGTTCCACGTCGGCATCGCCTTGAGGTGGTAGGCGCGGTGGAACAGCCACGCGGGGAAGCCCTTGATCTTCAGGTTCAGCGCGTCCGCCACACCCTTGTGCAGGCCGAGGCTCGCGACCGCGCCCAGGTTCTTGTGGAAGTAGTCCTTCGGCTGTCCGCCGCGGATCACCTTGATGATGTTCTTCGCCAGCAGGCGGGCCTGGCGGACCGCGTGCTGGGCGTTCGGCGGGCAAGTCGCGGTCGGGTCCTGCTCGGTGCGCGACAGGTCCGGGATGGCCGCGTTGTCGCCCGCGGTCCACACGTCCGGGTGGCCGACCACCTGCATCGCCGCGGTGGCCTCGACGCGGCCGCGCTTGTCGAGCGGCAGGTCCGAGCCCGCGAGGACCGGGTTGGCCTTCACGCCCGCGGTCCAGATGATCGTGTCGGTGTCGAACTCGGTGCCGTCCGAGAGCACCACGTGGCCGTTTTCGAACGACTTCGCCGCGGTCGACAGGTAGACCTCGATGCCGCGCTTCTCCAGCTGCTGCACCGTGTACACACCCAGCGTCTCGCGCACCTCGGGCAGGATCCGCCCGGCCGCCTCGACCATCACCCAGCGGATGTCCGCCGGCTTGATGTTCGGGTAGTAGTTCTCGACCGCGAAGCGGGTCATGTCCTCGAGCTCGGCCAGCGCCTCGATGCCCGCGAACCCGCCGCCGACCACGGTGAACGTGAGCAGGCGCTTGCGCAGCTCGGGGTCGAGCGTGCTGGCGGCCTCGTCCAGCTTGGTCATGATGTGGTTGCGCAGGTAGATCGCTTCGCCGATGGTCTTGAAGGCGATGCCCTCCTCGGCGAGGCCGGGGATCGGCAGGATCCGCGCGACGGCGCCGAGCGCGACCACGAGCACGTCGTAGTTCAGCGTCTCGATGTGGCCGTCGGCCGCCTCGACCGTGACGGCCTTGCGCTCGTTCTCGATCTTCGTGACCCGCGCGGTCAGCACGTGGCAGCGCTTCAGCACGCGGCGCAGCGGCACGACCACGTGCCGCGGCTCGATCGCGCCGGCCGCCGCCTCGGGCAGGAACGGGGCATAGGTCATGTGCGGCTGCGGGTCAACGACGGTCACGGAGGCCTCGTTGGCACGCAGCATCTTCTGAAGCCCGTACGCGGTGTACAGGCCGACGTATCCACCACCGAGGACGAGGATCCGAGTCGGTTCCGACTTCGCAGCAGCCATGTACCTATAGTCGCACTTCCAAAGCGGCTCCGCTCGGGTACCCCACCCCGCTGTGACCAGCATCGCCACGCTGGTTGTCACGATTCAGATGAGCCCGGCCGCCGAGGCTGCGGCGGTGAACGCGGTCACCACCATGGGCTGTGTCACACGACCGGTCTGGACATTGCGCGGTGACACGTGGTAGCAGCCGAACACCGCTAGGTCGCCGAGCTGCGTCCGGGCGCCGTGCGCGAAGGCCGGCCGCGGTTTCGGCACCGGCCAGCCCGCGGCGGACAGCACGGGCAGCAACGCCTGCCAGCCGAACGCCCCGAGCACGACGATCGCGCGCAGGGTCGGCCGCAGCAGGTCCAGTTCGTCGGCCAGCCAGTGCCGGCAGGTGTCCCGCTCACCGGGGGTCGGCCGGTTCTCCGGCGGTGCGCAGCGGACCGGCGAGACGAGCCGGGTGCCGCGCAGCGTGAGCCCGTCGCCGATGGCCGCGGACACCGGCTGCGACGCGAGACCGACCTCGTACAGCACGCGGAAGAGGAAGTCGCCGGACGGATCGCCGGTGAACATCCGCCCGGTGCGGTTGGCCCCGTGCGCGGACGGCGCGAGCCCGACCACGGCCAGCGCGGCGTCTTCCGCACCGAAACCGGGAACTGGCCGCGCCCAATAACGCTCGCCCGCGAACGCGGCCTTCGTCCCGGCCACGCTTTCGCGCCATTCGACCAGCCGCGAACAGGCCCGGCACTGCACCAGCTGCGCGTCGAGGCCGGCGAACGTGCGCATCGATCTCCTCCGCGTTGGTGTGCTGCCACGGTAACGCGGGATAGGTTGGGGCCATGGCCGACACCACCGCGGACGAGACCGCCGAGAAGACCAAGGACGAGGAGACGAAGGCGGCCGAGCCCGTCGACGACCTCGTCACGACGCAGCACACCCTCACCGTCAAGCGGCGCAAGCTCGCCTACACCGCCCAGACCGGCCGGATCGTGCTCCGCCAAGAGGTCAAGAAGGACGGCAAGTCCGAGGGCCACCAGGCCAAGGCCGAGGTTTTCCTCACCGCCTACACCCTCGACGACGCGGACCCCGGCTCGCGGCCGGTCACCTTCGCCTTCAACGGCGGCCCCGGTTCCTCCAGCATCTGGCTCCACATGGGCCTGCTCGGGCCGCGCCGCGTGCTGTCCGGCGACGTCGACGACCCGGTGCCGCCGCCGTACGGGCTCGAGGACAACCCGGAAAGCCTGCTCGCGCACAGCGACCTGGTGTTCATCGACCCGGTCCAGACCGGCTACTCGCGGGTGACCGAGGGCGGCGAATCCCAGCCGTACACCGGGTTCCAGGGCGACGTCGAATCGATCGCGGAGATCATCCGGCTGTGGGTTTCGCGCAACGAGCGCTGGCTGTCGCCGAAGTTCCTCGCCGGAGAGTCGTACGGCACGCTGCGCGCCGCCGCGCTGGCCGGGCACCTGCAGGAACGCTACGGCCTGTACCTCAACGGCTTGATGCTCATCTCGTCCGTTCTTGACCTCGGCACGCTGCGCTTCCACGAGGGCAACGACCTGCCGTACTCGCTGTTCCTGCCCACGTACGCGGCGATCGCGCACTACCACGGGCGCCACGGCGACCGTCCGCTCGACGACGTGCTCGCCGACGCCGAGGACTTCGCCGCGAAGGAACTGCCGTGGGCGCTTTCCCGCGGCGCGCGGCTGTCCGCTCAGGACCGTACCGAGGCGGTGCAGACGCTCGCGTCGCTCACCGGCCTCAGCGAGTCCTATGTGGACCGGGTGAACCTGCGGATCGAGCACATCCGGTTCTTCACCGAGCTGCTGCGCGACCAGGGAAAGACCGTCGGCCGGATGGACGGCCGGTTCACCACGTGGGAGCCGGACGGCGGCGTCGAGCACATGAGCGACGACCCGTCGGTGTCGCGGATCATCGGCGCTTACTCGGCCGGGTTCAACCACTACGTGCGCGCTGAACTGGGCTACGAGAACGACCTGCCGTACGAGATCCTGTCGACCGACGTGTTCAAGGCCTGGTCGTACAAGGAGTTCGAGGGCCGTTCGGTGTCCGTTGTGGACACCTTGAGCGCGGCGATGCGGTCGAACCCGCATCTGCAGGTCCACGTCGCCTTCGGACATTACGACGGCGCGACGGCGTACCACGCGTCCGAGTACGTGCTCTCGCAGCTGAAGATCCCGGAGGAACTGCGGGAAAACATCGATACGGCTTACTACCCGGCCGGGCACATGATGTACGTGCACGAACCGTCGCGGGTGCAGCAGTCGAAGGACCTGGGCAAGTTCGTGAAGAAGGCGTCCAACCGCTGACCTCGTGAGTGCCTATCGCGGTTCTCACCGCGATAGGCACTCACAACCAGTCGTGCTCCCGGGCGTACCGCGCCGCCTCGTGCCGGGTCCGCGTCTGCGTCTTCTGCATCGCGTTCGACAGGTAGTTCCGCACAGTCCCCTCCGCCAAATGCAACTGCGCCGCGATATCGGCGACCGAATACCCCTCCCGCGTCGCCCGCAGCACGTCGATCTCCCGCACGGTCAACGGACAGTCGTCCACCACCGCGAGCGCCGAGACATCCGGGTCGATCCAGCGTTTGCCCTCGTCCAGCGTCCGGATCACCGACGCGATGTGCGCCGGTTCCGCTGATTTGCTCACGAATCCCTGCACGCCGAGCTTCAACGCCTTGCGCAGCACTCCCGGCCGCGCGTGCCGGGTCAGCATCAGGATCACCTGTTCCGGCCGTTCCCGCCGGATCCGCGCGACCGCGCCCAGTCCGTCCACATTGGGCATTTCCAGGTCGATCACCAGGACATCCGGCCGATGCTCCATAGTGGCCCGTACCGCCGCCTCGCCGTCTTCCGCCTCGGCGAGCACGGTTATCTCGCCTTCCATCGGCAGCAACGCGGCCATCGCCTTGCGGAGCAGAGCTTCGTCGTCAGCAAGCACCACCGTCGTCATCGCGACACCTTCTCCGGGAAGGCCGCCGCCGTCACGAACCGGCCGTCCTTCTGCTCTACCGTCAATTCTCCGCCCTGATCAGCCAGTCGATCCGCCAATGTGGACAGTCCACTCAGCACCGGCGCGGCACCGTCCGCGACGCCGTCGTTGACGATGCTGATCCCCGCTTCGGTCAAGGTGATCCGCACCTGCCGGGCTTGCGCGTGCCGGAGGATGTTCGTGGTGGTCTCGCGCAGCACCTGGCCGAGCAGCTCGTCCACTCCCGAGCGGACCACCGCCTGCCGATCGATCCGCACGTGGATTCCCGCTGCCTCGAAGAGGTTCTTCGCGTTCTCCAGCTCCGCGGACAGATTGAGCCGCCGCTGGGCGTAAGCGAGTTCCTTGGTCTGGACGATGGTGTCGCCGACCAGGGTGTGCACCTCGCGCAATTCTTCCTGGGCCCGTTCGAGGTCCCGGTGCAGCAGCTTCTCCGCGAGCGCGACCTTCAGCTTCACCACGTGCAGCGTGTGCCCCTGGATGTCGTGCAGTTCGCTGGCGAACCGGACGCGTTCCCGGACCACCGCCAGCTCCGCCTCCTTCTCCCGCGACTCCTCGAGCTCCGCGACGAGGTCGTAGAGCCGCTGGCTGGCGAACATCAACAGCGTTGACAGCGCCGAGCCGACCGCCGGAGTCACCACATAGCCCAGCACTCGCGCGCCGAGATGGTCTTGGTGCAGCAGCAAATTGGTCGAGCCGATCGCGCCGGTCAGCACGGCGAAGCCGACCAGCGCGGCGAACCGGTGCCGCGGCAGCGGCGGGATGAGGAACGACCCGACCATGCTCAGCCCGTAGAACGCCATGGCGCAGTTGCTCAGCGCACCGGCGAACCAGACGAACGCGGTGAGCACCAGGCTCGGGCGCGCGGTGCGGATGAAGTCGCCCGCGGTCCAGCGTTCGGCGGTGGCGGTCGCGGCCAGCAGCCCGATCACCTGGATGACGACGTGCCACCAGGTCTTCGAAGAGAAGACCACCAGCAGCACCCCGACGAGCAGCAGCGGCGGCATCACCGTCATGAGATTGAGCCGGCGCAGCCGGTCCTGGACCGCGTCGCCGGACCAGGACATCCGGCGGGGCCGCGGCGGACGGGTCTCGGTCATGGTGCTCCAGGTTCGGCCGGGCGGTTCGGCCCCAGCATGCCGCAGCCGCCGATGCCCCACCAGTGACGCAGCGTCATGTCTTCGGCTGACGTGGCCGCACTACTCCGGACCAGGGAGAACCGGCTGGAATCGGAGCATGTCCACGACCCCAGTCATCGACGTCGACCACCTGAACCTCACCTACGGCGATTTCCAGGCCGTGCGCGACCTGTCGTTCCAGGTCGGCCGCGGCGAACTGTACGCGCTGCTCGGCACGAACGGCGCGGGGAAGACCTCGACGCTGGAGACCGTCGAGGGACACCGGCCGCCCAGCTCAGGCACCGTGCGGGTGTTCGGGAAGGACCCGCGCGACCGCGCCGCCGTCCGGCCGCGGATGGGGATCATGCTGCAGGAAAGCGGCTTCTCGCCGGACCTGACCGTGCGCGAGTCGATCCGGCTGATCGGCAGCCTGACCCAGCGCGACGACAACGTCGAACGGCTGCTCGGCATCACCGACCTCACCCGCAAAGCCACGACACGGGTCTCGCAGCTCTCCGGCGGTGAAAAGCGCCGGCTGGACTTCGCGACCGCCGTCTACGGCACGCCGGATCTGGTCTTCCTCGACGAGCCGACCACCGGTCTCGACATCCAGTCGCGCGACGCGCTGTGGACCGCCGTGGACCGGCTCCGTGAGGACGGCACCACCATCGTCCTCACGACGCATTACCTCGAGGAAGCACAGCAGCGCGCCGACCGCATCGGCCTGATGCACCAGGGCACGCTCAACCGCGAAGGCACTGTCGCCGAACTGACCCGGACGCTGCCCGCGACCATCCGCTTCGGACTTCCGCCGCAGGCGCCGTTGCCGCCGCTGCAAGCGACCCGCGAGGAGGACGGCCGGTTCCTCATCGAGACCTTCGGGCTGCAGAAAGACCTGCACACCCTCCTCGGCTGGGCACAGGACAGTGCGGTGGAACTGGCCGAATTGGAGGCTGGCCCGACCCGCCTCGACGACGTCTTCCGCGCTATCGGCAACGCGTAACCCATTCCGGAAAGGATTTACCATGTTCTCCATCGCCCGCGGCGAACTGATCCAGCTCTTCCGAAATCGCCTAGTACTGGTCACCTCGCTAATCCTGCCTGTCGCGTTCAGCGCTTTCTTCATCTCCCGGCACGAAACCTTCGAGAAACTCGGCAGCCTCGGCTATATCGCGGCACTGACGCTTTCCTTCATCACCGCGATCGGCCTCTACACCACCACCGTCACCACTCTCGCCGCCCGGCGGCAGAACCTGTTCCTCAAGCGATTGCGTTCCACCGCGGCGAGCGACTCCGGCATTCTCGTCGGCCTCCTCCTGCCGATCACGGTGATCACCACGATCCAGGTCGTCGTCATCCTCGCCGTGCTCGGCGCGGTCACCGGCCTGCCGAAGAACCCCCTGCTGCTGGTGGTCGCGGTCTTCGCGACGGTCGCCATGATGCTCGCCCTCGGCCTGGCCACCGCCGGTCTCACCAACTCCCCGGAGCACGCCCAGGTCACCACGCTGCCGATCACCCTCGCCGTCCTCGCGGTGGCGAGTTGGATCGGAATCACCGGAACGGAACAGCTTTCCCTCCTGAAACGACTTCTCCCCGGCGGGGCGGCCACCGAACTCGTGTTGAATTCCTGGAATGGCGGAGCTTCGGTCACCGACTCACTCGTCCTGCTCGGCCCGATCGCGGCGTGGCTGATTCTCAGCGTCACCCTGGCGACCCGACTATTCCGCTGGGAACCGCGCCGCTGAAACCCCTTCCGGCACCGAGGAGATCGGAGTAACCTCGGCGGCGCTCTCGATCGTCGACGTGTCCGCGGCGACGCGGCCGGAAGTCGGCCCCGACCGGCGACCGAACCGCGGCGGCCGCGAACACAGCTTGATTTCGTGCACTTTCCCGTCAGTTTCCTGAGTTCGATTGATCTCGGCAAAGGATGGAAGACAGTGCGAAAACAACTATTCGTCGTACTGGCGGCCGCCGCGTTGACGGTGACCGCTGTTCCGGCGTACGCGGCTCCCCCGAAGTCCACGGTGAACTGGGGAGCGTGCCCGGCCGACGTCGCCGCGCCAGCGCAACTGCAGTGCGCGTCGCTCGACGTGCCGCTGGACTACCGGCAGCCGGACGGCAAGAAGATCAGCATCGAGATCTCGCGGCTGCAGAGCATCGATCCGGCCGCCCGGCGCGGAGTGCTGCTGTTCAACCCCGGCGGCCCCGGCGGTCTCGGCCTGACGTTCCCGCTGGACCTGGTCCGGGCAGGCATCCCGACAAGCGTGCTCGCCCGTTACGACCTGATCGGCTTCGACCCCCGCGGAGTCGACCACAGCAGTCCGGTGAACTGCAACCTGACCGCCGAACAGCTGACGGTCGCGCCGAAGTACGCGCACAACGAGGCTGACGTCGTCGAAGCCTCCGCATTCGCCAAGGGGATCGCGCAACAGTGCGCGGCCTCGGAATCCGCGTCCGTGCTGCCGTATCTGACGACCGCGAACACCGCGCGGGACATGGACCAGATCCGGGCCGCCCTCGGCGAGTCGAAGATCTCCTACGTCGGCTACTCGTACGGCACCTACCTCGGCGGGGCGTACGCGACGCTGTTCCCGGACCAGACCGACCGCGTGGTGCTCGACAGCGTTCTCGGGCCGGGCGGTTACGACATCACCGCGGCACGGCGATTCGCCGAAGGCATGCAGGACCGCTTCCCGGACTTCGCGAAGTGGGCGGCTGCCCGCCATTCCGTCTACGGGCTCGGCGCCACGCCGACCGCGGTAGCCGCGACCTACACGAAGCTCGCGGACAAGCTCGACGAGACCCCTGTGTCGGAAATCGACGGTTCGTACTTCCGGCTGGCGACGCACAGCCTGATCTACCAGAACCAGTCGTTCCCGAGGCTGGCGCAGGCGTGGCAGGCCCTCCTCGCGAACCAGGTCCCGTCGGGCGCGGTCCCGCCGGCCCCGACGCCCGTCGAGCAGAGCCAGGTCGGAACGATGGTTTCGATTCTGTGCGGGGACAACGCGTGGCCGCGGACGATTTCGACCTATCAGGACAACGTCGTGCAGGACCGGGCGGCATACCCGCTGATCGGCGGCGCGACGGCGAACGTCTGGCCGTGCGCGCACTGGCCGAAGCAGCCGATCGAAACGCCGGTCCAGCTCAGCGACCAGGGACCGTCGAACCTGCTGCTGGTCCAGAACACCCGTGACCCGGCGACCCCGCTGTCCGGCGCGCTGGAAACCCGCGCGCAGTTCGGCGACCGGGCCCGGATGGTCACCGTGGACCAGGGCGGCCACGGAGCGGCGCTCCCGTTCCTGAACAGCTGCGGTTTCAGCTCTGTCACCGATTTCCTGGTGAACGGAACTCGCCCGGACGCCGACAAGTACTGCGGCGCCGAAGCGAACGCACGCGGGCTCAGCCCGCAGCAGCAGCAAGCGGCCGACAAGATTCTCGACCGGATGACGCGACACTGAACGGACGATGGGTGGGACGATGATCGGCGGTGGGGCGGGCTTTCCCGCCCCACCGTCGTATGTCCGCGCGGAACCCCGAGTCTCGGCGATCAGCTTCGCGCCCGCTTCCCTCCGATTTCCCGAGTCCGATCGATCTCGACACAAAGGAAGGAAAAAAGTGCGAAAACCATTGCTCCTCGTACTCGCCGCCGTCGCATTGACCGCGACGGCGGTTCCGGCGTCCGCCGCATCCGCTCAAACCACGGTGAACTGGGGCGCGTGCCCGGCCGATGTCGCTTCCCCGGCGCTGCAGTGCGCGTCGCTCGAAGTGCCGCTGGACTACCAGAAGCCGGACGGCAAGAAGATCAGCGTCGAAATCTCCCGCCTGCCCAGCACCGATCCAGCGAAAAGACGCGGGGTGCTGCTGTTCAACCCGGGCGGCCCCGGCGGGCCTGGCCTCGCCTTCCCGCTGACCTGGGCGAATCTCGGGGCTCCGGCGAGCCTGCTCGCCGAGTACGACCTGATCGGCTTCGATCCGCGCGGGGTCGACCACAGCACTCCGGTGAGCTGCGATCTGAAGCCAGAACAGCTTGTACTCGCCCCGAAATACGCACACAACCGCGAAGAAGTCGTACAGGCTTCGGAAGCCGCGAAGCAGATCGCGCGCCAGTGCGCCGCTTCGGCGTCGGCACCGATCCTGCCGTACATCACGACCGCGAATACCGCGCGGGACATGGATCAGATCCGGGCCGCGCTCGGCGAGTCCAAGATCTCCTACTTCGGCTTGTCCTACGGCACCTATCTCGGCGGGGTCTACGCCTCGCTGTTCCCGGACCGGACCGACCGCGTCGTGCTCGACAGCGTCGTCGGACCGGGAGGTGTCGACGTCTCCACGGCACGGCGCTTCGGCGAGGGAATGCAAGACCGCTTCCCCGACTTCGCGAAATGGGCGGCTGCCCGCAGTTCGATCTACGGCCTCGGTGCCACGCCCGCCGAAGTCACCGCGACCTTCTACCAGCTCGCGGACAAGCTCGACCAGCACCCGATCGGCGGCCTCGACGGCTCGCTCTTCCGGTTGGGAACACACAGCCTGACCTACCAGACGTTGTCCTTTCCCCGACTGGCGCAGACGTGGCAAGCCTTGCTCAACAACCAGGCTTTCCCGGCCGGCTCGCTGCAGCTGCCCGCCACGGCTTCGGAGCAGAGCCAGCGCTCCACCATGATCTCGGTGCTGTGCGGGGACACCGCGTGGCCCCGGACTATTTCGACCTACCAGCGCAACGTCGCGCAGGACCGCGCCGCTTATCCGATGATCGGCGGCTCGGCGGCGAACGTCTGGCCGTGCGCGCACTGGGCCAAGCAGCCGCTCGAACCACCGGTGTCGTTCAGCGACCAGGGGCCGTCGAACCTGTTGCTGGTCCAGAACATGCGCGACCCGGCGACCCCGCTCTCCGGCGCGCTCGAGACCCGCGCGGCGTTCGGCGACCGGGCGCGAATGGTCACTGTGGACCAGGGCGGGCACGGCGTCGGCCTCCCGTATCTGAACAGCTGTGGCTTCGCTGCTGTCACCGACTACCTCGTGCACGGAACCCGGCCCGAAATCGACAAATTCTGTGGCGCCGAAGCGAACGCCGCGCGATCGCTTACCCCGCAGCAACAACAGGCCGCCGACAAGATCGCGGATCAGCTGCGACGGTACTGAATCGGCGATGACCGGCGGTGGGGCGGGCTTCCCGCCCCACCGCCGTTTGTCCGCGAGGAAAGGAAACCCGTGCGAAAACAATTGCTCGTCGTGCTCACCGCCGCGGCATTGACGGCCACGGCGGTTCCAGCGTCCGCCGAACCCACGGTGAACTGGGGCAAGTGTCCGGCCGACATCACGTCTCCGTTGCTGCAGTGCGCTTCCATCGAAGTGCCGCTGGACTACCGGAATCCGGACGGCAAGAAGATCAGCGTCGAAATCTCCCGGCTGTCCAGCGGCATTCCGGCGAAACGGCGCGGGGTGCTGCTGTTCAACCCAGGCGGCCCCGGTGGCACTGGCCTGACCTTCCCGCTGGAGATGTTCCAGCTCGGCCTACCGGCGAGCCTCCTCGCCGAATACGACCTGATCGGGTTCGACCCGCGAGGAGTCGTCCACAGCAGCCCGGTGAGCTGCGACCTGAAACCGGAACAGCTCCTCACCATCGTGCCGAGCTACGCGCACAATCCTGCCGAAGTCACCGCGGCCGCGGTACCCGCTAAACAGATTTCTCGGCAATGCGCGACTTCGACGTCCGCGTCAACCTTGCCCTACATCACCACCGCGAACACCGCGCGGGACATGGACCAGATCCGGGCCGCGCTCGGCGAGTCCAAGATCTCCTATTTCGGCTTGTCGTACGGCACTTACCTCGGCGGGGTCTACGCCTCGCTGTTCCCGGACCGGACCGACCGCGTAGTGCTCGACAGCGTTCTCGGGCCGGACGGGTACGACATCACCGCGTCCCGTCGTTTCGCCGAAGGAATGCAGGACCGTTTCCCCGACTTCGCCAAGTGGGCCGCCGTACGCGATTCGAGCTATGGCCTCGGTGCCACTCCCGCCGAAGTCACCGCGAATTTCTTCAAGCTCGCGGACAAACTCGACCAGCATCCCACTGGGGGATTCGACGGTTCGCTCTTCCGATCCGCAACGCACAGCCTGATCTACCAGACCTCGGCTTTCCCCCGGTTGGCGCAGCTGTGGCAGGCCTTCCGCACTGACCAGGCGCCCCCGGACGATTCGCTGCCGAGCACGACCGGTCCGCTCCAGAGCCAGGTGACCACGATGCTCTCGGTCGTGTGCGGGGATCACGCGTGGCCCCGGCAGATTTCGACCTACCAGCGCAACGTCGCGCACGACCGGGTCGCGTACCCGATGCTGGGCGGCGCGACAGCGAACGTCTGGCCGTGTGCGGCCTGGCCGTATCAGCCGAGCGAACCGGCAGTGCGGTTCAGCGACCAGGGACCGTCGAACCTGCTGCTGGTCCAGAACCTGCGCGACCCGGCGACTCCGCTGTCCGGCGCGCAGGACACCCGCGAAGCATTCGGCAACCGGGCGCGAATGGTCACTGTGGACCAAGGCGGCCACGGTGTCGCGCTCCCGTACTTGAACAGCTGCGGTTTCAACGCCGCCGTCGACTATCTCGTGCACGGCACGCGACCGGAAACCGACAAATTCTGCGGTGCGGAAACGAACGCCACTCGATCGCTTACCCCGCAACAACAACAGGCGGCCGACAAGATCATGGACCGGCTGCGGCAGTACTGAAACCGGCGGTGGGGCGGAACACCCGCCCCACCGCCGTTCGTTCAGCGCAGGAACGCCGAACCCCGCGTCACCGCGGAATAAGCGTCCACCGAACCATGTCCGTAGAACCCGTTGAACGACGCGTCACCCAAGCACGTAGCCGTGAACGAAGCGTCCCGGCCCTCCTTGAGGTAGTCGACGGTGCGCGGAACCGGGCACGCGATCGGTGCCGCCGTGCCTTCCAGCACTCGCTGCACCGCGTCCGGATCCATCGAGACCGAATGCCCGGTCTTCTTGCCGTACTGGGAAATGATCAGCGCCGCGACACCAGTCGCGTGCGGCGCGGCCATCGAAGTCCCCTGCAGCCATTGGTAATAGCCGACCCGGCCGTCGGGGGCAGTCGCCTTCTGCACACCGAGTGCGACCCCAGCCGGTGTCACATTGCCCGCCGCGTCGATGTTTCCGGCCGCGACACCCACATTGCGCGGGTACGTAGACAGGATTTCGTTCTCAACCGTCCGGTACCAAGGCGTGCCGTAACCGTCGCGGAAGTAGCCGCCAGGCGCGGAAACGGAGATCTGCTCAGTGCCGTAGTTCGAGTAGTCCGCCTTCGCCTGCGTCGGGCCGAACGAGCCGACGCCGATCGTGTGCGGGCCTTCGACCGGCAGCGAGAAGCACGAAGCATTGTCGATCTTGCGCGGATGCGGCCCGTTCGCCGGGTAGTCCGGGCTCGTGACGTCATCGTGCGGCGCGGCCAGCTCGTCGTGCTGGTTGCCGAGCGCGACCACCATCGTCACGCCCTTGCGGTGCGCGTAGTTCAACGCCCGCGTGGTCGCTTCGATGATCGTGCGCTGTTCCGCTTGTTCCGCGGCGGAATCCGCCGGGTTCGAGCGGCAGTTGTACAGCCACGGGTCGACGTAGAAGCTCATGTTGACGACGTCGATTCCCGCGTCGCCGGAATAGGTCAGCGCGTCGACGGTCGGCTGCAGGAAGAAGAACCCGGCGTCCTGTCCGGCGCGGATGTTCACCAGCGTCACGTTCGGCGCCACCCCGGACACGCCGAATCCGTTGGCAGCCGCGGCGATCGTGCCCGCGACGTGCGTGCCGTGGCCGTTGTCGTCGTGGTCCACCGGGTCGACGCAACCGCGGAACTCGCACGGCCCGTCGACCACGGTGCCGTTGACGTCCGCGACGATGTCCTTGGTGAAGTTGCGCGAATCGGCTTTGTCGAAGTTCGGCGCGATGTCCGGGTGACTGCCGTCGACACCGGTGTCGATGATCCCGACCTTCACCCGCTTGTCGCCCGCCTGCTTGGTGCGCGCGAGGTCGGAGCGGGTCGATTTGAGGCCCCAGAGCTGGTCGTCCAGCGGATCGGTGCCGACCGCCTTGTTCGCCGCGGCCTTGCGCGAAACACTGCCGCGGCCTTCCTTCTCGACCGCGTCCGGCTTCTCCTTCTTGCCCGCCTTCGGCGCGCTGCCGATCGCTTTCGCCTTGGCCGCGCCGAATACCGCGCGATTGGCCGAAACCCGCTCAGTGAAGCCAGTAGCGGGCGCGGTGGCGGTGATGAGCCCGACGGCGGTATTGGTCGCGACGATCGTGCCGCCGACGTCGCGCACGGCCTGCTGTGCGGCGGCGACGCTCTGTCCGTCCCGCGCCAGGACGCTGAATTCCGTCAGCGGTCCGGCCGGTTGGGCCGACGCCGCCGGAAGGGCGACGACGGACACCGCACCGAACAATGGCACCGCTAGTGCCACAGCGAGCAATCTTGGTCTTTTCACGAGTCCTCCTCACGAAAACCGACAATGCAACGTACATAGCGGACACTGCGTGCGGCAATCGGCAAACCGGAGGAATCGCCTTGCTACGGAACCACCGACTTCACTTCGGCGAAGTGACAAGCCGACAGATGCCCGTCCGTCCGGGGTTCCAGCTTCGGGGCCTCGGTCGCGCAAATGTCCGCGGCCTTCCAGCACCGCGTGCGGAAACGGCAGCCGGACGGCGGATCGATCGGACTCGGCACGTCGCCTTCCAACCGGATCACCTGCCGCTGCCCGCGCACCGCCGGGTCCGCGACCGGCACCGCCGACAGCAGCGCCTGGGTGTAGGGATGGGACGGTCGCTCGTAAATCTCGTCCTCGGTCCCGATTTCGACGATCTTGCCCAGGTACATCACCGCGACCCGGGTGGACAGATGCCGCACCACCGAAAGGTCGTGCGCGATGAACACATAGGACAGTCCGAACTCGCCCTGCAGTTCCCCGAGCAGGTTCATCACCTGCGCCTGGATCGAAACGTCCAAAGCGGACACCGGCTCGTCGCAGATGATCACCTTGGGCCGCAACGCCAGCGCCCGCGCGATCCCGATGCGCTGGCGCTGCCCGCCGGAGAACTGGTGCGGATACCGGTTCACGTGCTCGGGGTTGAGCCCGACCACCTCCAGCAGTTCCTGCACCTTCTTCGCCCGCGAACCCTTCGGCGCGACGTCGGTGTGGATCTCGAACGGCTCGCCGACGATGTCGCCGACGGTCATCCGCGGATTCAGCGACGTGTACGGGTCCTGCAGCACGATCTGGATCTCCCGGCGCATCCGCCGCAGTTCCGCGCCGCGCAGCTTGAACAGATCGCGGCCCTCGAACGTCGCCGCCCCGCTGGTCGGCTCCTCCAGGCGCATCAGCACCTGGGCGAGCGTCGACTTGCCGCAGCCGGATTCGCCGACCACACCGAGCGTTTCGCCGGGCTGCAGGTCGAAGGACACGCCGTCGACGGCCTTCACGTGTGCGATGGTCCGCTTGAACAGCACGCCGTCGCGCACCGGGAAGTGCTTGACCAGGTCGCGGACGCTGAGAATCGGCTCACCCACGGCTCTCCACCACCTCTTCGGCGAAGTGACACGCACTGACCCGGCCGAACCCGAGCGTGTGCGAGGACGGCCGCTCGTCGCGGCACCGCCCCTCGGCCCGCTTGCAGCGCGGATGGAACGGGCATCCGGCCGGGATGTCGAGCAGGCTCGGCGGCAGGCCCTTGATCGTCTCCAGGGTCTGTCCTTTGAGGTCCAGCCGGGGCAGCGAATCCATCAGCGCGGCGGTGTAGGGATGCCCGGGCGAGCTGAACAATTCCCGCACGTCGGCCTGTTCCACGATCCGCCCGGCGTACATCACCGCGATCCGGTCCGCGACCTCCGCGACCACGCCGAGGTCGTGCGTGATGAGGACGAGCCCCATCCGCCGTTCCCGCTGGATGTCCGCGAGCAGGTCCATGATCTGCGCCTGCACGGTCACGTCCAGCGCGGTCGTCGGCTCGTCCGCGATGAGCAGATCCGGGTCGAGGGCAAGCGACATCGCGATCATCGCGCGCTGCCGCATCCCGCCGGAGAACTGGTGCGGGTAATCCTTCACCCGCCGTTCCGCCGCCGGAATGCGCACCAGGTCGAGCAGTTCGACCGCCCGCTTGCGCGCGTCCTTTTTGGACATGCCCAGCCGGACCCGCAGCTGTTCCTCGATCTGGAACCCGACGGTGAACACCGGGTTCAGCGCCGAAAGCGCGTCCTGGAAGATCATCGCGATCTCCGCACCGCGCACCTGCCGCCGCCGGTCTTCCGGCGCGGTGAGCAGGTCCTCGCCGCGATAACGGATCGACCCGCCGGTGATCACGCCCGGCGGAGTGTCGAGAATTCCCATGATGGTCTGCGCCGTGACGCTCTTGCCGGAACCTGATTCGCCAAGCACGGCAAGGGTTTCCCCGGCATGCACCGAATAGCCGACGCCGTTGAGCACGTTGGCCACGCCGTCGGAAGTGCGGAACTCCACGTGCAGGTCTTCGACCTCGAGCAGCAGCTCGTTCTCGGCGGCCGGACCAGGCGCATTGGACACTGTGGACATCGCGGCTACCTCGACTTCGGGTCGAGCGCGTCGCGGATACCGTCGCCGAGCATCACGAACGCGAGCACGGTGACGGTGACGAACGCACCGGGGAACAGGAGCATGTGCGGGACCGCGCGGAAATAGTCGCGGGCGTCGCTGATCATGACGCCCCACGACACCACCGGCGGCCGCACCCCGATGCCGAGGTACGCCAGCGTCGCCTCGGCTCCGATGGCCGCGCCGAGCGCGATCGTGGCGTACACGAGCACCGGCGCGAGCGTGTTCGGCAGCAGGTGCCGGAACACGATCCGCGGCGTGCTGGCCCCGAGCGCGCGGGCCGCCTTGACGTAGTCCAGCTGTTTGGCCACCAGCGTCGCGGACCGCATGATGCGCATCGCCACCGGCCAGGTCAGCACCGCGATCGAGCACACCACCTGCACGATGATGGTGACCTGCCCCGGATTCGTGCCCGGCGCGTTGAACGTGGTGAGGATGACGATCGCGCCGAGCACGAACGGAAGCCCGGCGAAAACGTCGCCGAGCCGGGACAGCAGGCTGTCGATGAGGCGGCCGTAGTAGCCCGCGACGATGCCGATCAACGATCCGAAAAGGACAGTCAGCAGCGTCGCGAAAACACCAACCAGCAGCGAAGCCCGTGCCCCGTAGATGGTCCGCGCGTAAACGTCGTAACCCTGGTTGTCGTAGCCGAACCAGGCGTCCGCGGACGGGCCTTCGTTGGCGTGCGTCAAATCGCTGTAACCGGCGTCGCGGTGCGAGAACAGTCCCGGGGCGATCGCGATCAGCACGATCAGCAGGATGATCAGCGCGGAGATCACGAACGTCGGCTTGCGGCGCAGCTGCCGCCACGCGTCACCCCAGAGACTGCGCGGCTTCTTCGGACCGACGTCGGCCGAGCTGTCCACATGCGACAGCTGCGCCGCGTCGACTCCTCCGCCGCCGACGAGATTCGGGTCAGTCATAACGGATCCTCGGGTCGAGAACGGCGTAGAGCAGGTCCACAATCAAGCTCATCAGCAGATACACCAGCACCAGCAGCACGACGACGCCGACGACGGTCGCGCTTTCCCGGTTCTGGAGGCCGCGGAAGATCAGCCCGCCGAGACCGTTGATGTTGAACACGCCCTCGGTCACGATCGCACCGCCCATGAGCGAACCGAGGTCGGTGCCGAGGAAGGTCAGCACCGGGATCACCGAGTTGCGCAGCAAATGGATGCCGATGACGCGGCTGTTGGGCTGTCCCTTGGCGATGGCGGTGCGGATGTAGTCGGCGTGCCGGTTCTCCGCGATCGACGTTCTCGTCAACCGTGCGACATAGGCCATCGAAAGGCTGCCGAGCGCGATACCCGGCACGATCAGCTCGCCGAAGCTCGGATCGTCCGAGACGCTGGCGTCGATGATGCCCAGGTTCACGCCGAGCACGATCTGCAGCACGATCGCGGTGACGAACACCGGCAGCGAGATCAGGAACGTGGTCGAGACCAGCACCAGGTTGTCGAGGAAACCCTTGCCGCGCAAGCCGGTCAGCACGCCGGCGGTGAGGCCGATGATGGCTTCGATGAGCACCGCGACGAGCGCGAGGCGCAGCGTGATCGGGTAGGAGGTGGAGATCAGTTCGCCGACCGAGGAGCCGTTGAACGTCTCGCCCCAGTCGCCGCTGAACAGGCTCCCGAGGTATTTGAAGTACTGGACGATCAGATTGTCGTTCAGGTGGAACTTCTCGGTCATCAGGTCGATGTAGGCCTGCGGGCAGGCTTGCTGACCGCATTTGCCGGAGAACGGGTCCCCCGGCACGGCCCACACCAGTGCGTAGATCAGGAACGTGGTGCCGAAGAACACCGGGATCAACTGGAGCAGTCGGCGCAAGACGTAACGAATCATGCGTGGTTCCTAGGAGTGCGCGCCGGGCCCGCGAGTGCCCGCGCCTGCTTGTGGCCGGCGCGGACACTCACGAGCCGCGTGGTGGGAACGGACGAGTCAGCGCATCACTTCTTGAGGACCTCGACCGAGGAGTAGTCCGCGCGGCGGCGGAAGTCGAGGACCACGGTCTTGGTGTGCTTCGACTTGGCCGCGACGCCCTTCTCGTCCCACACCGGGATCGAGGGCAGGTCCTTCGCGACCAGGTCCTCGGCCTGCTGGTACAGCTTGACCGCGGCGTCCTTGTCCGCCGTCGAGTCTGCCTGCTTCAGCAGGGCGTCGACCTGCGGGTTGGAGTAGGTCGAGTCGTTCGACGAGGCCCCGGTCCGGTAGAGCGGGTTGAGGAAGTCCTCAATGGACGGATAGTCCGCCGACCAGTCGGAACGGCCCATGCCGGTCAGCTTGTGCCCGGTCACGATGCTGCGCCACTGGCCGAAGTCGGTCGCCGGAACGAAGTCGCATTCGACGCCGAGGGTGTTCTTGATGCTGTTGCACGCGGCCACCAGCGGCTCCTTGCGGCCGCCGTCGGCGTTCGAGGCGATGGTGAGCTTGCCCTTGAACCCGGACTTCGCGAACAGTTCCTTCGCCTTCGCCGGGTCGAACTTGCAGTACTCGCCGCATACGCCCGGCCGGTAACCCGGAATGCCCTGCGAGACGTAGCCGTCGGCCGGGACGTAGGTGTCGTGCATGACCGTCTTGGTGATCTGCGTGCGGTCGATCGCCATCGAAATGGCCCGGCGCAGGTCGAGGTTGTTGTAGCCCTGCACGTAGTACGGCACCGCGATCGTGCTGATCCCCAGCAGGTGCCCGGTGACCAGGTTGTCCTTGAGGTCGGTCTTGTACTTGTCCGCGGTGAGCGCGGACGGCGGCAGTGTCTCGATGAAGTCGAGTTTGTTGCTCAGCAGGTCCTGGTACGCGGTTTCCTGGCTGGCGTAGATCTTGTCGTCGAGGTCCTTGAACTTGACCTTGTCCGAGCCCTGGTAGTCGTCGAACCGAGTCAGCTTGATCTCGACGTTCGGCGTGCGGCTGACGAACTTCATCGGGCCGTTGCCGATCGGGTGCTTCGCGAAGGCCGCGGGGTCCTTGAAGAAGGAGTCCGGCAGCGGCGCGAACGCGGTGTAGCCGATCTTGGTGGTGAAAACGGAGAACGGCGCTTCCAGGGTCACCTGGAACTCGTAGTCGCCCTTCACGACCAGGCCGGACATCTTGTCCGTGGTCGGCTTCGCCGTCTTGTCGGCGGGGTGGACGTCGGAGTAGCCCTGGATGTTCTCGAAGAACGTGCTGTTGATCTGGCCGTTCGCGGAGTTGGCCCCGTAGTTCCAGGCGTCGACGAAGTTCTTCGCCTTGACCTCGGTGCCGTCGTGGAACTTCCAGCCGTGCTTGATCTTGATGTCGAAGACCTTGGAATCGGTCGTGGTGATCGACTCCGCCATCAAGTTGTACGGCTCGCCGTTTTCGCCCTTGTACGCGACGAGTCCGGAGAACATCGGGTCGACGGCCTTGGAACCGCCGAGTTCGTTGGTGTTCGTCGGGATCAGTGTGTTCTGCGGTTCCGTGCCGTAGACCGTGAAGGTCCCGTTCGGATCCGCCTCCCCCGACGACCCGCTGCTGGATCCGCCGCCCCCACAGGCAGTCAGGAGCAGTGACAAGGTTGTCACGACTGCGGCCGCGCTCCAGAGCCTGGATGAACCCCGCATGTCCCCTCCGTTTCTAGCGTCCGAATAGCGAGATGGAGGCTAGCGTGATCGGCCCTTCGTAACCGGATCACCGGGTTGCACATGAATAACAACGACGACCGTCACCCAGTCAGCCCACAACGAAGTGAGGTAGATGACGTTCGGTCATTTTGGTACGGGTTCGGACGCGGGGTGCGCGCGTGGTCACCGGGGCATCGCGGAGCGTTCAGGCGAGCGACAAAGCGATGCCGTCCAGGATGTCGTGCTCGCTGACGACCAACTGGTCCGGACCACCGCGCGCGGCGAGTTCCTCGGCGAGCACCTGCACGACGACCGCGCCGCCGCCGATCACGTCGACCCGGCCGGGGTGGATCACCGGGTTCGCGGCGCGGGTCTCGCGGTCGGCCGCGAGGAGCTCCTGCGCGACCCGGTCGATCTCGCCGTGGGTCAGCTTCGACAGGTGGATGCGCTCGGAGTCGTACTCGGGCAGCGCCAGCGAAACCGCTGACAACGTGGTCACGGTGCCGGCCACGCCGATCCAGGTGCGAGCCTTCGCGACGTCCACGACGTCGAACGCCTCGGCGAGGATGCCGCGGGCCAGTTCGCGGGCGGCGGCTACCTCGTCAGCGGTCGGCGGGTCGCCCTTCAGCGCGCGTTCGGTGATCCGGACGCAGCCGATGTCGACGGATTTCGCGGCGATCACCTCGGCCTCGCGGCCGTTCCAGGTGCCGAGGACGAGTTCGGTGGAGCCGCCGCCGACGTCGACGACCACGAACGGCCCGTCCTCGGGGTCCTGCTCGCCGACCGCGCCGGTGAAGGACAGCCGGGCTTCCTCGTCGCCGCTGATCACCTCGGCCTCGACGCCGAGCGTCTCGCGGGTCATCGCGAAGAACTCGTCGCGGTTGCTCGCGTCGCGCGTCGCCGAGGTGGCGACCATGCGCACCTTCTCGACGCCCTTGCGCCGCGCGGCGACGGTGTAGTCCGCGAGCGCCGCGCGGGTGCGCTCGAGCGCTTCCGGCGCGAGCCGGCCAGTGGCGTCGACGCCCTGGCCGAGCCGCACGATGCGCATCTCGCGGTGCAGGTCGCGCAGGTCGACCGTGCCGTCGTGGCGCGGCGTCAACTCGGCGACGAGCAGACGGATGGAGTTGGTCCCACAGTCGATCGCAGCTACCCGAGGCATGCTTGCGACTTTACTTGGTCTCCGGCGCTTCGCAGGCGAGGCGGGCATAGGCGGGCCCTATGCCCCCTCACCGACATTTGGTCTTTGCCTTTCCCTCTTTTCCGGCCGTACGGTTGACGTGTTCGCCGCATTTCATTTCGCGGCGGTTTTCTTCTTCTTTTATCGAGAGGTTCATTGGCATGCCCGATTACGGGATAGCGGGAAAGCGCGCAGTGGTCACCGGCGGTTCCCGCGGAATCGGCGCGGCGATCGTGACGCAATTGCTGGCCGCGGGCGCGACGGTGCTCACCACCGCCCGGTCGACCGGTCCGGCGCCGGAAGGCGCGTCCTTCGTCCAGGCCGACGTCCGCACGCGGGCCGGCGCCCAGACGATCGCCTCCGCCGCGCAGGAGGTCCTCGGCGGCGTCGACCTGCTGGTCCACAACGCGGGCGGCGCGCGCCCGCACCCCAGCGCCCTGGAGATCCCCGACGACGAATGGCAGGACGCGCTGTCGGTCAACCTCCTGGCTGCGGTCCGCCTGGACGCGCTGCTGGCCCCCGGCATGCGGGAGCGCCGATCGGGCTCGATCGTGCACATCTCCACCGCCGCGATCCGCCCGCCGTTCCCGCCCTTCCTGCACTACGTCGCCGCGAAGACGGCGCTCGAGGCGTACAGCCAAGGCCTGGCCGCCGAACTGGCGCCCGCCGGCGTCCGCGTCAACACCGTGTCCCCCGGCCGGACCGCCACCCCCGGCGGCGTGGCGACGCGGGAGCAGTGGGCGAGCCTGTCGTCCGGCAGTCTTGACCTCCCCGGCGTCCCGCTGGGCCGGGACGGCGACCCCGACGACATCGCCAACGCCGTGCTCTTCCTGTTGTCCGACCAAGCGAACTGGCTGACCGGAAGCGGTCTGGCCGTCGACGGAGGCGAATACCCGCGATGAATGCTTACCAGGACAAAACTGTCGTCGTCACCGGCGGCAGCACCGGAATGGGTTTCGCCACCGCGAAACTATTCGCCGACGGCGGCGCTCGAGTAATCATCACCGGCCGCTCGCAATCTCGCCTCGACGCGGCGCTAGCCCAACTCGGTGACCGCGCGACCGCCGTTCGCGGCGATGTGGCGTCGCTCTCCGACCTGGACGTACTGGCAGCCCAGGTCCCCGGCCCGGTCGACGCCCTGTTCGCCAACGCCGGGATCGCGCGGACGGCACCGTTCGAGTCGGTCACCGAGGAGCAGTTCGACGAGCAGTTCGCGGTGAACGTCAAGGGCGCGTACTTCACCGTGCAGAAGCTCGCACCCCTGCTGCGCTCCGGCGCGGGCGTCGTCCTGACCACCTCGACAGCGAACGTCATGGGCCTTGCCGAAACCAGCGTCTACTCCGCGGGCAAAGCCGCCCTGCGATCGATGGCCCGCACCCTCGCCGCCGAGCTGCTCCCGCGCGGCATCCGGGTGAACGCGATCAGCCCCGGCCCGATCGACACCGAGATCCTGGAAGCCGGAATGCCGGCCGAGGAGGCCGCACAGTTCAAGGCCGCCCGAGCCGCGGCCAACCCGATGAAACGGCTGGGCACCCCTGGGGAAATCGCCCGTGCCGTCGCCTTCCTGGCCTTCGACGCCACCTTCACCACCGGCATCGAACTGGTCGTAGACGGAGGCGACACGCAACTCTGACGCTTCAGGCGGCCGGAGCCTCGGACTGGTACCAGGCTTCCTGCCGCAGGAACTCGAGCAACGCCATCTCCGCGGGCCCAGCCCCGGGCCGCACCGCCGCGACGACGGGCTGGGCCACGACCGGAAACACCGGCCGCACGAGGTGCTCATGCCCCTCCGGCACCGCCGACGCCGGAACGAGCGTCACGCCCAGCCCGTGCGCGGCCCACCGCACCGCCGTCGAAGTCTGCGACACCCGCGCGACCGCCGTCGGCTCCAGCCCGTTGTCGCGCAACACTTCTGTCAGATGACCGTCGAGCGCACTGTCCGGATCGAACCGGATCCACTGCTCTTCTTCCAGCTCCCGCAACGCAATCCGGTCCTTCTTGAGCAACCGATGCCCGACCCCCAGGACGACCACGAACTCCTCGTCACCAAGGTGATGTCCCTCGTACAACCCCTCATCGCAGGCCGACCCGAGCAACGCGAGATCCAGCACCCCACGCCGCGCCAGCTGCTCCAGCTCCGCCGGATTCGGCTCCTCGAAAACGGTCACCGCCAACCGCGGAAACCGCCTTCGCAACGCAGCCAACGCGCCCGGCAACTGCCGAGTCCCCAACCCCATCTGCGCCGCGACGAGCAACTCGCCGGCCAGCTCGTCCGCGCCCGCTCGCGCCGTCGCCTGCGCCCGCCGCGCCGCCCTTACCGCGACTTCAGCGTCCTTGAGAAACGCCCGCCCCACGACGGTCGGCACCAGCCCCGTGGGCGTGCGGGAGAAGAGCTGCACGCCGAGCTCCCGCTCAAGCCCGCGGATCTGCTGCGACACGGACGGCTGAGCGACGTGAAGCAGCTCGGCCGCGGCAGTCACCGACCCCGCCTCGGCGACCGCCAAGGCGTACTCGAACTGACGAAGACTCATCGGCTCCCCTGCTTTGTAATGATGTAAGCGAGGCTACCGGAGGAGATCTCGTCGCCGGCTTCGCCGGTTTCGCTGGTCAGCCAGCCGACGCCCTGCTGCTCGCCTGAGTGCTGCTCGACGAGGTGCAGGTCTCCGTCGGCGTCGTAGTGGTCGTCGTCGTAGGCGTGGTGGATCCGCACGTCGAACTGGTCGACGTTTCAGTCGGACTGCCCGACGGACTCCCGGACGAACTGCCCGGCAGCGTCGTCCCCGTAGGCGTCACCGACGGAGCCCCAGTAGAGACCGGCGGTAACGACGACTCGGTAGTTCTCGGCCGATCCCCCGGATTCGCTGGCGGCGCGGCACTGGACGCCGTCGGCGCAGGCGCCCCGACCGGAACCGGACTGTCCGGCACCTGCGCGACGCCCTTCCGGTAAGCCTCCGCCCAGAGAATGACCGTGGTGACGTACGCGTCGGAGTTGTTGTAGCGGTAAATCGCGGTCCTCAACTGATCCGGATTGGCCAGATCAAGCCCACCAGAGCAGAGGTATCGCGCCGCCGCGAGCGAGGCGTCGAAGAGATTGCTGGGGTCAGCCTTGCCATCACCGTTGCCGTCAGCCGCGTAGATCCGCCAGGTCGCCGGAATGAACTGGAACGGCCCAACCGCACGATCCCAAACCGGGTCGTGGTCGAGCACGCCGTGATCAGTGTCCGGAATCGCCGCGTAGGGCCCAGTCCCGTTGAGCTGAGGCCCGAGGATCGGCTCAAGCGTCGTCCCCGCAGCGTCGACATACCCGCCCCGCGCGTGATCCGACTCGATCCGCCCGATGCTCGCGATGAGCGCCCAGTCGATATGACATCCCGGCTGCTCTTTCCCCAAGACCTCCGCCGCGTGCCGATACGCGGCCAGCGCAGTAGCCGGAATCCCGAGCGGCCCGTCCGGAAGGTCATACGCAGGCAGGGGAATCGGTGCCGGCGCATCAGGCAACCGCCCGTCGACCGCGACGCCGCGAATCCCCGGGTCATACCCCTGATCAGGCATAACGTCCGCCGTATGCACCACCGGCATCCGCCCGACCCACCCGACGACCACCCCCGCACCGACGACCGCCGGAAGCACCCCAAGAACCCCGGCGAGCACCGCGACAACCGTCCGATGCCGCGAAGCCACCCGCCGAGCCCGATAACGCCCCCGCCGAGCCCGAACCCGCACCCACCGAGACCTATCCAGCGGCGGCCCGACCAACACGGCGGTTCTCTTCTTGGTTCCAGCCGATCCAGAGGCGGTTTCGCCGTCTTCGCCCGCTACTTCAGCCCCCGCCACCGTCTCATCGACGCGGCCTCCACCGACTGTCGCGCTGACGGTTTCTCCATCAGCGCCACCCTCACCGATCCCGTCGCCGCCAGCTGCATCGCCGCCAGCAGCGGTCCCGCTGTCAGCCACAGCGACAACCGCGCGATCGCCGATCCCACCGCCAGCAACAGTCCCCTCGACGGCCCCGTCGCCGATCGCATCGGCAACCCCGCCGTCAGCACTGGTCTCGTCACCCGCACTGGTCTCGCCACCCGCAGCGATCCCGTCACCGACGGCATCGGCCCCAAACTCACCGACCGCCTCGTGGCCCGCGCCGGACTCCCCGACCGCCCCACGCTCAGCGCCGAACTCACCGCCCGCCGCATCGCCCGCGCCGGACTCCCCGACCGCCCCACGCTCAGCGCCGAACTCACCGCCCGCCGCATCGCCCGCGCCGGACTCCCCGACCGCCGCGTCGCCAGCTACTTCATCGCCAGCACCCAACTCACCACCGGTGCCCCGCTCACCCGCAGCGTCCACCACCGGCTCGACCCGGCCGTCCGCACCAGGAGACGATTCAGCACGCACCGACCGCCGAGATCTGCGTGGCACCCGCACTTTCCGCCCCTCCCCGGCGCGCCCGGCGGTGCGCCCAGGCTCGCCTGCTCGGTGTGAAGCTCCGGTGCGCGCCGCGAAGCATTCCCACCCAGGCGGGCACCGGCCTCTGCTGTGCCTATCCGCGCCCGAGACCGGAGCGTTACCCGGCGCAGTCGCCGGTCGGCCAGCCCTGTTCGCGGACCCAGGCGAGGGTCTCGTCGCCGAACGGGTTCACTCCCGGGCCGGCCGCGAGCGTGTGCGCGAGGTGGACGTGCAGGCATTTCACCCGTCCGGGCATCCCGCCCGCGGTCACCTGGGTCCCGAGCGACTCGATGGCATCCCGCTCGGCGAGGTACGTCTCGTGCGTGCGCTGGTAAGTCGCCGCGAGTTCGGGATCGGTGGTGAGCCGTTCGGTCATCTCCTTCATCACGCCGGACGCCTCCAGCGTGCCCACCATCGACGACAGCCGCGGGCAGGTCAGGTAATACAACGTCGGGAACGGCGTCCCGTTCTCCAACCGCGGACTGGTCTGGACCACCGACGGATGCCCGCTGGGGCACCGGGCGGCCACCGCCCGCAACGCCCGCGGCGGCCGTCCGAGCTGCTGCGCGATGACCTCCCGGTCGGCATCGGTGACGGGCTCGAATCGGGGTGTCTCCGTGCTGCTGTTCACGCTCTCCAGGCTAATGCCGCCGTCCGTCCGACCCCTCGCGACCTCCGCCGAAACGGCCGAGTTGTCCACAACCCGCACACCGTGTGGACAACTCGCCTCAGCCGCCTCCGGGGCCCTTGCGATGTGGTTAACGTGGACGGCAGCCGAAGCTTCGCCACGAAATCAAGGCACCGGAACAAAGTCAGCCCACGCGAACGGAACCCCAGCCCAGCCGCGAGAGAACTATCAGCGCCACAACACGCAAGGAGCATGCCTAACGACCGAAAAGCCAACCGGCCGGGAACCTCAACCCCCGGAAACCTGCGCCCACAGGTTCTCGTACCAAGGCGCCTGCGGAGCAGGCTGCTGCCCAGGCTGAGCAGCCGTCGGCGAACCGGGCTGGTCCTCAGGCAGCTGGACCATCCACGGGGTCTCGCCAGGCTTCACGTACCGGAGCCGGCGGCGGGCTTCCGCCTCGATCTGGGCCGGGTCGCTCAGCTGGGCCTTGCGGTCGCGCAACTGGGCGACCTCGTGCTGGAGCTGGGCGAGCTGGGCTTCCTGGTCGCGGACCTCGGACCGCTGGGAAAGGTAGGTGCGCAACGGGACCGCGACGGTGAACGCCAGCGCGCACACCACGATCGCCACCACGGCGGCGCGCCGGGTGGTCGACATGCCGAGCACCTTGGCCGCACCGGAGGCGCGCTTCGCCGCGAGGCCGCGGCGAAGCCGGGCCCTGGTCGTCTCCGTCGTGCCCGCGCCGGTGCGGCGCCGGGCCGATGCGGGACGGCGGGCCCTGCTGGACCCGCTTCCCGCCGTGGCCCGGCCGCCGCGGCGGCCGCGCGCCCTCCCCCGGTCGGCCATGTGCCCCTCAGGCCTCCGCGCTGAACCGCGGGAAGGCGAGGTCGCCGGCGTAGCGCGCGGCGTCCGCGAGGGTTTCCTCGATGCGCAGGAGCTGGTTGTACTTCGCGATCCGCTCGCCGCGCGCCGGGGCTCCGGTCTTGATCTGGCCGACGCCGGTGGCGACCGCGAGGTCGGCGATGAAGGTGTCCTCGGTCTCGCCGGACCGGTGGCTCATCATCGACTTGTAGCCGTACGACGTGGCCAGCGACACCGCGTCCAGCGTCTCCGACAGGGTGCCGATCTGGTTGACCTTCACCAGCAGCGCGTTCGCCGCGCGGCGGGTGATGCCCTCCTCGAGCCGGTCCGGATTGGTGACGAACAGGTCGTCGCCGACGAGCTGGACCTTGTCGCCGATCTCGGAGGTCAGCTGGACCCAGCCGTCCCAGTCGTCCTCGCTCAGCGGGTCCTCGATGGAGACCAGCGGGTAGTCGCGCAGCAGTTCGCCGTAGTACGCGGACATCTGCTCCGCGCTGCGCTTCGAGCCCTCGAAGGTGTAGGCGCCGTCGGAGTAGAACTCGGTCGCGGCGACGTCCAGCGCGAGCGCGACGTCGCGGCCCGGCGCGTAGCCCACCTTCTCGATCGCGGCGAGGATCAGGTCGAGCGCCTCGCGGTTGTTGGCGAGGCTCGGCGCGAAACCGCCCTCGTCGCCGAGGCCGGTGGACAGGCCGCGGCCCTTCAGCACGGACTTCAGCGCGTGGTACACCTCGGTGCCCCAGCGCAGCGCCTCCCGGAACGACTCCGCGCCGATCGGCGCGATCATGAATTCCTGGATGTCGACGTCGGTGTCGGCGTGCGCGCCGCCGTTGAGGATGTTCAGCATCGGCACCGGCAGCACGTGCGCGTTCGGCCCGCCCAGGTAGCGGAACAGCTCGAGCTCGGCCGATTCCGCGGCGGCCTTCGCGACGGCAAGCGAAACGCCGAGAATGGCGTTCGCGCCCAGCCGCGACTTCGCCGGCGTGCCGTCGAGGTCCACCAGCTTCTGGTCGACGATCCGCTGGTCGACCGCTTCGACGCCGACCAGGTCCGGCCCGATCTCGTCGAGCACCGCGGCGACCGCGCGCTCCACGCCCTTGCCGTTGTAGCGGCCGGTGTCCCCGTCGCGCAGCTCGACCGCTTCGTGCTCGCCGGTCGACGCCCCGGACGGGACCGCCGCCCTGGCCAGGGTGCCGTCGTCGAGCGCCACCTCCACCTCGACGGTCGGGTTCCCGCGCGAATCGAGAATCTCGCGCGCGCCTACCTGCTCGATGAGAGCCACGCTCTGCTCCTTGGTGGGTCGTGCCTGCGGTGACGCCGCCCAGAGTAACCGCCCAGCGGGTTCACCCGTTGGAGGCCAGGCCGGTGCGGGGCCGTTCCGCTGCGTGTTCTCCAGCTCAGCCGGGCACTTCGCCGGTCTCGTCGGCGGCCTGGTCCTCCGGCCGGACTTCGCGCCACCCCGACGGCAGCTCGACCTGATCGGTCACCTGCTGCCAGAACGTCCAGCTGTTGCCGCCGGGATCGGCCACGGTGAAGATCCGCGCGCCGTAAGGCTGGTCCTGGGGCGGCTCCGGCGCGGCGTCCTCGCCGAGCGCCGCGGACACGCGCTCGTGCTGCGCGTCGACGTCGGTCACGTACACGACGTTCAACTGCCCGACCGGCCCTTCGACCCCCTTGGCCTCCCAGTATTCGGGACCGACCCCGGCCAGCTGCAGCCGCGCGCCGCCCGCGCGGAGCGTGGCCTGGAAGACCTCGCCCGCCCCGTCCTCGAAGCGGACTTCCTCGGTGAAGCCGAACACCCTGGTCAGCCAGGCGAGCGCGGCGGTCGCATCGCTGTAGTAGAGGTACGGCGCCAGTCCCACGTAGTCGGGTTCCTGATCGCTGCTCATGGCGGAACAGTCCACCACGACTCGTCTGACGGTCGTGCAACGCCCTCCTCGCCGGTATCGTGAGGCGACCATGACGGACGCCGCAGCAGCCCCCGAACCCGACGGCGAATCGCGCTTCCGCAGGTTCCGCAACGCCGAGCATCTGGTCGCACGGCGGCGCCCGCTCGACGCGCTCAAAGAGCTCGAACCGCTGCTCGCCGACGAGCAGGACAAGCCGAGCGTGCAACTGCTCGCCGGGCGCGCGTACTTCCACTCCGCCCAGCTGCGCCGCGCCGAACGCGCGTTCACCCGCGTACTGGAGCTCGACCCCACCGACCATTACGCCCGGTTCGTGCTCGGCCGCACCCTCCAGCGCCTCGGCCGTTTGGCCGAGGCGCTGGCGCAATTGCGGATGGCGTCGGCGATGAACCCGGTGCCGGAGTATCTCGAGGCGATCAGCGAGGTCAGGGCAAGGATCACGCTGAGCGACCACTGAGCCCGCATGTCCCGAATGTGCACGCGCGGAGGCACTCCCGTGCAACCGCCGGATCCAGCACGGCTCCGGCGCGTCTTCTGAAGTGAACAGGGCAGCGGGGAAGCCTGGCCATCCGGCGACGGGGCTCGGCCGGTCGGCCGATCCGGGCAGACCGGGCGAAGCGCGATCCTTGGTGTCATCACAGAGAGCGATTAGAGGAGGCCGACATGACCGCGCTGACCGTGATCGGAGCGACCGCCGGGCTGATCGTGCTGGTGCTGATGGCGCTGGCCCCGACGCTCGTCGAACTCAACGAACGCCACCCGGTCCAGCCGCGCAAGCAGCCGGTGCGCGCCGAGAGCCTGACCCAGAAGCCGGTGCGAGTGAGCGCCGCGCTGACGACCCACTAACTGCTGGCGGCTGAACGACACCCGGGCGGGATCGGGGCGCAGCCGACCGCCGAACGGATCAAGTCCGGCCATCCCAGCTGATCAGGCTGAGTGCGACGGCAGTTGCCCACCGGCCGGAAGCAGACCGGGCAACCGAGTCGGCGGCTGGCCGAACCGGATCGTTCGCCACGCTGAACAGCCGCGAGCCGAACCGGCTCAAGTCACCGCTCGCGACCAGTCGCGAACCACGCCACGCGCCACCGCACCAGTGAGTCAGTGGGCCAGTGGGCGCACAGTGCGCCGCGCGGAGCCGAATCGGCCTAAGCTGCCGCACCGGCCATTGCGCCGCGCACCGCCACACCGGCGAGCCGCTGAGCGGACCGCGACGCGACATCGCTGACAGCCCACCACCAAAAGCCAAGTACAGCAGCAAAAACCGGCCCCGGCCGAACATCGAGCCAGGCCGCCGTCGCTAGCCAACCAGCTGCGGCAGCCCCTCCAACCAGCTCAGGAAGTCCCAGCCAACCAGGTCAGGCCACCCCGGCCAACCAAGTCAGGAAGTCCCGGCCAACCAGGTCAGGCCAACCAGGTCAGGCCACCCCGGCTAACCAAATCAGGAAGTCCCGGCCAACCAATTCGGGCCACCCCAGCCAACCAAGTCAGGAAGATCCGGCCAACCAGGTCAGGCCTTCCCGCCGACCAGCAGCTGCCCAACCCGGCCGACCCAGCCGATCCGCTCAGGGAGCCACACTCTCCGCCGCATAGGAATCGGCTGCGGTGAAAACGTCCTGCACGTAGTTCACCGCCGGGTTGTAGAACAGCATCGCTTTCCACCAGCCCTCCGGAGCGCCCAGGTCGTCGTCGCCCGAGCAGAGGTAGCGGGCGGCGGTGAAAGCCGCGTCGTCGAGGTTGCGGGGGTCGGCGGATTTGCCGTCGCCGTTCGCGCGTTGGGCGTGTTTGTGCCAGGCGGCGGGCATGATCCGCAGCGGGCCGACACGGTGGTCTGCGGTGCGGTCGCCGTCGAGTTTTCCTCCGTCGGTGTCCGGGCCTTCCGCTCGGTCGGGGTTGACCGCCATGGTGCCGTCGGGGCCGGGTTTTTCCGTTCCGAAGGCCAAATTTCCGATCGCGGCGAGCGTCGCCCACGACAGGTGGCACGACGGTTTTTGCCGCTGCATCCACATTTCCGCGCGTCCGTACGCGGCGAGCACTCGCGCGTCCAGTCGCGTCTTGTCGGCGACTCGGGTCGCCCACGCGTCCAGTTCCGCTTGGTCGGACACCAGCGGGCGGTCCGGCGGCGCGGCCAGGCCGACCCGCGGGGCTTCGGTGCCGGGTTGCGGGCGCGGTTCCGGCTTCGGCGAAACCGGCGGCGGACCGGCCGCGGCGGCCGGGGCGGTCGGGGCGGGCGGGTTCGGATTCTGGATTCCGATGGTCACCACCAGCACGACCCCGGTCAGCACCAGACCCAGCGCGAACGCGATGCGGCTCGGGTAGCGGCGCGGCGGGCCCGTCGGAGACGGGGCGATCGTCGGCTGAGTGGTATCGGCCACCCGGACAGGTTACTGATGAACCCGGCTGAGGGACGCTGGACTGGGCGAATGGCAAGCGGATGGTTAACTCGACGTCTGATCCACCCAGGTCACACAATTCGTTACGTGACCTCTCGGCGACGCTCTGACCTGCGGTTACCCTAACCTAACCTCCGCCAGAACGTCTTTTTGCCCGTTTTGCCGGACCCGTTCAGCGAAACTCCCTCTGGACTTACAGGCAAGCCTTACCTAAAAACATCAGGTCGGGTAGTCGAAGGAGGGCTGAACAGTGGTGTTTTCGAGCGCGCTCATCGGGCTGCGCGAAGGCCTCGAAGCCGCGCTTGTGGTGAGCATCCTGGTCGCCTTCCTGGTCAAAACGCAGCGACGGCAGGCGCTGCGGTTCGTGTGGCCCGGGGTCGGCGCGGCTGTGCTGCTGTCGGTCGGCGTCGGCGCGATCCTCACCTACAGCACGGCGCAGCTGAGTTTCGAGCATCAGGAATTGCTCGGCGGCACGCTCTCCATTGTCGCGGTCGTCTTCGTCACCGCGATGATCTTCTGGATGCGCAAGGCTTCCCGGCACATCGCGGCCGAACTGCGCGGCAAGATGGAGGACGCGCTCAAGGTCGGTCCGGCGGCGGTGTTGCTGCTGTCGTTCCTCGCGGTCGGCCGCGAAGGGCTCGAAACCGCCGTCTTCTTCTACTCGGCCGTGCAGACCGCGCAGTCCGACACCCTGCAGCCGCTGATCGGGTTCGTGATCGGGATCGCCGCCGCGATCGTGCTCGCTTACCTGCTCTACCGCGGCGCGGTGCGGTTCAACCTGGCGAAGTTCTTCACGATCACTGGTGTGCTGCTGGTGTTCGTCGCCGCCGGTGTCCTCGGCTACGGCCTGCACGACCTGCAGGAAGCCGGGTTCATTCCCGGCCTGACCACGCTCGCCTTCGACGCGTCGAGCACGCTGCCGGAAACCTCCTGGTACGGCGCGCTGCTCAAGGGAATCTTCAACTATTCGCAGCAAACCACTGTGCTGCAAGCGATCGCGTGGGTCGTCTACGTGGCGATCGTGCTGCCGCTGTTCCTCAAGCCCGCCCGCAAGAACAAGACCGAAGCGGCGCCCGCCGCCCCGGCCGCCGCCAAGGAGTGACCGTGCCCCAGTTCCGCAAAACCTCGACGGCTGTGCTCGCCAGTCTCGGCGCGCTCGTCGCGCTGACCGCCTGCGACAGCACGAACTCCGCGTCCGGTCCTTCCGGCGCGGCCGCGGGCGGGCCGATCAAGGTCGAGGCGTCCGACACCGCCTGCTCGGTGTCGGCGACGACCGCGGCCGCGGGCAACCTGACGTTCGAGATCGCCAACAAGGGCACCAAGGTCACCGAGTTCTACCTCTACGCCGAGGGCGACCGGATCATGGGCGAGGTCGAGAACATCGCGCCGGGGCTGAACCGGCGGCTCATCGTCGAGGTCCCAGACGCCGGCAAGTACCAGACCGCGTGCAAGCCGGGCATGGCGGGCAACGGCATCCGCGGCGACTTCACCGTCACCGGCGGCGCGCAGGGCCAGAGCAACGCCAGCGCGCAGAAGACCGCTGCCACCAAGAGCTACGCGACCTACGTCGAGAACAACAGCTCGGCGCTGGAGACCGAAACCGCGAAGTTCGTCGCCGCGGTCAAGGCGGGCAAGGTCGACGAGGCGAAGGCCGAGTACGCGCGCACTCGCGTGTTCTACGAGCGGATCGAGCCGGTCGCGGAGAAGTTCGGCGACCTGGACCCGTCGATCGACGCCCGCGAGGCCGACGTCGAGCCGGGCCAGCAGTTCACCGGCTTCCACCGGCTGGAGAAGGACCTGTGGACCACCGGCTTGAAGCCGGACAGCCCGCAGATCGCGGACAAGCTCCTCACCGACGTCAAGGCGCTCGTCGCCAAGACCAAGACGCTGCAGCTGAGCGTGCTGGACCTGGCCAACGGCGCGAAGGGCCTGCTCGACGAGGTCGCGACGAAGAAGATCACCGGCGAGGAGGAGACCTTCTCGCACACCGACCTGTGGGACTTCCAGGCCAACCTCGACGGTTCCAAGGGCGCGATCGCGGCGCTGCGGCCGATCCTGCAGGAGCGCGACGCGGCCCTGGTGTCCACTTTGGACAAGGAGTTCGCGAACGTGCAGGGGCTGCTGGACAAGACCCGCTCCGGGGACGGTTTCAAGTACTACAACGAGCTCTCCCAGGACCAGATCAAGGCGTTCGCCTCGGCGGTCGACGCGCTGAGCGAGCCGCTCAGCAAGGTCGCGGAGGTCGTGGCGCGGTGACCTCTCAAGCAGGGACCGAGGAGGGAACCCAGGTTTCCCGCCGGAGGCTGTTCGGGCTGGCCGGCGCGGGGGTCGCGCTGGCCGGCGCGGGCGCGGCGGCCGGCGTCGGCTTCGACCGGCTCGGCGGCGACACCCCTGCCGCGGCCGCGACGGCCAAGGTCGACTTCCACGGCGAGCACCAGGCCGGCATCGTTACCCCGGCGCAGCCGAACCTGCATTTCGCCGCGCTCGACGTGACCACGAAGGACGCCAAGAAGCTCCGCGAACTGCTGCGCACCTGGACTGCCGCGGCACGGCGGATGACCGCGGGCGAGGAGGTCGGCCCGAACGGCGCCCTCGCCGGGTCCGTGCAGGCCCCGCCGGACGACACCGGTGAGGCGCTCGACCTGCCCGCCTCCGATCTGACACTGACGATCGGCTTCGGTCCCTCGCTCTTCGACGACAGGTTCGGCCTCGCCGCGAAACGTCCGCCGCAGCTGATCGACCTGCCCGCGTTCCCGAAGGACAAACTCGACCCGGCCCGCAGCGGCGGCGACCTGTGCATCCAGGCCTGCGCGAACGATCCGCAGGTCGCGGTGCACGCGGTGCGCAACCTGGTGCGGCTGGGCTTCGGCGTCACCGAGGTGCGCTGGTCGCAGCTCGGATTCGGCCGCAGCTCGTCGACGTCGCGCTCGCAGCAGACGCCGCGCAACCTGTTCGGCTTCAAGGACGGCACGAACAACGTCAAGGCCGAGGACACCGACGTGCTCCGCGACCAGGTGTGGGCGCAGGCCGACGACGGACAGGCGTGGATGGCCGGCGGCACCTACCTGGTGGCGCGCCGGATCCGGATGCACATCGAAACCTGGGACCGCGAAACGCTCGCCGGGCAGGAGCAGATTGTCGGGCGCTCCAAGGGAAGCGGTGCGCCGCTCGGGCAGACCGGCGAGTTCGACCAGGTCGACCTGCAGGTCGGCGGCGCGGGCGGGACGCCGCTGATCGCCGAGGACGCGCACGTCCGGCTGGCCTCGCGCCAGACGCGCAAGGGCGTGCAGATCCTGCGCCGCGGCTACAACTTCGTCGACGGCTCCGACGGTGTCGGGCACCTCGAGGCGGGGCTGTTCTTCCTGGCGTTCAACCGGGACACGCGCACGCAGTACGTCCCGATGCAGCAGGTGCTGTCTTCGAAGGACGCGATGATGGAGTACCTGCAGCACACTGGTTCCGCGCACTTCGCGATCCCGCCGGGCCTCACGCCGACCAGCGACTGGGGTGCCGGGCTCTTCGGCTGACCAGTACAAACCTCCTCGCCCCGCCACTGCGTGGGACCGGTTGCCGGTGCCTTGCAGGCAAGCGACGGTGACCGCGTTCATCCGCGTGAGGTGAGGAGTTCCGTCGTGGTCGCTGTGGCACAGCCGCGGTTCGGGGTGTGGGCGGTCGTCTACGGGTCGTGGGGCCCGTTCGATCATCCGGCCGATCCGGTGGACGCGAGCTGGGAACGCAACCGGCGGCTGATCGTCGAGGCCGACCGGCTCGGTTTCGATTCGACGCTCATCGCGCAGCACGTGGTGAACCCGTTCGGCGACGAACTGGACCAGCTGGAGACGTGGACGTCCGCGGCGGCGCTCGCCGCGCTCACCGAACGGATCGAGATCATCGCGGCGATCAAGCCGTATCTCGTGCATCCGGTGGTGCTGGCCAAGCAGGCGCTGCAGATCCAGGAGATCAGCGGCGGCCGGTTCGGTCTGAACCTGGTCAACGCGTGGTTCAAGCCGGAATTGGCGCGAGCCGGCATTCCGTTCGCCGACCACGACGAACGGTACGAGTACGGCCGCGAGTGGATCAGCGTCGTGCGTGGTCTGCTGGCCGGCGAGCGGGTTTCGTTCGAGGGCAAGCATTTTCACGTCGACGGCTACCAGCTGCGGCCCGCCGGTTCGTCGCCGACGGTGTATGTCGGCGGCGAGTCGGACCCGGCACGCGCGCTGGTGGCGGACAAGGCCGACGTGTGGTTCATCAACGGGCAGCCGCGGGAGAACGTCGCCCGGCTGATCGAGGACGTCGCCGCCCGCCCGCGCGTCGGCCCGCCAGTCCGATTTGGACTGTCGGCGTTCGTGGTCGCCCGCGAAACCGACGCCGAGGCGGAAGCGGAACTGGCGGCGTTGTGGGAACTGGCGGAGGCGGGCAAGGCGCGCTGGGAGGCGCTGGTCGCGGACGCCGATCCGAAGGCGGTGATGTTTCAGACGTTCGCGAAGTACCCGCACATAGGCACGAACGGCGGCACCGCGGCCGGGCTGGTGGGCAGTTACGACACCGTCGCACAGCGGATCCGCGAGTGGGCTGACCTGGGAATCGAGACGTTTATGCTGCAATTTCAGCCCTTTGAGGCGGAGATGCGGCGGTTCGCCGAGCACGTGCTCCCCCGCGTGCGCTTGACTTCAAGCAAGCTTGAAGTTGCACGGTAGGTGCATGTTCACCGACGCAGAACTCAGCTACCTGGCCGACCGGCCGCTCGCCCGGGTCGCCACGCAGCAGCCGAACGGAACCCTGCAGGTCAGCCCGGTCGCGTTCTCCTGGAATCCGGAGACGCGGACCATCGACGTGTCCGGGTACAACCTGACGAAGAGCCGGAAGTACCGCAACGTCGCGGCCAACGGCCAGGTCGCCATCGTGATCGACGACCAGCCCTCGACGAAGCCGATGCGCATCCGCTGCTTGGAGATCCGCGGCCGGGCGGAAGCCGTGCCGAACGCCTTCGAACCGGACGGCCACCTCGACGGCGCGGTCATCCGCATCTACCCGCAGCGCATCATCAGCATGGGGATCGACGACCCCGACAGCGAACCGCTTGAGGTGAAGCCGAACAACCGGAACGTCTGAAGGCACGCCAGTCCGCAGGCCCGCCCCTGCCCGGGGGAGGGACGGGGCTGCGCCTGGCTTCACCAATCCGCTGGCTCTCAACGACGAGCACCCGCCATCGTGTACGCCGCCGTGCCCGCCACGAACAGCAGCCCGGCCACCCACCACGCCTGGGCGGAGTCCGCCGTCGCCATCGGCCAGGCCACGACGTCGTAGGCCTGGCCAACGGCTTTCGGGACGAGCGCCGCCGTCATCGCCCAGCCCATCGGCAGCGTCCAGCCGAACTGACCGCCGAACAGCGTGGCCGCCAACCCGGTCAGGCCGAGGAGCCCGGCCACATCGCGAAGGATCCAGCTCGAGTCTATCGGGAGATCGGCAAGACCTTGTGCGGCAAGCATTACTCCGCCCGCCACCACACCGATCACCAGGAGGTGCGTCAGTCGCCGTGGCGGCCAGCGGAAGGAGGCCGTGCGGTCCAGGTCGAGGTCTTGCCCGCTGAGGCCCACACCCGCCACCGCAACGGCAGCGCCAAGGGTGACTGTCGCGAAGACCGTCGACCAACTGTCGCCCAGCAGCAGCGGGAGAACGGCGGCACAGAGCAGCACCGCCGCCAACGCCACTGTGAGGTGGCGCGAACGCGCGTACAGCGCCGTCCACCGCATCAGCGCGCACCTTCCGTGAGAACCCTCAGCGGGTCCCCGGTGCAGGTCAGCTCAAGGTGCCGCGCCGCAGCGACCCGAGCGGTCTGCTCCGCCTCCGGCACCGCCTTCAGCGCGGACCACGCCGGGTCCGTCCGGGTCTGCAGCGGAGGCTGTGCGTACGAATGCGGCGGCGCGTACGAACCGATCAGCCATCGCGCCATTACCCAGCGCGCGGCGTCCTCCCGGTCGTTCTGCTCGCCTCCGTAGGACGCCGCGTGGCAGGGCGGCGTCCCGGCGCCGCTCAGCAGCGTCGTGGTGAGGCTGGGGCCGCTTTTGCCATACATCGCATAGTCGTCCTGCTGCATCAACAGCCGGGCCGGGTCTCGAGGACTCACTTTGTTGTTGCGGAACGACACCGTCGATTCCTCGACCCGGTTCGGACGTTGCGGCAGTTTCTCCAGCAGCCGCAAGGCTTCTTTGCCAGGGCCGGCCACAGTGGACAGCCAATCCTCGTGCAGCCGCGTGACGCACACCGGACCGTCGCACGCGAGGGCGGCGGCCGTCTTGTCGACGGTGTAGTTGTTCTCCGGAGCGGCCGGGAACAGCGGCAAGGCCACTGCCAGCCCGGCCGCCACCGGGAGCAGCGCGAGCGCCTTGACCCGCGCCGAACTGGCGAGCAGCAACAGGAATCCGGCCGCGGAGAGCCCGAGCAGCCAGCACAGCTGTCCGAATTGCACCGCTGGCACTGACACGTCGAACGGACCGCGCGGCTCCACCTGCCCAATCCCGAGCAGCACGGCCGGATTCGCCCCCCGTTCGGTCTCGCCCGACATCTGCAGCACCAGCCCGCCGACCAAGGCGAGGACCGTGAGCGCCGGAGCGGTGATCGGATAAGGCAGCAGCCGCCCGAGGCCGAGTCCCAGCGCCGCACCGGCGACCACAGACAGCACTCCGAGCAGCAGTTGCATCATCCACGCCGCGGTGAACATCCCGCCGTCGGCCACGACCTGCCCGACCCCGGCGGCGACCAGCACCAGGTACCCGACCACCGCGGCGAGCCCGACGGCCAAGGCGAGCGTCGTGCCTCGCTGCCCGGCGGGCCTTGGCGTGGAACGGAACAGTTCGCCGACGCCTGCCCTGGCGTCCCGCATCCCCTGGATCGCCGCGGCCCCGACGATGATCGGCCACACCAGCACCAGCAGGTAGCGGGACCATCGGACCGAGGTCAGCCACGTGGCGTTCCAGGCCGCGGAACCGTGGCTCCACGGTCCTCGGGAGAACAGCAGGAACCCCAGACCCACCGCCAAGACCGCGACGAGCACCCACGGTGCGACGGTGCGCCGGAGTTCGGTCCGGAACACGCTCATCACCAGGCCCCCTTCCCCTGCGCGTGGCCGAGCAGCGCCGAATAACCGCGCTCGATCGGGCTGTCGCCGACGTCCGCCGCACTGCCCGCCGCGGCCAGATCCGCTGGCGTGCCTTGGAAAACCAGCTTCCCGTCGGCGAACAGGACGACGTCCGAGCACGCCGCGGCGACGTCTTCGACCAGGTGGGTGGACACGACGACGCACGCGTCCCGGCCGATTTCCTGCAGCAGCTCCCGGAAACGCAGTCGCTGCGCCGGATCGAGCCCGGCAGTGGGTTCGTCGAGCAGCAGGAGCACCGGGTCGTTCACGATCGCCTGCGCGATGCCGACCCGGCGGACCATGCCGCCGGACAGGGTCTTCATCTTGTCCTCGGCGCGTTCGGCGAGACCGACCCGCTCGATCGCGCGCTGCACCGCGCCCGGCACCTCGCGCTTGGACATTTCCTTGAGCCACGCCATGTATTCGACGAACTCGCGGACGGTGAACCGCTTGTAGTAGCCGAAAGTCTGCGGCAGGTATCCGATCCGCCGGCGCAGACCGCGCTGTTCGAAGTGCCCCCCGATCGGCTCTCCGAGCAGCGACAGCTCGCCTTCCGTCGGCCGCAGCACCGTGGCCAGCGTGCGGATCAACGTGGTCTTGCCCGCGCCGTTCGGCCCGAGCAGCCCGTGCACCCCCGTGCCGAGCGCCAGGTCGAGGCCGTCGACCGCCATCTTCTTGCGGCCGACCCGTACTTTGAGCGCCTGGGCTTGGATTTCCCAGGCGTAGGTCGCCGGAGCGACCTCGGCGGCTTCCACAGCCCGCATCGGTGTCCCCTCTCGTTTCCGTCAGTGATGCGCAGCAAGCTGCGTGAAGGTGTTTCGGCGAAGCACTACGAACACCGCCGCGACGACAGCGGCCGCCAGCCAGCCCGGCCAGGCGGCGGTCTCCAGCAGCACCGAGCCCCCGAACGCGACGCTCGGCACCACCAGCGCGCCGAGCCACAGTCCGATCAGGATCGACGCCGCCCAGGCGACGCCGATGAACGTGCCGAGCGCGAGGGTCCCCGTGGTGAACGCGAGACTCGGCAGCAGCCCGAGCCCCATGCGCGCGCCGACGAGCCAGCCGGCGAGGAGCAGCACCGCGAGCACCGGCATCACGACCGCGGTGGTCCGCCGCAGGATCAGCTCCAGCCCGGCTCGCGGGGTGGCCGCGGTGAGTTCGTACGACGGATCCAGCCCGCGCGACCACGCCGCCGCCACCCCGAAGACCGGCAGTACCGGGGAAAGCAACTGCACGAACGACAGCCCGTCGTGCAGTGACCGGTCGAGGTAGACCGACAGCGCGCCGACCACGAGGACCATCACCAGCCACGGGACCATCACCGGGGTCGCCCAGCAATGCAGCAATCTCGCGGCCCGGCGCGGCATCGGCTGCGGCGCGTGCGCGAGGTCCGGCTCCAGCCCGGCCCAGACGGTGTCGAGCAGACCAGCTACCTCGGCGGTGGACCCGCCGGCGAGCCGCGCCCGGCAGTGCGCGCACTTTTCCAGGTGCCCTTCGATCGCCCATGCCTCGTCCCCCGGCAGTGCGCGACCGGCGACGTAATCGGCGAGCATCCGGTCGGATACGTGGTTCATGGCTTGACCTCCTCCGGCCACTCCTGGTTTCACGACAACGCCTCCCGCATCGCGATCCGGGCACGGCGGACCCGGGTTTTGACCGTGCCCTCCGGCAGGTCCAGCAGGATCGCGGTCTCCCGGACCGACAATCCGTCGAGCACCATGGCTTGCAGGACGTCGCGCAGCTCCGGCGCGAGGCTGCGCAAAGCGTCGCCCACCGAATCGCCGACCGTGCCGGCGAGCGCCTCCTCCTCGGCAGCCGGTGCGGACAGCGCCTCCTGCGCCGCGGGAGGCGGATGCGCGTGGTGCGCGCGCCGCCGATAGGCGTCGATGAGCCGCCGCACCGCGATGGTCCACACCCAGCCCACAGCGGAGCCGCCGGCGACGACGCCCGCGAACGAACCCGCAGCGCGCCACACGGCGAGGTAGGTCTCCTGCATCACCTCCAAGACGATCTGGTCGTCGGAACAGCGGTGCCGCAGGCGAATCGCGAGCCACGGCGACGTGCGGCGGTAGAGCTCTTCGAACGCCGCACGGTCACCGCGGGCGGTGCGCCGGAGGAGGTGCTCCTCGTCCGGCTCCCTGGGTGGCTTGTGTCTCACACCAGGCAAGACGCCACCTCCGCGCTTCTGGTTCTCATGAATGAGTGATGTGGATCACAATTGCGGAGTCGAGGCGGTTCGGGCATCGAGGGCAATCGTGCCCGGACGACAGGGGGTGCGAGGGCAGATGGGTGGGGCTCCGTCCATCGAGTGAGGTCGGCGGGGTCAGGCAAAGCCGCGTGGCCGAGGCACGGGACAAAGAAACGGGCAGCGAGAGTCGATGGGCGAAGCGGCCAATCCGAGGGGCGCGAGGACGGAGACAAAGCAGAGGCACGGGCTTTGCGCGAAGGGAGAGCGCCGAGCAGCGCGAACGCACGAGTGCTGACCGCCGGGGGCAATCGCGATGGGGAGACGGCAGGGCATGGATGAATGGGGCAGCGCGTCAATCGGATGAAGTGGCTGCACGTCATGCAAGGCGGCGCGGCTGAGACGCGGTACGGAGAGCGGTCAACGTCCGCAGGGCAGTGAGAGTCAGCGGACGAAAGCGTGAGCGAGTCGCGAAGCTAAGCACCGGCACGGGTGATGAGCAGGAAACCGCTGGTTCGACGCGACTGTCGGGCGAAGCGAAAGTGTCCGTCAGCGCCAGGAACGACGACGAACGCGAGTGCATGGCGCTCCTCGAAACGACTAGCGCAAAGCGCAGTGACACGCGGAATACGGGCGACGAGCGCGGACTCGACATCGACCGAGAAGACATGCGGCACGCTCGAACTTCACCCAGCCGTCAACCGGGCACGCGACAGAAACCCAAGCAGCGAAACCGGCTCAAGCCGACGGCCAGAACTTCCGCCAGCCCTCAGCCTCCAGCGTCGCCGGTTCAACCCCGGCCTTCCGAGCCGCAATCTCCGCCGCGCGGATGTCGCGGGCGAACTGCTTCGCGACCGCGCGAAGCTCGCCCTCCGGATCCAACCCGCCGCGGCGGGCGGTCGCCGCGGTCCGGAACAGCTGGGCGGGGGCCGAGGAGTCCTGCGGGAACAGGTCCAGCGGAATCCCGGCCCGGCCGCTGCGCTGGCCTAGTTTTCCGGCCAAAGCGACGGCGGGCTGACCCAGCGCAACACCATCCACAATGGACTTACGCTGCTTCTCGGCCTGCTTCAGCTCTTCCCACTTCAGCTCCTGGTGCTCGGCCGTAGCAATGCGGGCCGCGTCGGCGAAGACGTTGGGGTGGCGGCCTACCAGCTTGTCCACCAGGTCGCCCGCGACGTCGTCGATGGTGAAGGGGGCTCGGCCGTGTTCCGCTGCGACGCGGGCGTGGAACAGGACTTGCAGGAGGACGTCGCCCAACTCCTCGCGCAAGGCGGCGCGGTCGTTGTCCTCGATGGCTTCCAGCAGTTCGTACGTTTCCTCGACCAGGTACTGCCGCAGGGATTCGTGCGTCTGCCGGGCGTCCCAGGGACAGCCGCCCGGGGAGCGCAGGCGGTCCATGACCTCGACCGCTTCCACGAGCGGGGGCACGGGGGTTTCGATCAGTTGCGCGCCGGCGGCGAGCATCGCGGCAGCGGTCGGTTCTGTGCGGGAAGCGGCGAGCAGGACGATGTCCGCGAAAGATTGGCCCACTGGCGGAACGCCGAACTGCGCAGCATCGACGTCGGTCGCGGCGTACACCGCATTAGTGCGAAGCAGGGGCAATGCGGCCGCGGGCAGGGTCGCGCCGTGGACCAGGACTACGGTGCCGGTCACTGCTGCGCCGGGGCACCGCCGCCGCGCAGCGGCACGGCCACGCCGGTGACCTCGGCCGCGCTCGGGGCGAGGTTCATGCCGACTGCGTCCCACACGCCGTAGCGCGGGTTGATTTTGAAGTCCACGTTGCCGACATACGGCTGAAGCATCCGCACGCCGATCGCGCCCAGCTGGGCCGCGGTCGGCTGCTGGACCTGGTCGGTGGCGACCTTCGCGTCGGTCGACCGCTTCCGCACCACGGCGGTGACCCACCAGGTCGGCGCGCTCGCCGGGTTCGGCTGGAACGCGATCGCGGTGTTCGCGGGGACGCCGAACAGCACGGTCGCGGCGTCCTGCGGCGAGGACAGCGCGGGGGCCTGCTGGCCGACGTTGCCCTGCGCGCCGCCGCGGATGTCGGACTGGATCGCACCCGGGTTGGCCGCGTACTCCTCGGCCTTGGCGATGGCCTGGCCGCGCGCAACCTTCGGGTCGATCGACGGGGCCTGGCTCTCCGAGGTCGGCGCGCCGATGCTGGTGTAGTCGAAGTTCACCGCGAGCGTCGGCAGGTACTTCAGCGCGATCCGCTGCTGCAGATACTGATCGGTGACGGCCTCGCGGTGATCGCGCAGCCGCCAGACGAGCTGGGTCACGGCCGCGGACTGGTCCTGCGTGACGGCCTCGGGCACCGGCGACGCGAGCGGATCTTGTTGCATGGCTTCGGTGACGGTGGCCTCGTCGACCGAAATGCCTTCCTTCTGCGCGGCCTTGACGACGACCTCGTGCAGCAGCTTCTGCCGGACGATCTCGCGCCCGACCAGGTCGAGCTGGTGCCGCGTGGCGAGCTGCCGGGCGTACGGCTGCTCCTGCACGGCGCGGTCGAGCAGGGCCTGAACCTGGTCGATGGTGGTGACCTGACCGTCGACGACCGCGGCGGTGCCCACCTGACTGGGGCCGGTACCGCATCCGGCGAGAAGGAAAGCTCCGGCGAGAACGGCGCCCAGCGCACGGCGGCGCCCCATGATCCGCATCACAGGCCCTACCCTCTCACATGCCCTCGAAACGCAACACCATCGAGGCATTCAGCGGGCTATTGTCGACATATGGACTCTTGGTTGTCGATCGAAGTCCTCGACGGGGCCTTCGCGGCGAGCGCGTGGCAACGCGCTCACGGCGACCGGCTGACCGAGGCCGCGCTGACCAACGGCGCCGAGCAGTGGACGTGGCACGTCCACCACTGGGGCGTGACGCTGGAGATCGAGTTTTCCTCGGAAGAGAAACGGGACCGCTTCCGGAGCCTGCCCGCGGTGACCGCCGCTCTCGACGCGGTGCCGGATCCGGAACGCGGGCTGCTCGTGTACCCGGGTCGCGGCGGCGGTTCGGGGGCTCGCGTGCCGCGGCGTCCCCGGCCGTTGCCGATGTCCGGCTGCGGTGCGTTGCCGACACCGGAGGAGGAGGTGTCGTTGCGGCTGGCTACGGCGCAGCCGCCGGGGTTCGAGGTTTGCCCGGCGAACTGAACCGTCTCCCGGTCGGCCACGAAAAGCGCGTCACGACCGAGCGGGCGCGGCAGTACTTCGCCATCGTGACCGAGGGGCGCGGCAGCACCTCGCCATCGAGATCTCCGCGAGCATCCGATTTCGTACCGCAATGGCGTGGCACAGCCGATCCGGTCAGTTATGCCCCGGCCGTGGCCGATGTCCGGCGGTGGTGCGTGGCTATGCCCCAGCGCTCACACCGCCGCCGGGGTTTTCGTCAGCTGGGCCAACAGCTTCGTGCACCAGTCGAGCAGTTCCTGGTCCCGCAGCACCGGCGCGCCCATGCGGCCGCCTGCTGGGCCTTCGGTCGGCTTCGGCACCGACACGGTGCTGGTGACCGCCTTGTACAACGCCTTGGGGTACAAGCGTTTCAGCCGCACCAGCTGCGAGTCCATCAACGGCAGCGGCGCGAACCGGATCGTGTTGCCCTGTACCGCGACCTCGGTGACGCCCGCGGCCCGGCAGGTGTGCCGGAACGCGGCGACCGCGAGGAGCCGCGTGACCGGGGCGGGCGGCTGGCCGTAGCGGTCGACCAGTTCCTCGCGAACCGCGTCCAGCGCCGCGGTGTCCGGGGCCGACGCGATCTTGCGGTATGCCTCCAGCCGCAGCCGTTCGCCGGGGACGTAGTCGTGCGGGATGTGCGCGTCCACCGGCAGGTCGACGCGGACTTCGGCCAGTTCCTCGTCCTCCGCCGGCTCCGCGCCCGCGTGCCGACGGAACGCTTCGACCGCTTCGCCGACCAGCCGGACGTACAGGTCGAATCCGACGCCCGCGATGTGCCCGGACTGTTCCGCGCCGAGGATGTTGCCCGCACCGCGGATTTCCAGGTCCTTCATCGCGACCGCCATGCCCGCGCCGAGTTCGGTGTTCTGCGCGATGGTGGCGAGCCGGTCGTGCGCGGTCTCGGTGAGCGGCGCTTCCGGCGGGTAGAGGAAGTACGCGTACCCGCGCTCGCGGCCACGTCCGACGCGGCCGCGCAGCTGGTGCAGCTGGGCGAGGCCGAGCATGTCGCCGCGTTCCACGATCAGCGTGTTGGCGTTGGAGATGTCCAGGCCGGTCTCGACGATGGTGGTGCAGACGAGGACGTCGTACTCGTTCTCCCAGAAGCCCTGGATGATCTTTTCGAGCTTGTCCTCGTTCATCTGCCCGTGCGCGGTGACGACGCGCGCCTCCGGCACCATCTCGCGGATCCGTTTCGCCGCCTTTTCGATCGACGACACCCGGTTGTGCACGTAGAACACCTGGCCGTCGCGCAGCAGCTCGCGCCGGACCGCGGCGCCGACCTGCTTGTCGTCGTACGCGCCGACGTAAGTCAGGATCGGGTGCCGGTCTTCCGGCGGGGTGAGGATGGTCGACATCTCGCGGATGCCCGCCATCGACATCTCGAGCGTGCGCGGGATCGGCGTCGCCGACATGGTGAGCACGTCGACGTGCGTGCGCAACGACTTGATGTGTTCCTTGTGCTCCACGCCGAACCGCTGTTCCTCGTCGACGATCACGAGGCCGAGATCCTTGTAGCGGACGCCGGTCTGCAGCAGCCGGTGCGTGCCGATGACGATGTCGACCTCGCCGTCGGCGAGCTGTTCGAGAATCCGGTCCGATTCGGCCTTGTGCGTGAACCGCGAAAGGCCCTTGATGGTGACCGGGAACGACCGCATGCGCTCGGTGAACGTGTTCAGGTGCTGCTGCGCGAGCAGCGTGGTCGGCACGAGCACGGCCACCTGTTTGCCGTCCTGCACCGCCTTGAACGCCGCGCGCACCGCGATCTCGGTCTTGCCGTAGCCGACGTCGCCGCAGATCACGCGGTCCATCGGGACGCCGCGCTCCATGTCCGCCTTGACCTCGTCGATGGCCGCGAGCTGGTCGTTGGTCTCGGTGAACGGGAACGCGTCTTCCAGCTCGGACTGCCACGGCGTGTCCTGGCCGAACGCGTGCCCGGGCGCGGCCTGGCGGGCGGCGTAGAGCTGCACCAGTTCGGCGGCGATCTCCTTGACCGCTTTTTTGGCGCGTGCCTTGGTGTTCTTCCAGTCCGAGCCGCCGAGCTTGTTGAGCGTGGGCAGTTCGCCGCCGACGTAGCGGGACACCTCGTCGAGCTGGTCGGTGGGCACGAACAGCCGGTCGCCGGGCTGGCCGCGCTTGGACGAGGCGTACTCCAGCAGCAGGTACTCGCGAGTGGCACCGGCGACCGTGCGCTGCACCATTTCCACGAACCGGCCGATGCCGTGCTGGTCGTGCACCACGTAGTCGCCCGCTTTGAGCGCCAGCGGGTCGACCGCGCCGCGACGCCGCGACGGCATCTTCGTGTTCAAGTCCTTTGTGGACGATCCAGCGGTGGCGCCGCGGCCGGTCAGGTCCGCCTCGGACAGCACCACGAGCGCGCGCTCCGGCGAGACGAAGCCCTCCGCGAGCCCACCGCAGGTGACCGTGACGACCCCGGCGGGCGGCAGGTCGGCGAGCACCTCGGCGTGCTTCGCCGGGACCTCGGCCGCCATCAGCTGCTCGACCGCGCGGCTGGCGGTGCCCTGTCCGGCGACGACGAGCACGCCGGTGCCGCCGGACGCGAGGTGCGCGCGCAGGTCGGTCATCGCGCGTTCCAGCTCGCCCCGGTAGGCGGGCGCGGGCTCGATGCCGACGCGGTAGACGTCCGGGTCTTCGCTGGTCAGCTGGGTGAGCGTCCACCACGGGCGCTTGGTGTCCTGCGCGTGCGCGGCGATCTCGGACAGCTCGCGGTACGCCGACGCGCCGAGGTCGATCGGGGCCTGCCCGCCCGCTGCGGCCGTGGTCCAGGAGGCTTCGAGGAACTCCTGCCCGGTGCGGACGAGGTCGGCCGCGCGGGCGCGGATCTTCTCCGGATCGGCCAGCAGCACGTGGCCGCCGCGGGGCATGGAGTCGGTGAGCAGGGCGAGCTCGCCCTCGCAGAGCACCGGGATGAGCGCTTCCATGCCCTCGACCGGGATGCCGCCGGACAGCTTGGTGAGCATTTCGGCCAGGTGCGCGTCGGCCTCGTACGTGGTGGCCAGCTCGGCCGCGCGCGCCTTGACGTCCGGCGTGAGCAGCAGCTCGCGGCACGGCGGCGCGGTGACCCGCTGGATCTCGCCGGGCAGCGAACGCTGGTCGGACACCGCGAACGCGCGGATCTCGCTGACCTCGTCGCCCCAGAACTCGACGCGGACCGGATGCTGCGCGGTGGGCCCGAACAGGTCGAGGATGCCGCCGCGGACCGCGAACTCGCCGCGCTTCTCGACCATGTCCACGCGCGTGTACGCCAGCTCGACAAGCCGTTCGAGCAGGTCCTCGAAGCTCTGCTCCTCGCCGACGACCAGGTCGATCGGCGCGAGCGACCCGAGCCCGGGGGCCATCGGCTGGATGAGGCTGCGCACGGTCGCGACCACGACCCGCAGTTCCTCGTCGCCGGTGTGCAGCCGGTGCAGCACTTCCAGCCGCCGCCCGACGGTGTCCGCGCGCGGCGAAAGGCGCTCGTGCGGCAGCGTCTCCCAGGACGGGAAGTCGGCCACGCGGCCGGGCCCGAGCAGCGCACTGAGCGACGCGGTCAGCTCGTCGGCTTCGCGCCCGGTGGCGGTGACGGCCAGCACCGGACGGCCCGCGCCGCCGCGCTCGGGGTCTTCGGCCAGCGCGGCGGCCACGAGCTGCCGTACGGCGACAGCGCCTTGCAGTTCGAGCAGCGGGGCGCCGGCGCGCTCGACAACGCCGCGCAGCGCCGGGTCGGGAAGGATGGCTTGGAGGAGTCCGGACAGTACAGCGTCGGTCACCATCCCAGCCTACGTCGCGGCACCGACAGGTTTCCGCTCCCCGGCGATCACCTCCGCCAACAGGGGCAGCTGCCGCTCGACCGCGCCGGGTTCCAGGGAGCCGACGCGCAGCAGCACGTGCTCCGCTCCGGCCTCGGCGTATCGGCGCACGGTCGCCGCGACTTCCTCGATCGGGCCGGTCACGGTCGCCTGGATGGTGCTGATCTGCGCCAACGACCGTTGATACGTCGCCTGCGCGTAGTCCTCCAGGACGCGCTGGCCGCGGCGCGGGTCGGGGTCCACGTAGGCGGTCAGGAACAGCGACGGGGTGACCGGGCGATCGGTGGCGGCGCGGATCGTCGCGAGGCCGGACGCGTAATCAGCGGGATCCGGCGGGTACGGGAGCCAGCCGTCGTAACGCAGCGCGGTACGGCGAAGCGCGGCTGGCGTCGCGCCGCCCAGCCAGATCGGCGGGCCGCCGGGGCGCGCGGGGCGGATCGCCGGCGGCAGCCAGTCGTAGTTCAGCACCTTGCCGTGGAACGAGCTCGGCTGCCCGGTCCACAGTTCGCGCCAGAGCGTGACCACGTCGTCCAGATGCGAGAACCTCGTCCGGAAATCGACCCCGGCCAGCTCGAACTCTCGCTCGCTGAAGCCGGGGAAACCCGCGCCGACGCCGACTGCCAGGCGTCCTTCGGAGATCAGGTCGACAGAGGCGAGCGTCATCGCGGTCTGCACCGGATTGCGGTGCGCGGGCAGCAACACGGCGGTTCCGACGGTGACGCGTTCAGTCGCCTGCGCCACCGCGGTGAGCAGGGTGAGCGGTTCGATTCGCGGCCGGGAAAGCGAGTCACCGGCCCAGATCGACGCGAACCCGAGCCGTTCGGCTTCACGGGCCACCGCGACGAGGGCACGCGGGGTGCCGCCTGCTTCGAGCTGCGCCTGTCCGGCGGGAAGAAGTAGTCCGAATTCCACGTCGTCGACGATCCAGCGAGGCACGGCGTCCCGGCAATTCCCTGCGGGGAATGGCCCGACGTCCGAAACCTCGGCCAGAATCGCGCAGGTGCCCACCACGTTCGCCGACGCCCTGCGCGACGCCCGTTCCCGCCGCCGGCTCAGCCAGCTCGATCTCGCGCTGAAAGCCGGGACGACGCAACGCCACGTCAGCTTCATGGAACGCGGCCGTTCGCTGCCCGGCCGCGGGATGGTGGTGCGGGTCGCCGAGGCGCTCGGCCTGCCGCTGCGCGAGCGCAACGCCCTGCTGCTGACCGCCGGATACGCGCCGGTCTACCCCGAAACGCGGCTGGACGACCCCGCACTGACGCCGGTGCTCGAGTCGCTGCGCACGCTGCTCGCCGGACACGAGCCGTACCCGGCGCTGGTCGTGAATCGCTACGGCGATCTGGTCGCGGCTAATGACGGCTTCGATCTGCTTACCGAGGGCGTCGCGGCGGAACTGCTCGAACCGCCCATCAACGTGCTGCGGCTGGCGTTGCACCCTCGTGGGATGGCTCCGCGGATCCAGAATTTCGCTGATTGGGCGCAGCACGTGCTCGAACGGCCGCGTCGTGGTCTGGCGCACGGGCCTGATCCACGGCATCAGGCGTTGTTGGACGAGCTCACCGGTTATCTCCCGTCGCCTGGCGAGCCGTCGGGTGACCACCTCGGGTTCGCTGTGCCATTGCAGTTGTCCAGTTCGGCGGGCGAGCTTCGGCTGCTCACCGCGATCACGCAGTTCGCTACTGCGGTCGACGTGACCGTCGCGGAGCTGAGCCTCGAAACTTTCCTGCCCGCCGACGCCTCGACCGCCGAGCTGCTCAAGGCGCGACCCAGCCGGTGACCTGACCCAACGTCAACTCCACACCCGCCCACAGCACCGCCGCGCACAAGCTCCCGACGAAGAAGCGTCGGTACGACAGCCCAGCAGAACCCGCGACGCGCGGCACGAGAGTGCGTACGCCAGCGAGGCACCGCCCTAGGACGACGGCTGGCACGCCATAACGCGCGACGGTCGCTTCGGCCTTGTCCCACTTCGCAGCACCGATCCGCTGCCCCACGTGCGACCGACGCAGCTTCGGGCCCCACAGTCGTCCCTCCCAGTACGCGAGCTGGTCCCCCGCGAGCGCCGACGCGACGCAGACCGTGAGCGCTGGCCACAGCTGTAAAGTCCCGCGCTGCACAAGGAAACCCATAAGCAGCAAGGTGGACAGCGTCGGCAGCACGATGCCGGGCAACAGCGCTGTCTCGGCCATGATCACCAGCGCACAGATCAGGTAGACGAGCGGCGCGGGAGCGTCAAGAAGCGGCTGAAGCAGGCTGTCCATACCGGTCCAGTCCCGACCGCACCGGCAAGGCCGCGCGGTACACGTACGCCGGTGGCAGGTTCCGCCAAACCACGCTGGTGCGTTCGACAACCGCGAAGCGGCTTCGCAGCAACCGTGCGAAGCGACGCGCTGGCGGTGTCCACGAGGTGTGCGCGTACGCGAAGGTGGTGAAGCGGCCTTGTGGGGAAAGCGCCTCGCAGACGGAGTTCAGTACCGCGGCTTGGGGCGCGGCATGCATAGCTGTCCACGGCAGACCGGAGACAACTACGTCGACCGGCATCGTCACGTACGCAGCGACGTGTTCTGCGGAGCCCTCCGCAATATGCAGCGACGGGAAACGTTCGCGTAGCTCCTGTACGAGGTGCGTGTTGATTTCCACTGCGGTGAAGTGCGCGTCGCGCTGAAGCATGCGAAGCAGCACTTCGGTGAAGACACCCGTTCCTGGCCCCAGCTCCACGACGCTGTGCGCGCTCTCGATGCCCAGCCCTGCCGTCATCACTCCGGCCAGCTGTGCCGAGCTGGCGGCGATCGCGCCGGTTCGCATCGGGTGCCGGAAGAACTCCCTGGTAATCGACATGTTTTCGACGGTAGGAAGCGCCCCGGTCGTCGCGGATCGGCTCGGCCGGCGGGAAAAGTCGTTCGCTCGGAGGACCCCGGCCATCCTCCGGAACGACGCGCGCGACGACGGTCTCGCGTTACGTTCGTTTCGTGCGGAGACTGGTCATGTGGGGGCGCAAGCAGCGCTGGCTGCTGGACTTGCCGCTGTACGCCGTCTTTATCGCCTTCGGGCCCAACATCGCGGACCAGGACACGTGGCAGATCCGCATGGCTTCGATGCTGTTTTTGCTGCCTCTGCTGCTGCGCCGCCGTTATCCGCGCACAGTCGCGCTCCTGATCCTCATCGGGGTAGCTGTCGTCTATACGAACGAGGTATGGGCGTATGACCGTGGCCGTGGCGACCTCGCGATGGCAGTCATGCTGTACACGCTCGTCAAAGCCGGTGACAGATGGTTCATCGGCTTCGCGGTAGCTGTCGCCGGGCTGGACACTTTCTGGGGATTCACTTGGGGCGTCAACACCCTGAACCCGACGCTCACCATCGTCGGCGCAGTGCCGCTGTATTTGGCGGCCTGGGCGCTCGGCGCGTTCTTCCGCACGAAGGAACAACTCGCCGAAGAAGAACGACTGAGAACGGAACTGGCGGCGTCCGAGGAACAGGCCCGCAGTCGCGCTTCAGTCGCCGAAGAGCGCACACGAATCGCGCGCGAGCTTCACGACGTACTCGCGCACAGCATGAGCGTGATCGTCCTGAACGCTGAAGGAGCGAAGCTCGCGCGCCATCACGATCCGGACGCTGTCGACCGTACGCTCGACACCATCAGCAAAACCGGCCGTTCCGCGCTCGCCGAGCTTCGGCGACTGTTGGAAGTGATGCACGCCGGCGAACCCGCGCGCGCTCCGCAGCCGACGCTCGATCAGTTGCGCACGCTTGTCGAGCAGTCCGGCCGCGACGTCACCCTCGAAGTCAACGGCGACATCGCCGACCTGCCCGCCGGTGTCGCGCTTCAGGCGTACCGCATCGTCCAGGAGGCCCTGACCAACATGCTCAAACACGCGCCGTCCGACGCGACCGGCCGGGTCCGGGTCACGTTCGCCGGTCCGGAAATCCACGTCGAAGTCACCAACTCCGGTGGACGCCAGCCAGTCACGGCGGGACTGCCCGGGTCCGGGCGCGGGCTCACCGGCATGGCCCAGCGCGTCGCGATGTACCACGGCAAGCTCGAAACCGGCCCGCTGCCGGACGGCGGCTACCGCGTCTCGGCCACGCTGCGGACGGACGCCGCATGACGTCCGTGCTGATCTGCGACGACCAGGAGCTGGTGCGAGTCGGGCTGCGGATGATCGTCGACAGCCAGCCCGACCTGGAGGTGGTTGCCGAGGCGGGCGACGGTGCGGAAGCCGTCGAACTCGCCCGTGCGCGACGGCCGGACCTCGTGCTGATGGACGTCCGGATGCCAGTCCTCGACGGCGTCGCGGCGACCGCGCAGATCTGCGCCGAACTGCCGGACACCTCGGTGCTGGTGATCACGACGTTCGACCTCGACGAGTACGCCTACTCCGCGCTTCGCGCCGGGGCCAGCGGCTTCCTGGTCAAGGACGCGCCTTCGGACGAGATGCTGGTGGCGATCCGCGGCGTGCTGCGCGGCGACGCGATGGTGTCGCCGTCGGTGACGAAACGCCTGCTCGACCGCTATCTCAGCGCGCACCGGACGCCGCTGGACGAGCAGAAACTCGAGACGCTGACCGAACGCGAGAAGGACGTGCTCGGCCTGATCGCCCGCGGATTGTCGAACACCGAGATCGCCGGGACGCTGTTCATCGGCGAGACGACAGTGAAGACGCACGTCGGACGGTTGCTGAACAAGCTCGGGCTGCGGGATCGGGTGCACGCGGTCGTGTTCGCGTATGAATCCGGATTGGTACGTCCGGGCGGCTGAATCGGGGCATGCTGGACCCATGCGTCTCGTCGCGTTGCTCGCTCCCGTGCTGCTGCTCGCCGCCTGCTCGGCCGCGCCGGCGAGCGTCCCGGCTCCGGCCGAGCCCGGGAAGTTCGCCGTCCAGGAGGTCGCGGACGGCCTCGAACACGGCTGGGACGTCGCCTTCCTTCCCGACGGATCGCTGCTCGTGCCGCAGCGCCCCGGCAAGCTCGCGCTGATCCGCGACGGCCGGAAGACCGACGTGCGCGCCGATTTCTCCGACGTCCTCGTGCGGGGCGAAGGCGGCCTGATGGGCCTGGTCCTGGCGGCGGACTTCGCGGCGTCGCGCGAGTTCACCACCTGCCAGACCCACCAGGAAAACGGCCGCGCGGTGGACGTCCGGCTCGTCACCTGGCGGCTCGCCGACGACGGCGCGAGCGCGGCCAAGGTGCGCGACCTGCTGACCGGTCTGCCGGTGAACCCGAGCGGACGGCATTCCGGCTGCCGCCCGACGCTCGCTCCCGACGGCGCGCTGCTCGTCGGCACCGGCGACACCGCGCGGTCCACGGTGGCCCAAGACCGGCGCAGCCTCGGCGGCAAGGTGCTGCGGATCGACGCCAAGACCGGGGAACCGTTGCCCGGCAACCCTTTCCTGTCGTCCGCGGACCCGAACGAACGCCGGATCTACACCTACGGCCACCGGAACGTGCAGGGTGTCGCGATCCGGCCGGGCACCGGGCAGGTGGTCACCTCCGAACACGGACCGGCGTTCGACGACGAGGTGAATCTCCTGCGACCAGGCGGGAATTACGGCTGGGACCCGTCGAAGGGCGGCACTGACGCCAGCTACGACGAGAGCGTGCCGATGACCGACACCACCCGGTTCCCGGCCGCGGTTCGTCCACTGTGGACCACCGGCCAGATCACCGAAGCGACCAGCGGCGACGCGTTCCTCACCGGCAAGCAGTGGGGCGCGAACGAAGGCGCTCTGGCCGTGGTGGCGTTGAAGGGACAGAAGCTTTTGCTGCTGCACCTGGACGCCGCCGCGAAGGTCACCGGAGTGACGCTGCCCGCGGAATTCAACGACAAATTCGGCCGGTTGCGAGCAGCCCGAAGCGGGCCGGACGGCTCGCTGTACGTGACGACTTCCAACGGCAGCAACGATAAAGTGCTGCGCGTGACCCCCAACTGAGGCCAAGTTCCGGGAACAGCGGTGAACGTCCGTGAGGGGACGCAGCTAAAGTTCCGGGCCTTGCGGTCAGCCGACGTACGCGCCGCCGTTCACGTGCACGACCTGGCCGGTGACGTGTCCGGCCTCCGGGGAAGCCAGGAAACGCACCACCTCGGCGACGTCCTCCGGTTTGCCCGCGCGTTTCGTCATCGTGCTCTCGACCAGCCGCTCCTGACGTTCGGCGGAGAGCTTGCCGCGGAAGAATTCCGTGTCCACGATCAACCCCGGCGCGACGATATTCGCGGTGATCCCCCGCGGACCGAATTGACGAGCGGTTTCGGTATTCCACACTTCCACCGCGGCTTTCGCCCAGCCATACGACTCAGCACCGGTGTGCCCGGCGATCGAACCGATGGTGACGACGCGGCCGCGGTCAGCCAGTCGCTCCCCCAGCGCCGACGTCACGAACGCGGCGGAGAACAGATTCGCCCGGATGTTGGCCGTCCAGGCAGCGTCGAGCGCCTTCAGCCCCGGACCGTCGGAACGCAGGAAATCCGTGTTGCCACCAGCGTTGTTCACGAGCACGTCGACCCGTTCCGGCAACTGTTCGCACGCCGCCTCGACCGCCTCGGGATCGCTCGCGTCGAAGCTCACCGCACGCGCGCCGAGCAGCGTCGCCGCCTCGGTGAGCACGTCCTCGCGCCGTCCGGTGATCGTGACCCGATCGCCGTCCCGGGCAAACGCCGCGGCAGTCGCGTATCCGATTCCGGTGCTGCCCCCGGTCACTACTACGTCCCGATTCATCCCTACGTCCTTTATTGCTAAAGTACCTCTTGTGGACGACGGTACCGGCGGCGGGGAAAACCCGTCAAGCGACGAGGTGGACGAGATTCAGCAGGCGTGGCTGCGAGAGCGGCCGGGCACGCCGGTGTCGTCCATCGGCGTGATCACGCGGATCTGGCACATCGCGAAACTGCTGGAAGACGACCGGCGCGCGACGATGCTGGAGCTCGGGATGGACGCCTCTACCCGAACCCTGCTCAGCACGCTGCGCCGCGCCGGGCCGCCGTACCGGCTCAGCGCGGGCGAACTCGCGAAACGCTGCCGGGTCAGCCCGGGCGCGATCTCCCAGCAGACCGCCCGCGCCGAACGCGACGGCCACGTCCGCCGGGTGAAGTCCACTTCGGACCGTCGCGGGGTCTACGTCGAGCTGACCGAGGACGGCCACGAGCTGATCGAGCGAACCGTCGGAGATCTGCTGGAGCACGAGGAAACCCTGGTCTCCGCACTGTCCCCGGCCGAACGCGATCAGCTGGCCGATCTCCTGCGCATCCTGCTCTCGGACCTCGACCGGCGGGCGCGGAGGTAGAGTGACGGACATGCCCACCATCGACAAAGTCGCCTGGCTGCACGTAGTCGACGGCAAGCTGCTCGCCGCGCGTTCCGCGGGCAAGGACACCTGGTACCTGCCCGGCGGGAAACGCGAAGAGGGCGAGTCGGACGTCGAGACGCTGGTTCGGGAGATCGCCGAGGAACTGAGCGTCACGCTGGATCCAGCGTCCGCGCAGCTGGCCGGAGCCTGGGAAGCGCAGGCGCACGGCAAAGCGGACGGTGTCGTGGTGCGGATGACTTGCTACACCGCGGACTACACCGGCGAACTGAAGCCGAGCAGCGAGATCGAGTCGTTCGGCTGGCTCGCCCACGCCGACCGCGACCGGGTGTCGGCGACGGTCCAGCTGATCCTCGACGACCTGCACGCACAAGGAAAACTCGCCTGATGCTGCGGCTCGGGACAACAGTCCTCGGAGTCGCCGACGTCGAACGCGCTATGCGGTTCTGGTCTGAAGCGCTCGGGCTCGTCGAGGACCCGGAATGGGCGAGCGAGACGTGGCGGACGCTGGCCCACCCCGGCGGCGCGCACGCGCTGGGCCTGATGCGCAGCGAGTCGCCCGCCGAGCCGAAGCCACGGCTGCACCTGGACCTCTACACCGACACCGCGGACGAGCAACGCGCCGAGGTGGAACGGCTTATCGGACTGGGCGCACAACGGGTCGACTGGAAGCATTACCCGCCCGAGCCGGACTTCGTGGTCCTCGCCGACCCGGACGACAATCTGTTCTGCGTAGTGGATCTGAGCAACGCGCCGTCCGGCGGCTGAAACTCAGCCGAGCAGCCGAGGCTTGTTCTCCAAGTGCGACAAGCCATTCCAGGCGAGATTCACCAGATGCGCGGCGACCTCGTCGCGCTTCGGTTTGCGCGCGTCCAGCCACCACTGCCCAGTGAGCGCGACCATGCCGACGAGCGCCTGCGCGTAGAGCGCGGACAGCTTCTCCTCATACCCGCGCGCGGCGAACTGCTGCGCGAGGATGTGCTCGACCTGGCTGGCGATGTCATTGAGGACAGTCGAAAACGTGCCGGTGGAACTGGCGACCGGGGAATCGCGCACGAGAATGCGGAAGCCGTCGTGGGAATCCTCGACGTAGCTCAGCAACGCGACGGCGGCCTGCTCCAGCATCACCCGCGGATGTCCGCCGTGGAGGGTCGAGACCATCCGGTCGAGCAGCAGCTGCGTCTCCCGGTCGACAACGACGGCGTAAATGCCTTCCTTGCCACCGAAGTGCTCGTAGACGACCGGTTTGGACACGTTCGCCCGCGCGGCGATCTCCTCGACCGACGTGCCGTCGAAACCCTTCTCGGCAAACAGAGCGCGTGCCACGTTGAGCAGCTGCTGCCTGCGCTCGCTGCCCGTCATGCGCACCCGGGCGACCGGTGCGGCCGGCCGCGCGCCGGTGACCGCTGCTTCTCGCTTCGCCCGTCGTCTCCCCGCCATTCGCAGCAGGGTAGCGGTCGGGCCGCGGCGAGCCGCTCGTCGCCTCGGGTTTAAACATGAACAAACCCCGCCGAGTGACGGGGTTCATCCACGAGCGTGCGCCGGGAAGCTCAACCCGGCAAAGGAAAACCTACTTGGCCTCGGCCGCGATCCGAGCCAGCCGCTGCGGGGTCGGCCACCGGACATCGTGGACCCAGCCGAACTTCTCGAAGATCCAGATCAGCCGCGCCGACATGTCGATCTGGCCTCGCTTCACGCCGTGCCGGGCCGAGGTCGGGTCCGCGTGGTGCAGGTTGTGCCACGACTCGCCGAAGGAGAAGATCGCCAGCGGCCAGAAGTTCGCCGAACGGTCGCGGGCGGCGAACGGGCGCTCGCCGATCATGTGGCAGATCGAGTTGACCGACCAGGTCACGTGGTGCAGCACGCAGACGCGGACCAGGCCGGCCCAGAAGAACGCGGTCACCGCGCCCCACAGCGACCACGAGATCAGCCCGCCCAGCAGCGCCGGTCCGAAAAGGCTCACCAGCGACCACAGCCAGAACAGGTCGTCGACCTTGCGGATGGCCGGGTCCTTCACCAGATCCGGCGCGAACCGCGCCTGGTTGCTCTGGTCGCGGTCGAACAGCCAGCCCATGTGCGCGTGCCAGAAACCCTTGGCGATGGCCAGCGGCGAGGTGCCGTACGCCCACGGCGAGTGCGGGTCGCCGTCGCGGTCGGAGAACGCGTGGTGGCGCCGGTGGTCGGCCACCCAGGTGATCACCGGTCCCTGCAACGCGATGCTGCCCGCGATCGCCATCACGACGCGCAGCCACGGCTTGGCCTTGAACGAACCGTGGGTGAAGTAGCGGTGGTAGGCGACGGTGATGCCCAGCCCGCTGATCCCGTAGAACACGACGAAAAGCGCGACGTCCAGCCAGGTCAGGCCCCAGCCCCAGGCGAACGGAACCGCGACCAGCAGCGCCACGATCGGCAGCAGCACCCCGAAGTACACCGACAGCTGAACGCCGATCCCGCGCTGTCCGTCGATGATCGGCTTGGGGCCCTTCGGCGGGTCGCCCGCTGACTGAGAACGATCGAGGGTGGCCGTCATGCGCTCACTTCTTTCCTCTCACAACCCCTTGCGAAGGGTGCCCTTACCTACGGTGTCGTAAGTTACGGTACAGGAGGTTTCCGGCGCTGTGGAGGCCCGAAAAGTCCGATTGCCCGGTGCCCGGGACGGCCCTGTGGCGCAGGCCTCCCCCTCCTGGCGCCCCCGTCCTCGATCATCGCTATCCTGACCAGGACCGATCCGCCGTAGTGTAATCGGCAGCACTTCAGATTTTGGTTCTGACAGTTCAGGTTCGAATCCTGGCGGCGGAGCTGCACATCCGGCGAGGGCGATGGGAGTGGGGGCGGCTGAGCGAGGAACCGAGCGACCCCGCGGGCGCCCGTCGCCCGACCCTGGTCGAGATGTCGGACGCGTGGCTGGTGGGGCGCGCGCGGGAACTCATCGCGGCCGTTCAGCGCCAGGAGCACGAAAACCAGCTCGAGATCGTCAAGATCATGGACGAGCTGCTCGAGGAGACTCTGCGCCGGGGAGAACCCACGCTCGTCGCCCAGCTGCTGCGCGCCTCCGCCTTCTCCCGGCTCGTCACGCGCGGCCTCGCCGCCGAGGCCGAACCGCGGCTCGACGAGATGCTCGCGCACACCCGGCGACACGGTCTTTCCCTGCTTCGCGCGGACGCGCACGCGCTGCGCGGGCGCCGGCTCGTGCTCGCCGCGCAAGAGGACGCCGCGCTCACCGAGATCGCCCGCGCGCTCGCGATCCTCGACGACTCCACGATTCCGGACCGCCAGGTCGGCGTCCGCAACTGGAACCGCATGCAGTCGATGGCGCTCATCGACTGCTGGATAGTGCTCAACCAGCTCGGCGTCTACGAGGCCGCCGAAGAGGTGATCGGCCGCGCGCACCAGGCGATCCGGGAAAGCGCGAGCCCGCACGAGATCACCCTGCAGCTGATGAACCGGGTCAAGATGCTGCTCGGCTGGGGCCTGCGGCTCGAGCGGATCGAGCAGTACGACGAATCGGCGGAGAAGTTCCGCACCGCCGCGTCGATGGCGGTGGCCGCGGAGGGCCCGTTCGCCGAATCGCTGTTCCCGCGCAAGATCGGGGTGTCCGCGGTCGACCAGGTCGGCGTGCTGGCCGCGGCGCTCGCGCTGCACGACCCGGCCGCCGAGCACGTCGAACGGTTGCAGGGCATGCATCTCGGCCACCACTATCCGCACGAGCAGGAGCTGGTCGCGATCGCGCTGGCCCGCTGCCTCGACCAGACCGGCCGCCGCACCGACGCGCTGCAGGTGCTGCGCGAGGCCCGCGAGATGCTGGCCGAGGACGTCTCGCAGCCGTCGATGCGGCTCACCCTCTCCCGCGAACTCGCCCGGCTCGACCCGGACGCCGCGAGCCAGTCGCTGATCGACTACGCGACCGCGCTGGAAACCGAAATGTGGGCGCTGCGCGAATCGCAGATCGCCACGCTGAACGCGCGCCGCGAGCATGAACGGCTGTCCGCCGAGCACGGCGCGATCACCCAGCAGGCACTGCAGGATCCGCTCACCGGCCTGCCGAACCGGCGCGCGCTCGACGAACGGCTGCGCTCGCTGGCGTCGTCGGCGGACGCGCAGCCGCTCGCCGTCGCGCTGGTCGACCTCGACGGGTTCAAGGGCGTCAACGACAAGCAGTCGCACGCCGAGGGCGACAACGTTTTGCGTGTTGTCGCAAGCACTCTGCGCGACGCTTTGCGCGGCGACGACGTCGTGGCCCGCTACGGCGGCGACGAATTCATCGTGCTGCTGCCCGGCGCACCGGCGTCGGCGGCGAAGATGGCGCTCGGCCGCGCGGCCAAATCCGTCGCGACACTGCCGCATCACCTCTCGCACGGTGTGACTTTGTCCATTGGTCTCGTGTCGCTGCGTCCGCAGGAGCGGGCCGAGCAGGTGCTCGCGCGCGCGGATGCGGCGATGTACGAAGCGAAGCGCGGCGGCGGCAACCAGGTGGCGTCGGCCAACTCGATGGCCGGCGACGGCATGGGCGGCTGGCCTGGGGAAACGGCTCCGACCGACCCCGCGTGGAGCGCTGAAGACCCCACGTAGGATCGTTGGTGCTCGTCAACGCACCGGTGAATCGTTGGGAGACTCGTGAGCGGCCCGCTGAGCACGCTGATCCTCGCTGCGGGTGAGGGCACCCGCATGCGTTCCTCCACTCCTAAGGTGTTGCACCCGATCGCCGGAAGGCCGCTGGTGGAACACGCAGTGCGCGCCGCCGCCGGCCTCGCGCCGCAGCATCTGGTCGTCGTGATCGGACACGGCCGCGACGCCGTGCGCGCCGAACTCGAACGGGTAGGCGAGGCGCTCGGCCGCGAGGTCGCCACCGCCGTGCAGGAAGAGCAGAAGGGCACCGGGCACGCCGTTTCGTGTGCGCTGGCCGAACTGCCGGAGGGACTCACCGGCACCGTGGTCGTCAGCTACGGCGACGTTCCGCTGCTGGACACCGAAACCCTGGAGTCGCTGCGGGCCGAGCACGCCAAGGCGGGCAACGCGGTCACCGTGCTCACCGCCGAGGTCGCGGACCCGACCGGCTACGGCCGCATCGTCCGCGGCGCCGACGGCTCGGTCAGCGCGATCGTCGAGCACAAGGACGCGACACCGGACCAGCGGGCGATCACCGAAATCAACTCCGGGGTCTACGCCTTCGACGCGGCCGTGCTGATCGACGGCCTGTCGCGGCTGTCCACCGACAACGCGCAGGGTGAGCTTTACCTCACCGACGTCCTCGGCATCGCGCGCGAGGACGGCAAGGGCGTCGGCGCGCTGGTGGTCGACGACCCGTGGGTCACCGAGGGCGTCAACGATCGCGTGCAGCTTTCGGTGCTCGGGGCCGAGTACAACCGCCGCATCGTGCGCCGCTGGCAGCGCGAAGGCGTCACGGTCACGGACCCGAACACCACCTGGATCGAGGCGGACGTCACGCTCTCCCGTGACGTGCTGATCGAGCCGAACACGCAGCTCAAGGGCCGTTGTTCGGTCGGCGAGGGCTCCGTTGTGGGCCCGGACACCACGCTCACCGACGTTCAGATCGGCGCGGGCGCTTCGGTCGTCCGCGTGCACGGTTCTGGCGCTGAGCTGGGCGACGGCGTCAACGTCGGTCCGTACACGTTCCTGCGGCCGGGCACGAAGCTCGGCGCGAAGGGCAAGCTGGGTGCGTTCGTCGAGACGAAGAACGCGCAAATCGGCACCGGTACGAAGGTGCCGCATCTCACTTATGTAGGCGACGCGATCGTCGGCGACCACAGCAACATCGGCTGTTCCAGTGTGTTCGTGAACTACGACGGGGTGGCCAAACACCAGACCGTCGTCGGGTCGCATGTCCGGCTTGGGGCGGACAACACGCTGGTCGCGCCGGTGCGGATCGGGGACGGCGCTTACAGTGGAGCCGGTGCGGTGATCCGCGACGACGTCCCGCCTGGCTCTCTGGCGCTGTCGGCCGGTCCGCAGCGCACCATCGAAGGCTGGGCGGTCCGGCGCAGGCCGGGCACGCCCGCGGCGGAGGCGGCGGAAGCCGCGCTCGCCGCCCAGCAGCAGGACACCGTTGTGTCCGAGTCAGCAGCAGGAACCGACGGGGAGTCGCCAGCATGAGTCCGAAGTCAGGTACGCCGAAGAAGAATCTGATGCTCTTCTCCGGCCGTGCGCACCACGAGCTCGCGGAAGAGGTCGCCAAGCACCTCAACGTGACGATCACCCCGCAGACCGCGCACACGTTCGCCAACGGCGAGCTGTTCGTGCGGTTCGAGGAGTCGGTGCGCGGTACCGACGCGTTTGTGATCCAGGCGCACACCACGCCCATCAACGAGTACGTGATGGAGCAGCTGATCATGGTGGACGCGCTGAAGCGCGCGAGCGCCAAGCGGATCACCGTGGTCATGCCGTTCTATCCGTACGCCCGCCAGGACAAGAAGCACAAGGGCCGCGAGCCGATCTCGGCGCGGCTCATCGCGGACCTGTTCAAGACCGCGGGCGCGGACCGGATCATGACGGTCGACCTGCACACCGCGCAGATCCAGGGCTTCTTCGACGGCCCGGTCGACCACCTGATGGCGCAGTCGGTCCTCGCCGACCACATCAAGTCGACGTACGGCAACGCGGACATCACCGTCGTCTCGCCGGACTCGGGCCGCGTGCGCCTGGCGGAGAAGTGGGCGCAGCAGCTCGGCGACCGGCCGATCGCGTTCATCCACAAGACGCGCGACCCGGACAAGCCGAACCAGGCGGTGGCGAACCGCGTGGTCGGCAAGGTCGAGGGCAAGCTCTGCGTGCTGATCGACGACATGATCGACACCGGCGGCACGATCGTGAAGGCCACCGAAGCGCTGCTGGAAGAGGGAGCGGCGGACGTGGTCATCGCGACCACGCACGGCATCCTCTCCGACCCGGCCACCGAGCGGCTGTCGCAGTGCAAGGCGCGCGAGGTCATCGTGACGAACTCGCTGCCGATCCCCGAAGAGAAGCGCTTCCCGGGACTGACGGTGCTGTCCATCGCGCCGATGCTCGCGGAGGCCATCCAGCAGGTCTTCGAGGACGGCTCGGTCACCTCGCTGTTCGACGGCAACGCCTGAACCCCGGCAGTTGCCGAACGGCTCTGAACGACGCGGCCCGAGTCGGCGGCGCGACCTGAATCAGGTCGCACCAGCTGGCTCGGGTCGCGTCGTTTGGCGACTGCGCCCGTTTGCCAGGGCGATGCTTGCCTGAGCGGTGCCGAGTCGGGCGGCCCGGGGACGAGGCATGCGGTTCCGCCGAACCCGGGCACGCCGCGCCCCGGCACACCAAACCCAGGAACACCGAGCACAGACAACGTCAAGCGCAGGCAGCACCGAGCGCAGGCACGTCAAGCACAAGCAACACCGAACGCAAGCACGTCAAGCACAAGCAACACCGAACGCAAGCACGTCAAGCACAAGCAACACCGAACGCAAGCACGTCAAGCACAAGCAACACCGAACGCAGACACGTCAAGCACATCAGGCACCGGCAAACACCGACCGTTCCCAGCCGCGTCACCGCGAAGCAGCCGCGCCACTAGCGCCAGCCAAAAACACCCCTCCCCCTTCGCCTCTCACCGCAAGCCCCTCACCCGGGCGCCGTCACACCGCGCCCATGTCCGCGGACAACCACCTCTCCGGCCGCATATGGATCGCCATGTGCTCCCCCAACTGCGTCCGCTCGTACTCCACATACCCGGCCACCTTGTCGGCAGGCAGGTACCGCGAAGCCATCTCCCACGTCAGCTCGTAACTGCCCGGCCTTGTCCGCACCACCGGCCCCTCGACGGACACGTACCGCACCGTCGGCTCGAGACGTTGCACCATCAGGCTGAACCGGCCCGCCGCCTCGATCGCCTTTGCCTTGCGCGAGTTCGGTTCCGTGATCACCCACAGCTCGCCGCCAGGGGTGTACTGGTACCAGATGGGCACCGTCAGCGGCGCTCGGTCCGGGCGCTCCACCACGGCGAGCGCGCCGATGTGCGGTTCGGCCAGAAACTGTTCCCGTTCTTCACTCGACAACACCATGCCTCCGAAGCTAACGAGGGGGTACGACAAAAACCGGGTTCCGCCGGCGGCGAAAACCGATGCGTCACCCGTCCGGGACTGGCTAGCGTCACCGTCATGGGGAAATTCGAATTCGGCGTCAGCCTGCGGCTCACGGCCGACGGCACTGAGTGGACCGAAAAATGCCAGCGGGCCGAGGAACTCGGCTACGACCACCTGACCGTGCCCGACCATCTCGGGCCGGGGCGGTTGTCCCCGTTCCCCGCGCTCACGGCCGCCGCCGCGGTGACCGAGCGGGTGCGGGTCGGCACCTTGGTGTCCAATGTGCCCTTCTACAACCTGGCGCTCTTCGCCCGCGATGTCGCCACCACCAACAAACTCACCCAAGGCCGCTTCGAACTCGGCCTCGGCTCGGGCCACATGAAACACGAGTTCGACGAGGCCGGGCTGCCGTGGCGCAAAGCCGCCGACCGGATCACGTACCTCACCGAAGGGCTCGCCGAGCTGCGCACGCGCGTCGAGGACGAGGGCGGCATGCCGAAGCTGCTCATCGCGGGCAACAGCGACGGCGTGCTGAAGCTCGCGGCGGAGCAGGCGGACATCGCCGGGTTCGCTGGTCTCCGCCAGGATCGCGGACGTCCGCCGGGCACGTTCGTGCTCGACAACGACGTGGCGATGGACGATCGGGTCGCGTATTTCCGTTCTCTCGCAGGGGACCGCGAGATCGACTACAACATGCTGGTCCAGCGCGTCGTGGTCACCGACAACCGCCGTGCGGCCGCCGCGGAATGGCATGCCGAGACCGAGGAACGCAGCGCGGCGGACGTCGACGAGCTGCTGCGCGCACCCCAACTGCTCTTCGGCACGGTGGACGAAATGGTGCAGCAGCTGATCGCGCACCGCGAACGGTACGGCTTCTCCTACTTCACCGTTTTCGAGGCGATGATGGAGACTTTCGCTCCGGTAGTGGCTGAACTACGGGGTCGCTAGCCGCTGCCTGCACCTTCGCGACGGCGTCTCCGGCGATCAGCGTGAGCACCTTGCCGAGGAGACCGTCTGGCACAGCTTCGTCGTCGATGTCGGCTTCCACGGCCAAACCGTTGCTCAGCGCGAGCAGCACGACGGCGAATTCCTCGGCAGGCAAAGGAAGTTCGAGGTCCAACCCCTCGGCGAGCCGGTTCAACGCACGGGCGATCGTGTCGCGGACCTCCCGGCGGCGCCGGCGCAATGCGTCGCGCCGCCGGTCGTCGTGGTGCGCCATCGCGAAAAACTCGGCCAGCAACCGGTGCCACACCGCGTCGGCGCGCATTTCGTACATCAGCACCGACGCGACGTTCGCGAGCCCCGCGCCGCCGTCGTCCGCTTCGGCGAAACTCGCCAAGCTCGCCTCGAGCCGATGCGCGGCGTGCTCTTCCATCAACGCCAGCACCAGCTCGTCTTTCGACGCGAAACTCGAGTAGACCGCGCCCTTCGTCAGCCCGGCCGCCGCGGCCACCTCGGTCAATTTCGTCGCGGCGATGCCTTGTTCCCCGAACACGGCGAAGGCCGCGTCCAGGATGCGCCGCCGGGTCTCCGCCCGCGTCGGCCGCGTCCGGCCGGTCATCGGCTTCTCCCTCGTCCGGGGGTTGACACTGGCTCAGCCCGCTCAATACCTTCAGGTATCCAATACCCACGGGTATCCAGTGTCAAGGACTCTGTCAAGGACGACAGGGAAGGACCGCTCCGATGAGGTTGCGCATCGTCCTGGCCGCCGCGGCATTGCTGACCGCCGCGTTCGCCGTCCCAGCCACCGCCGCCACGGCAGGCGGCGTCAACGATCCCGCGTGCCGGCCGAGTGCGGCGCATCCGCGTCCGGTGGTGTTCCTGCACGGGCTCGGCGCGACGTCCTATGAGGACTTGAACTACCTGCAGGATCACGTCGCGGCCAAGGGATACTGCACCTTCAGCCGCACCTACGGCGCGTACCCGCAATTCCCGGTCGTCGGCGGACTGCGCCCGATCGCTGACTCCGCAACGGAAATCAAGCAGTTCATCGGCGAGGTACTGGCGGAAACCGGTGCGGCGCAAGTGGATCTGGTCGGCCACTCCGAGGGCGGCTTCCAGTCCCTGTACGTCCCGAAGACGCAAGGCATCGCGGACCGGATCGGCTCCGTGGTGTCGATCGCGCCGCCCGCGCATGGCACCACGTTCGCCGGGCTGACGAAGCTGGCGTACCTGCTGGGAGCGCGCGACGAGGTCGGCAAGGCACTCACCGCGTTCGGCTGCCCGGCTTGCGACAACCTGATCACCGACGGCAGCGCGGTCCAGACGCTCACGAACGGTCCCATCGCGCAGCCCGGCGTGCGCTACACCGTGCTCACGTCGCGGTTCGACGAACTGGTCACGCCCACCGAAACGTCGTTCGTGCGCGAGCCGGGCGTCACGAACGAATACGTCCAGGACACCTGCCCGTTCGACCCCGTCGGACACATCGGCGAGGCCTACGACCTCAACGTCTGGAACCTGGTCACCAACGCACTCGACCCGGCGCACGCCGAGAAATTCCTGTGCACCGCCGGATCCCCCGGCTGACGCACAGCGAAAACCCGGTGGTGCCGAGAAAACCGCACCACCGGGTTTTCGCGCTCAGTACGCCAGCGTGAACCGCGAGCGCGAGTGCTTCGGCTCTTCGATCTCGTCCACGAACGCGATCGCCAGGTCCGCGCCGCTGATGTGCGACCGGCCGTCGGCGTCGCTGACCAGCACGTCGCCGCCGAGGCGGAACTTGCCGGTGCGCTCGCCGGGGATCCAGGAACCGAACTCGGCCGCCGGGCTGACGTAGAACCAGTCGACGTCGTCCGAAAGCTCGCGCAGCGCGTCCAGGACGAGGACGTGGCTGCCCGCCTCCGCCTTGTACTCCTCCGGGAATTCCGGGGTGTCGATCACGCGCGGGCCGTCCTCGCTGACGCGCAGCGAACCGGCGCCGCCGACGATCGCCAGCCGGGCGCCGTTCGCGCGGGCCGCTTCCACCAGCGTCGGCAGAGCGTCTACCAGGCGACGGCCCTCGTCGTCCGCGCGGCCCGGCGTCGCGACCACGAGCACGTCCGCGCCCTTGGCCGCCGAAGCGACGAATTCCGCGTCGTGCATCGACCCCGACCGCGCCTCAACACCGGAGGGCAAGCCCTCCGCCTTGCGCGCGACCCCGGTCACGGAGTGCCCGCGCCGCAGCGCCTCGTCGGTGATCCGGCCGCCGGCGAATCCCGTTGCGCCGAACACCACCAGCTTGCTCATTGTGCCGCTCCTCGAAAAGAAAGTCCGTCTCGTCGAAACCGATGGTAAGGACCGGTCTTCGGCTACTTCAACGGAAGAAACGCACCCCGAGGTGAGCGTGCAGGTCAGCCGCCGAGCGCGGCGAACGCGGTGGTCAGTTTCGCCTTCACCGAGTTCGCGTCGACCGGCGAACGCACCTCGGCGACCGCCGTCGGCTTCGCCAGCACCTGGTAGCTCGCGGTCCGGTTGGGCAGGGAGAATTTGACCGAACAGGACATCGTGATGGTCGCGTCCGCGGCGGCGTCGCCCTCCGTGGCGCAGCTTTGCGAGCCGAGCGTGTCCGCGCTGATCTCCACCGAAAGCTTGATGTGCACGTTCGGTTTGGAACCCGGCTGATTGCCGACGACGCTGTTCGAAACGTCCACAGTGGTCTTGCAGGAACCGACGTAATCCTGGCAGTCGAGTTTGTCGTTGAGCACCGTGACGCTCGCCTGCGCGAGCCCGTCGAACGGCTGCCCGATCGCGTCGACCGCGGCGTTGAAATCGGTGTGGAACTGCTTGATCTCCGCGGCGCTGAGCGGCCGGACACGGAACGCCGCGCCCAGCTTCGGGCCGCCGCGCGGGTCGAGCAGCGCCGGTGCGAACCCGGCGACCCGGTGCGGTTCGGCGGTGGTCACCTGGAGCGCGCCGCCGAGGTCGTACACCTCGGTGCCGTCCTGGAGCTTCTGCTTCCGCGGAGCGCCGGAGCCGAGACCGCCGAGCGCCTTGCGCAGTTCGCCGGCGAGCTTCGGCGGGGCCAGCCGCGCGGCCGGGTCGACCGGCAGTTCGCTCCCGACGGTGTGCACCCACCCGCCGCCGAACTGGGTGCTGTTCTCCTCCAGGCCGTGCGACTTCCAGTAGTCCGCGTCGGCCGCGAGGTACAGCTGCCCGTCCGGTTCGGTGATCCGCACCGACTTGCCTTCCAGGGGCAGCGCGCCGAAACCGTTGCCGTCGCGCGCGACGCGGTACGTCAGCGTCGCCGGGTTGCCGGCACCGTCCTTCAGCGTCGCGTCGTACTGGAGCGCCGGCGCCTGCTCCAGCGCTTGCAGCGCGGCGTCGATCGCCGTCTGCTGCTGCGCGCGCTGCTCGGCCAGCTGCCGGTCGGCATCGGACAGTCCCGCCGTGCCGGTCACTGCGACCTGGCAGCCCGCGAGAAGCCCACCCAGCAGCACCAGCGCTGTCGCAGTCCATCTAGCCCGCATGTCGGCCGCCCCTCTTTCGCGGGAATCATGCCACCCCCGCGAGATCGGCGGGCGGCACGGGAATTGTGTCGTCACCCACCCGCGAGGGGGAGCCTGGGCCGACCCGGTGGGCGCCCGCACGGGCGCGCTGGTTTACACTTCTCGGGTTGTCTCGGCGAGGCGGGTGCGCCTGTAGGTGCCCGGCGTGATCGACGCGGCGGCTCGAGAAGCCCCGTGGTCCGCTCACGCCCGCAATCTCGCCGCCGTGCACAACCGCCCCCGAGCAGAGATCGACGATCCCGCCGCCCCCTGCCGCACGTCGTGTGATTGAAGGAGTGCTACACCGTGTCCGAGGTACGTCTTTCCGTCGAACCGCGCACCGAGTTCGGAAAGGGTGCCGCCCGCCGCACCCGTCGCGCCGGCAAAATCCCCGCGGTGCTCTACGGGCACGGCTCGGACCCGCGGCACTTCGCGCTGCCGGCCATCGAGTTCGCCCGCGTCGTCCGCGAGAACGGCACCAACGCCGTCATCACGCTCGACCTGCAGGGCGAGAGCGAGCTGGCGCTGACCAAGACCATCGTGGTCCACCCGCTCAAGAACTACATCGAGCACGTCGACCTGCTGGTCGTCAAGCGCGGCGAGAAGGTCACCGTCGACGTCCCGGTCGTCGTCACCGGCACCGCGGGCCCGGGCACCCTGGTCGCCCAGGACCTCGACACGCTGCAGGTCGAGGTCGAGGCGCTGCACATCCCCGAGCAGTTCGAGGTCTCCGTCGAGGGCATCGAGGCCGGCACCCAGATCACCGCGGGCGAGGTCACCCTGCCCGCCGGCGCCGAGCTGGTCACCGACGCCGAGGCGCTCGTCGTCGCCGTCAACGAGGCCCCGCGCGGCTCGGCCGACGAGGACGCCGAAGCCGAGGAAGCCTCCGCCGAAGCTGCCGAATAAGCTCTCTTTCGTGAGTGAAGACGTGCCCGGGGCCGGCGAGCAGATCCTGCTCGCCGGCCTTGGCAATCCCGGGCCGCAGTACGCCGGGAACCGGCACAACGTCGGGTTCATGGTGCTCGACGAACTGGCCGGCCGGATCGGCGGGAAGTTCAAGGCGCACCGCAGCGGGGCCGAGGTGCTCGAGGGCAGGCTCGCGGGCTCCCGCGTCGTGCTGGTGAAGCCGCGGTCGTTCATGAACCTCTCCGGCGGTCCGGTGGTCGGCGCGGCCCGGTTCTTCAAGATCCCGCCGTCCGGCGTCGTGGTTGTGCACGACGAGCTGGACGTCGATTTCGGCGCGCTGAAGCTCAAGCTCGGCGGCGGCGACAACGGCCACAACGGACTGCGGTCCATCACCAAATCGCTCGGCACGCGCGACTACTACCGCGTGCGGTTCGGCATCGGGCGGCCGCCGGGTCGGCAGGATCCGGCTGATTTCGTGCTGAAGGATTTCTCGACGGTCGAGCGCAAGGAGCTCCCGTTCGAGGTCGACCGGTGCGCGGACGCGACCGAGGCGTTGATTTCCCAGGGGCTGGCGGCGGCGCAGAACGCTTTCCACGCCGCCTGAGACTTGTGCCCGGTTCCGCCCCAATGTGGCGTTCGGTGCGTCCTACGCACCCAATGCCACATTGGGGAGCTCTGGACCCTGCGCGACGTTGTGCGTGTGGGTGAGCGGCTGTGGCCGTGCGTGATGGAATTCTCACTCGATGGGCGGCTTCTGGGGCCCTGATCGAGTCGTCCGGGCGGCTGCGGGCTTCCCGGGGTGGCCGGGACCAGTTAGGACGGATTCAGGAGAACGCATCACCCCGACCCCCTGAATCGGAGAATGATCCATGTCGTTTACCGCCGAGGATCTCGCTGAGGTCGCTTTCGGTAACGCCCCGATCGGCCGGCGCGGCTACGCCAAGCAGGAGGTCGACGACTTCGTGCGGCGGATCGCCAAGACGATCGCCGACGAGGACGACCTCACCGCGGCCGAGGTCCACCACGTGCTGTTCTCCAAGCCGTTGATCGGCAAGCGCGGGTATGACGAGCGCGAGGTCGACCAGTTCCTCGACGAGGCGGAGACGCAGCTGGCCGAACTGTCCGGACGGCGGGCCCCGATGATCCCGGGAAGCCGCGACCACAGCGAGGCCACCGCGGGACGCGCCTCCTGGCCCGTGGTCACCGAGGCGCCGGCCGAACGACTGCCCGGCCGATAAGACCTAGCCGCGAAGGCCGCTGCGAGGGACCCCGAATCCCTCGCAGCGGCCTTCGTCGCGTTCCGGCGCGGCAAAAATCAGCTGTCGGCGTTTTTAGCGATCTTCTCCGCGTACTGCACGGCGGTAGCCGCCCGCTTCACCTTGCCGGAAGGGGTCTTGGGCAAGCTCCCCGCCGGAAGCACCACCACCGCGAAGGGGCGCATGTCTACCGCGTCTCGGACCCTTGCTGCGATCTCCTTGGACAGGCGGGTCTCCTCGGCGGCGTCGCCAGCCAGCTTGGACTCAACGACCACGGCGAAGCGTTCGCGGCGGCTGCCCGCGTCCAGGCGGACTGCGACCGCGTTGCCTGCTCGGACGCCGTCCACCGAGCCCGCGGCGCGTTCGATGTCCGTCGGGTACAGGTTGCGGCCGCCCATGATGATGACGTCTTTGCGGCGGCCGCAGATCACGATCTGGCCGCCGGCCAGATAGCCCAGGTCGCCGGTCTTCATCCAGCCGTCCGGGTCCTGGGTGTCGACCGGGCCGTCGACCGTCAGGTAGCCGGGCGTCACGGCCTCGCCGCGCAGGCGGATCTCGCCGACTTGCCGTTCGCCCAGAACTGCACCGGATTCGTCGACGATGTCTGCTTCAAGACCGTCCAAGGGGCGGCCCAGCAGGGCGAACGAGCGCACCTCGTCCGTGCCGCGCCGGGGGTCGCCTTCGGGGACCGGCACTGCGCGGTTGTCGGCTTCCAGGGCGTCCGCTTCGACGAAGTCCAGGGTGAGGCCGGTGAACAGCGGCGCGAATGAGACCGCCAGCGTCGCCTCTGCCATGCCGTAGGCGGGGAACACGCACTCGGGCGGCATGTTGAAGCGCTTCCCGGCGTCCACAAAGGTCTGCACGGCCGTCTCGTCGATCGGCTCCGCGCCGTTGAGCGCGATGCGCAACTTCGACAGGTCGTAGGCGTTGTCGTCCTCGACCCGGGCCATGCGCTTGCCGACGATGGCGTACGCGAAGTTCGGCGCGGCCGTGGTGGTGCCGCCGTATTTGCTGATCAGTTCCGGCCAGATCAGCGGGCCGGTCAGGAATTCGACCGGGGTGATCTTGACCAGTTCCACGCCGAACGTCATCGGCACGGTCAGGAAGCCGACCATGCCCATGTCGTGGAAGGTCGGCAGCCACGACACCATCACGTCGGTGTCGAACTCGAACTCCGCGCGGTCGACCATCGCCTTGACGTTGGTGTACAGGTTGCCGTAGGTGATCCGGACGGCCTTCGGCTCCGCGGTGGACCCGCTGGTCAGCTGCAGCAGCGCGGTGTCGCCCTCCGCGGTCTTCACGATCTCGGCCAGCGGTTCGGCGGCGGCCAGGTCGGAGATCAGCCGGTAGCTGATGCCCTTGCCCTCGAGCACCGGGGCGAGCTGGTCGAACGGTTCGCCCAGCACGACCAGCTCGGCCCCGATCATCTCGAGCACCTTCACCGTGTCCTCGGCCCATTCGGCGAGGTCGGTGCGCGGCGTCGGCTGGTGCAGCATCGTCACGCTGCCGCCGGTGAGCCACACCGCCTGCACGGTCGGCGCGATGAGCACCGGCGCGGCGGCCAGCACCGCCACCGCGCTTCCCGGCTTCAATCCGCCGCTGACCAGCCCGCCCGCGATCCGGCGCGCTTCGTCGTGCACCTGGGCCCAGGTCCGGCGCACCGGCTCCTTGGGCTCGCCGGTCACCATGCCGCGCCGTTGCCCCCGGTCCGCCGCAGTCCCGACGAGTGTGTCCACAAACCGACTCATGTGCGTCAGATTACTGTCCGGTTTTTCCGGCCCCGCCCGCGGCGGCGTGAACAGCGGATGTCCGGCGTCAGGCAGGTTGCGGACGCACCTGGTCCAGATACGCCTGCGGCAGCTCTTCGCGGGTCAGTTTCCGGAATTCCAGCGGGCCGGACGTGTAGGAATCCTCTGCGGTGATCAGGCCGTCCTCGTCGACCGGCCACACGATCAGCTGCCTGCTGACGTACAGGTAGTCCGCGTCGGCGTCGTCCGCCGGGAAACCCATCTGCCGCGCGGTCGCGCCTGGTAGGAGCATGTGCAGATCGCCCTCGGTGACGAGAGCATGATCGTCAACAATGAGGCGGTCCATCCGGTATTCGAGGTGGTTCGCGTTGCTCGCTACGAAAGCCGCGTAGTACCCGCGGACGCCGTCGTGGCCCTTCGGTCCGTTGTCGCCGCTCGCTCCCCAGAAGTGATACGCGGCGTCCTTGCTGACAGTCGCCATCAGGCGGTCGAGATCCGGCTCGGCCTCGGCCTTCATGTGCTCCAGGACGATGCCGAGCACCTGCCGGTGCCGGGGATTCGTGGTCGTCTCGAGCCGGTGTTCGAGCATCTGCCAGGTGCGGGTGGGGTCGATCATGGGCGTCCCTCCGGGAAACGCGCGTCGTTGCGCGTGCTCGATCGTCGCTGGCGAGCCCCGGCGGGTCAGCCGACGCGCGTCGCCGGATCCGGCCGGTCCGCGCGACGGGCGTCGCCTACCCGACGTCGCCCAGCGTGCGATCCGACGTCACCAACCGCCGGGCCAGCAGCGCGAACGTCGCTTGGAAGCGGTCCATCGCGTCTTCGAGCCGCCAGCCGGTCGCCGCTTCGATCCGGTCCAGGCGAGCCGCGACAGTGCTGTGGTGGAGGTTCAATTCGGTCGCCGTCCGCCGGAGCGCGCCGAAGACGCAGTACGACTCGAGCGCTTCGACGTCGAGTGCACCGCCGGGTGTCCGGGCGTGGGTTTCGAGCGCCGCGACACCTGGGGTCGCCGCGAGCTGAGACGGCGGCAGTTCCGCAAGCAGGACAAGGACTCCGAGTGGTCCGTATGGCACGGCTCGGCGACCGAACACAGTGGACGAGGCGAACCGCAGCGCGGTGCGGGCTTGGTGCCAGGACACGGGTGCGTCCGCTGCTGCGGCTGGCTCGCCGATGCCGATCCAGACGTCCACGGCTCGGTCCAGGCCAGTCGATGCGGGACGGCGGGCGGCGAGGTCGTCGTGCAGGTGTCCGGCCAACTCGCGCGGTGCCGGGCCGCCTTGAGTCAGCGCGAGGGTCAGGCGGCCCAGTCGGTGGTGGTGCAGCCGACCGGCTCCGGCGCGGGCGAGTGCGTCGAGACCGTCTTCCGAGGCACCGGCTAGCACCAGAGCGGTGACCGGCTGGTCGAGGTCGTAACCGAGCAAGTGCAGTGCGCGCAAGCGATCCCGGCGTTGTTCGCGGGGAGAAACGGCGATCTCCAGCAGGCCGGGTTCGCCGAGCCGGAGCGGCGGGTCGGGCCGGGTGGTACGCAGGGCGCGGCGGAGTTGGTCGAGCAGGACGACGTCGAGCGGATGCGGCGCTGGCCGGTCGATCTGGACGTCGTCCAGTGGCGGCCCGGAAATCGGCGAGCCCGCGCCGTCGAACCACACGGGCTCGCGGTCGAGGACGGCACCGACCGGACAGCCCGCGACGAGCGCCGCCGACCGGACCACCGCGTCGGGCGCGAGACCGGTCAGCGCGTCGAAATGCGCGATCAGCCGCAGCACCGACGTGGTGTCGGCGCGCAGCATCGACAGCCGCGGAACGTCGTCGTCCATCCGCCGATTGTCACTCGGCGAGTTCGGACGTCTCCAGCCACCGCGCCTCGACGTCGTCCTTCTCCGCCAGGACGGCCTTCAGCTCGGTGTTCAGCTCGATCAGCTTCTCCGGGTCGGTGGCCGCCTCCGCCAGCGCGGCGTGCAGCTTCTCTTCCCGCTTCGCGAGCTGGTCCAGCTTCCGCTCCAACCGGCTCAATTCCTTTTGTGCCGCACGGGTTTCCGCCGCGCTGCGCTTGGCCTCAGTCTTCTCCGCGGCCGGTGCTTCACGACGCGGCGCGGCCTCCTTCGCGCGGGCACGGCGCTGCAGGTACTCCTCGATGCCGCCCGGCAGGTGCGTGACCTTGCCGTCGCCGAGGAGCGCGTACGTGGCGTCGCAAACCCGCTCGACCAGATACCGGTCGTGCGAGACCACCACCATCGTGCCCGGCCAGCCGTCGAGCAGGTCTTCGAGCTGCTGCAGGGTGTCGATGTCCAGGTCGTTCGTCGGCTCGTCCAGCAGCAGCACGTTCGGCTCGGCCATCAGCAACCGGCACAGCTGCAGCCGGCGGCGTTCGCCACCGGAGAGGTCGCCGACCGGCGTCCACTGCCGGGCGGCCGGGAAGCCGAGCTTCTCGCCGAGCTGCGACGCGGTCATCTCCTGCTTGCCGAACACGACGCGGCCCGCGATCTGCTCGATCGCTTGCAGCACGCGAAGATCGGCGGGCAGGTCGTCGAGTTCCTGGCGCAGGTGCGCGAGCGCGACCGTCTTGCCCTGCACCCGTCGTCCGGTCGGCGATTCGACGTCGCCGCCCAGCAGCTTCAGCAGTGTCGTCTTGCCGGAGCCGTTCACGCCGACGAGACCGATCCGGTCGCCGGGACCGATCCGCCACGTCACGTGGTCGAGCAGCGTCCGGTCGCCGACCCGCAGCGAAGCGTCTTCCAGCTCCAGCACCGTCTTGCCGAGCCGGCGCTTCGCGAACGCCATCAGCTCAACGGAATCGCGCAGCGGCGGCACATCCGCGATCAACGCTTCGGCGGCCTCGACGCGGTAGCGCGGCTTCGAGGAACGCGCCTGCGGGCCGCGCCGCAGCCACGCCAACTCCTTGCGCGCCAGGTTCTGCCGCTTCTCCTCCGCGGTCGCGGCGAGGCGGGCACGTTCGGCGCGCGCGAAAATCCAGTCGGCGTAACCGCCTTCGTACTGCTCGACCCGGCCGTTCGCGACCTCCCAGGTAAGGCTCGCGACGGTGTCGAGGAACCACCGGTCGTGCGTCACGACCACGACCGCGATCCGGCGGCCCAGCAGGTGATCGGCGAGCCAGCGCACGCCTTCGACGTCAAGGTGGTTAGTGGGCTCGTCGAGCACCACCAGGTCCAGTTCGCCGGTCAGCGCGGCGGCCAGCGCGACGCGACGGCGTTCGCCGCCGGACAGGTTCGCGGTCGTGGTGTCGAGCCCGATCGCGGTGATGCCCAGGCCGTCCACAATGGACCGGACGCGCGCGTCGGCGGCCCATTCGTGCTCGGCTCCGTAGCGCTCCAGCACCACATCGCCGACCGTGCTGCCCGTCGGCAGCTCGGTGCGCTGGGTGACGACGGCCATCCGGAGGTCGCGCACCTGGCTCACCCGGCCGGAATCCGGCTCGCTCAGTCCGGAAAGGACTTCGAGCAGCGTCGTCTTTCCGCCGCCGTTGAGCCCGACGACGCCGATGCGCTGCCCCTCGGCGACCCCGAGGGAAACGTTGTCCAGCAACGGCTTCACGCCGTAGGACTTGCTCACCGATTCCAGGTTGACCAGGTTGGCCATCCGGATCCTTTCCACTGTGGACTGTTGATTCAAGCTGGGTTTCAGGCGTGCACGCGCGGCGGCGCGTTGCGCGGCGCGTCGTCGCCGCCGACCACCCGGGCCCCGGGCACCGGCCCGTGCGCGACCCGCACCGTCCGGCACACTCCCGCGCCGGACAGCTCCGCGGCCACCTCGACCGCGGTTTCCGCGTCGGAGCACAGGAACGCGCACGTGGGCCCGGAGCCGGACACGCATCCGGCCAGCGCGCCCGCGTTCACCCCGGCGCGCAGCGTGCGGCGCAGACCGGGCCGCAGCGACACCGCGGCCGCCTGCAAGTCATTGCCGAGCAGCAGGGCCAGCTGGCGAGGATCCCCCGACGCGAGCGCCTCCACGACCGGCGTGTGCGACCCGATACGCGGCGGCTTCCCGTCGGCACGCAACCGGTCGAGTTCGCCGAACACCTTGGGCGTGGACAGGCCTTCCTCGTCGAAAGCCAGCACCCAGTGGAACGTGTGCCGCGCGAGCACCGGCACGAGCTGTTCGCCGCGACCGGTGCCGAGCGCAGTGCCGCCGTACAGCGCGAAGGGCACGTCGCTGCCAAGACTCCCGGCGATGGTGGCCAGCTCGTCGCGCGTGACGTCGAGCTTCCACAACGACGAGAGCCCGACCAGCGCCGCCGCCGCGTCCGCACTCCCGCCCGCCATGCCGCCAGCGACCGGAATGCCCTTGCGCAGCACGATTCGCACCTTCGGAGCATCCGCATCCGGCCGTCCGACGTAGGAGGCCAGCTCGCACGCCGCGCGCCAGGCGAGGTTGGTGCCGTCGGTGGGCACCGTGCGCTCCCCCTCGCCGTACACCTCGAGCCCAGGCTCGTCCGCGGCCGCGACGGTCACCTCGTCGGTGAGCGAAAGCGCCTGGAAGACAGTGACCAGCTCGTGAAACCCGTCCGCCCGCAGGTCCCCCACGGCCAGGTGCAGGTTGACCTTGGCCGGGACCCGGACGGTTACTGGTGGTGGAACGACTGCGAGCACCCGTCCAGCCTACGTGGCACCGCCCCGCCAAGGCTCACCAGGAGAAAAACCCGCCCCGAATCACGGGGAACTTCAGGACACCCGTCCCAAAACCCCGGACACCCGACCCAAAAAGCTGGCCCCCGGTTGCGAATCCACGACAGCGGATGCCACCCCCCGGCGAGCCGCCACACCCTTTCCGCGCCGCCGATCATCCCGACGCCGCCGACCGCATTCGCCGTAGCGAAAATCAACCACCTCACAAAACCCGCAAGGCGATCGGGACCACCACGCGGGATCGCGCCGGCGTTTGGGGGCTGCCCGGCGTGACAGGCCGAAGGCCCCTCACGCCGGGC
>NZ_JBEXMH010000026.1:0-112308 GCF_040610415.1 Amycolatopsis sp. NPDC004079 | reverse complement strand
GGTGCGTCAGACGCACCGAACGCCACATTGGGGCGCATCCCGGCGCGCGCTGGGCGGGCGGGCCGTGAAGGGCTCCTTGCGGGAATCTAATTCCGTGAAGGGGCCCCTCACGGACCGTCGAAAGGTCGTGAGGGGAACCCTGAGGGACTCAGAGTCCGTGAAGGTGGCCCTCACGGACTTGCCTGAGCCGGAACGTAGAAAGAGCCGCCCCGCTCGGCGCGGGACGGCTCTTCGAAGTGTTCGGGGTTAGTGCTTCGGAGCGGGGCCTGCTTGGTCGCTCAGCATGCGCAGGGCGTTGACCAGGCCGCCGGTGAGGTCGCCTTCCTTGAAGGAGGCCACCATGCTCGCCACGGCCAGGTTCGCGCCCCGGTCGGGCAGGCGCGAGTGGGCGCGTTCGCCGGTGACGATCTCGATCGCGCGCTGGGCGGGCGAAACGCCGAGGAGCACCGCGTTCGAGGGGTCGTCGGTGGCGGCGTGCAGCTTTTCCGCGCCGGCGCGGGTGTCTTCGCCCAGATCGCCGAGGTAGATGCTGAAGCCGAGGCCGGTTTCGCGGGTCGCGAAGGTCAGGGCCTCGTCCAGGCGCGCGAGCTGCTGCACCGTGAACGGGCTCGTCGGGGCCGCGGGCTCGTACATCTTCGCTGCGGACAGGCGGCCGCTGTTGGTGATGACCTCGCCGAAGGCCAGGTCCTTCTCCGCGACCGCGGTCTGGGTCACTTCACCACTTGCCACGAGCGCCTCCTGCGGCCGTCGAAGCGCCCGCGGGCGCCGCATTCACGTCAACCGCCGGGCCGTGGCCGGCTCCTACGCCGTCCGGGTTGGCGGTCCACCACATCGCGGGGTACTCCCACGGCTGCCCCGGCCGGTACCGCGGCGTCCCCGAGAACTTCTTCCGCAAGGTCGCGGCGCCGACCACGAAGTAAATGGCCCCGGGGATGACCGCGTAGACCAGGATCGTCTCGACAACGTTCACGCCGGTGAGCGTATCGGATGCCTTCCGGAGCCACCGCGCGACACCGCGAGCGGCCGTGACCGTTCGTCGTCGCTGAGGCGCCGTCCGCCGCTTGGCCCGCCGTCGCTGGAACGTTGGGGCGAAGGGCTGCGGGCCGAAAGATGGCAACTCGCCGTACAGGCGGCCGTACCGGGCGATACCGGCTTGTCGGAACCTTGAAATCCTCGTAGCTTTTTCACCTGTACGGGCCTTGCGCCCGCCTCCCCCGCCCCAGCCCGTTACGCACCGGTTCCAGGAGGACACCTCATGCAGAGCGTCCAGCCCCCCGCTCAGGCGATCGCCGAGACCATTTCGTCACCCAGCGAGACCGGATTCGTGCCCGGAACGCGGGTCACGTCCGGCACCAGGGTTACGCGGGGCACTCGGGTCACCCGCGGAACCCGGGTCACCGCGGGCACTCGCGTGACAATGGGTACCCGGGTCACCATGGGAACTCGAGTCACCAGGGGCACCCGCGTCACCCGCGGGACCCGCGTCACGGCCGGAACTCGCGTCACGATGGGCACCCGCGTCACGCGCGGGACCCGGGTCACGCGCGGCACTCGCGTCACGGCAGGCACCCGCGTCACCTGCGGCACGCGGGTCACGCGCGGCACTCGCGTCACGCGCGGCACCCGGGTCACGATGGGCACCCGCGTCACCTGCCAGGCCGACTACAGCCTCGCCGCCTGAGCAAACAGGCGCGGCCAGCACCGGATCAGGGACGTCGAGCACGATCCATCGGCTCGCCCCGGCCGCCGCACAGGCAGCCGGGGCGCCGACGTGTCCAGGTCCAGGCGGCTAGGCCGCCGACCCGAGATACGGCCGCCACAGCGGATCGGCCTCTTTGGAATGCGCCAGCAGCCGCCAGTGCGGGCCGTGCGGAGCGCGCGGCACCACGCGCAGGCGCCAGCCGATCTCCGACAGCAGCCGATCCGCCTTGCGGTGGTTGCATTTCGCGCAGCAGGCGACGCAGTTGGTCCAGCTGTGCGGACCGCCCTTGCTGCGCGGGACGACGTGGTCGATCGTCTCGGCCCGGCCGCCGCAGTAGGCGCAGCGGTGCCGGTCTCGGTGCATCAGCCCGGCCCGGGTGAGCGGCACCTGCGCCCGGTAGGGCACCCGCACGTACGTGCTGAGCCGGATCACCGAGGGAACGGGCAGCGACACCGTCGCGGCGTGCAGTTCGACGCCGCCCGGATCGCCGTGGACGACCTCCGCCTTTCCGCACATGACGAGCACCACCGCGCGCCGCATGGGCACCGCGGTCAGCGGCTCGAAAGTGGCGTTGAGCAGGAGGACCCGGCGCCGCCCCCATGCCGGGGCGACCGGATCGCGGGCTCTACGCTGTCCGGGCGGACGGGAAGCTCCCCCTGGACGGGTCCCTGGCCCGGACGGGACGGAGCCGCCGGATGCGGACCCTCCCGGGCAGGCACGCAGGATCGCCTCCGGCGGCAGCTCGGCCATGGCTTGGCCGGCGCCGCCGAGGGGGACGGGTTGTCGGTCTGGCACTCGACCACCTCCACCGGTGCAGGCATAGTCGACCACACATCAGGGCCCCGGCGCACGCGTGTTCTGTGACGTGTCACATACCCGCGATCCCGCGGCCACCCCGCGGCCGCCTGCGCGCCGCCGGGGCGAAGAAACGAGAAGGGACAATCTCCACCAGTGAATGCCGTGCTCAGCGCTCCACCCGCCTGCATCTCCGAGACCGGGTCTTGGTGCGCCCAGGTCTATTCGGTCACGCACAACGAGTGGCTCGCCGCGTCGGCGGGCTGGCTCCTCACGAAGCCGCTGAAGATCATCATGATCCTCGTCATCGCCTTCCTGGTGCGATATCTCACCAAGCGGCTGATCGACCGGGTCACCACGCTTCCGGCCTCGGGCAGCGGCGGCAAGATCCCGGCGCTGTTGAGACCGCTGCGCGAACGCGCGCCGGACATGCTCGGCACCGCGGTGACCGAACGCCGCAGGCAGCGCGCCAAGACGATCGGCTCGGTGCTGAAGTCCGGCTCCACGTTCCTGATCTACGGCCTCGCGTTCATCCTCGTGCTGGGCGAACTGGGCATCGACCTGGCCCCGATCATCGCGTCCGCCGGGATCGTCGGCGTCGCGCTCGGGTTCGGCGCGCAGAACCTGGTCAAGGACTTCCTTTCCGGGATGTTCATGATGATCGAGGACCAGTACGGCGTCGGCGACGTCGTGGACATCGGCGAGGCGACCGGCACCGTCGAGGCGGTCGGCCTGCGCATCACCACGCTGCGCGACCTGAAGGGCACCGTCTGGTACGTCCGCAACGGCGAGGTGCTGCGCGTCGGCAACTCCAGCCAGGGCTTCGCCTACGCCGTGGTGGACGTCCCGCTGAGCTACTCCGCGGACGTCGACAAGGCGACCGAGGTGCTCAGCGGCGCGGCCACGAAGGCGGTCGAATCGGACGCGCTCTCGGCGAACGTGCTGGAGCCGCCGGAGCTGCTCGGCGTCGAACAGGTCACGCCGGAGGGAATCCTGTTGCGCCTGACGGTCAAGGTGCGACCGGGCAAGCAGTGGGCGGTGCAGCGGAAGCTGCGCGGGCAGCTGCTCGGCGCGCTCGAAGAGGCCGGTTTCGAACCGCCGCTCGGCCGGCTCCTGTCGTCCATGCAGGACAAGCAGTCGGGCGCGCAGCGCAGCTGAGGCAGGGCAAGATGGAGGTGTGTCTGTGAGCGAGCCGGAACCGGCGAACCTGTACGAGGCGGTGGGCGGCGAACCGACCTTCCGCCGGATCATCAAGCGGTTCTACGAGGAAGTGGCCCGCGACGAGGTGCTGCGCCCGCTCTACCCGGAGGAGGACCTCGGCCCGGCGGAGGAGCGGTTCCGGCTGTTCCTCATCCAGTACTGGGGCGGTCCGCACACCTACTCCGACCAGCGCGGCCACCCCCGCCTGCGGATGCGGCACGCGCCGTTCAAGATCGGCCCGATCGAACGCGACGCGTGGCTGCGCTGCATCCGGATCGCGATCGACGAGGAGAACCTCCCCGAACCGTACCTCGGCCAGCTGTGGGCGTACCTGGAAATGGCCGCGCACAGCATGATGAACAGCTTCGTCTGATGAGACGCAAGGTCGCGGGACGGCGGCCGGACCGCCCGCGGCCGTCGTGGTGGTCGGACGCGGTGTTCTACGAGATCTACGTGCGGTCGTTCGCCGATTCGGGCGAGGACGGCATCGGCGATCTCGAGGGCATCCGCAGCAAGCTCGGCTACCTGGAGCTGCTGGGCGTCGACGCGCTGTGGCTGACGCCGTTCTACCCGTCGCCGATGGCCGATCACGGCTACGACGTGGCGGACCCGCGCGGCGTCGACCCGATGTTCGGCACCCTCGGCGACTTCGACGTGCTGCTCACCGAGGCGCACCGGCGCGGCATCCGGGTCACCGTCGACGTGGTGCCCAACCACACGAGCAACCAGCACGCGTGGTTCAAGTCCGCGCTGGCCGCCGGACCGGGCAGCCCGGAGCGGGAGCGCTACCACTTCCGCGCCGGCCGCGGTCCCGGCGGGGCCGAACCGCCCAACAACTGGGTCAGCGTGTTCGGCGGCCCGGCGTGGACGCGGGTGCCGGACGGGCAGTGGTACCTGCACCTGTTCGCGCCGCAGCAGCCGGACCTGAACTGGGCCAACCCGGACGTCCGCGCCGACCTCGAACGCACCCTGCGGTTCTGGCTCGACCGGGGCGTCGACGGGTTCCGGATCGACGTCGCGCACGGGATGGCCAAGCCCGCCGGACTGCCCGACATGGATCCCGGCACGCCCGCGCACGGCGGCGGCGCGCTCGGCGATCCGCGGTTCGACGACGACGGCGTGCACGAGGTGCACCAGCTGATCCGCAAGGTGCTCGACGAATACCCGGACGCGATGGCCGTCGGCGAGATCTGGGTGCAGGACGAGGAACGGCTGGCGCGCTACCTGCGGCCGGAAGAACTTCATCTGGCGTTCAACTTCCGCCTGGTGCTCACGCATTTCGACGCGGACGCGATGCGCACGTCGATCGAACGTTCGCTGGCGGTGCCGCGCGCGGCGGGCGCCCCGGCGACCTGGACGCTGTCCAACCACGACGTCTGGCGCGCGGCGAGCCGCTACGGCGGCGGCGCGGCCGGGGTCCGCCGGGCGCGCGCGATGGCGCTGGTGGAACTCGCCCTGCCCGGCGCGGTGTACCTGTACCAGGGCGAAGAGCTGGGCCTGCCGAACGCCGAGCTGCCGCTGGAGGCGATGACCGACCCGCGCGCCCGCTCACAGGGCCCGGAGTTCAGCCGCGACGGGGAGCGCGTGCCGCTGCCTTGGGAGGGCACGCTCCCGCCGTACGGGTTTTCGCGCACCGCGCAGACCTGGCTGCCGATGCCCGCGGACTGGGCTCCGCTCACCGTGGAACGGCAGCTCGAAGACCCGGAATCGACGCTGTCGCTGTACCGGCGCGCGGTGGAGCTGCGGAAACACCATCCGGCGTTCCGCGGCGGCGACGAACTGGAGTGGTACGGCGCACCCGCGGGCTGCTTCGCGTTCCGTCGCGGCCGGGGCGGGTTGGTCTGCGCGCTGAACACCTCGGCCAGCTCGATCGCCCTTCCGCCGGGCGAAGTGCTGCTGACCAGCAGCCCGCTGGTCGACGGCAGGCTCGCGCCGGACTCGGCGGCCTGGCTCGGGTAGCCCGCCGCGCTACCGTCGCGCGGGTCCGTGAGGGGAACCTTCACGGACTCTGAGTCCCTCAGGGTTCCCCTCACGACCCGCGCACGGGCGAAGATTCCAGCAGCGGCTCAGGCGGATCAGACCCGAGCGCCCGCCTCCAGGCCGAGCATGGCGAGCAATCCCCGCAGGTCGTCGACGTCGTGCGCGTGTTCGGCGACGGTGCGGGCGGCGTGTTCCTGCTGGACGCGCAGGTCTTGTTCGGCGGAGACCCGGGCGCGGGCGAATTCACTGGTTTCGGCGGACAGCGGACGTCGTTCCGAGCGCATGTCGCTCCTCGTCGAGGTGGAAGGGGCCACCGGCGGCACCGCGGGGGCAGGTCCGCCGGGGACGGCGCCGGCTCGAGCGCCGGCGCACGGTGAGACTTCTCGACGCTGCTGACGCTACTCCCCGCCCCCGACCTGCCCGCGAGCCCGTCCCCCTTCGCGCGTCGCGGCGTCCACAGTGGACCCGCGGAGCGGCAGCCCTGGTGAGACCGGCTCCGGCGTGCTTTACTGATTGCGGTCGTGTTTTGTGTTCGTGCGGTGGGTACGTCCCGCAGCCACGCTCGCAAGATGTAGCGGGCGTGGTGTTTCTCTTTTCGGAAGGCACACCGTCGGTTGCCGGCCCGGGTGTCGAGGTGGCATCCGCTGTTTAGTCCGATGGAGATAGTTTTTATGACGCAAGGCACCGTGAAGTGGTTCAACGCCGAAAAGGGCTTCGGGTTCATCAGCCCGGACGACGGCAGCGCCGACGTCTTCGTGCACTACTCGGAGATCCAGGGCAACGGGTTCCGCAGCCTTGAGGAAAACGCGCGCGTGGAGTTCGAGGTCGGCCAGGGCCAGAAGGGCCCGCAGGCCACCGGCGTCCGCGCCATCTGAGTTCCGCTGGTGTTTCCCCTGGTGCGGAAGGCTTTCCGCACCAGGGGGACCCTCGCCGGAGCGGACTTTCCGCCCACGGCAACCGATTTCGATCCACCCCCTGGTGCGCGCCGGTGAATTCACCCGGCCGCGCAAGGTCTTCCGCTTCCCGGGAACCCGGGCCGAAGATCACCCGTTGACCAGAGCAGGTCGCGACTGGCCTTGAGGCCCTCCCCTGCCTGGCCAGTTCGCAACGCACGGCGCATCCCCTGTCCGGCGGCTCCCCCCTTGCCCCGGACACCCGCCGCGGCACCGGCCTCGGCCCCGCAGAGCGCGGCGGCCGGACCAGCTCGAGTAGGAGCGTTACCCATCGACACCCAGAGCACCGTCCAGCGTCCCCCGAAACAGCCCCAGCCCATGCTCGACGGCCGCAAGACCGGCACCGAGGCATTCCTGGTGAAGCTCTTCGCCGTCGTCCCCCTCCTCGCGGTCGCCGCCGCGGTGCCGCTGGCCTGGGGCTGGGGCCTCAGCTGGCTGGACGTGGGCCTCGCCGCCGCGTTCTACTGCGTGAGCGGCCTCGGCATCACCGTCGGCTTCCACCGGTACTTCACGCACGGCGCGTTCCGCGCCCGCCGCGGGCTGCGGATCGCGCTCGCCGTCGCGGGCAGCATGGCCATGCAGGGACCGGTGATCGACTGGGTCGCCGACCACCGCCGCCACCACGCGTACTCCGACCGCGACGGCGACCCGCATTCGCCGTGGCGCTTCGGCTCGACGCCCGCCGCGCTCGCGAAGGGCTTCTGGCACGCGCACATGGGCTGGCTGTTCGGCCGCGACCGGACGAACCCGCGCCGCTTCGCCCCGGACCTGCTCGACGACGCCGACCTGAAGCGGATCGACCGGCTCTTCCCGGTGCTGACCCTCGCGACCCTGCTGGGGCCCGCGCTGCTGGGCGGGCTGATCACGATGACCTGGTGGGGCGCGCTGACCGCGTTCTTCTGGGCCGGGCTGGTCCGGGTCGCCGCGCTGCACCACGTGACCTGGTCGGTCAACTCGCTGTGCCACCTGATCGGCGAGCGCCCGTTCGAGGCGCGCGACCGTTCGGCGAACTTCTGGCCGCTGGCGATCGCGTCCTTCGGCGAGTCCTGGCACAACTCCCACCACGCCGACCCGACCGGAGCCCGGCACGGCGTCGGCCGCGGACAGCTGGACATCTCCGCGCGGCTGATCTGGATGTTCGAGAAGTTCCGCTGGGCCTCGCACGTGCGCTGGCCCCGCGCCGAACGGCTCGCCCGCAAGCTCAAGGCCGCCTGAGCCCGCCGAGGCGAGGTTCGCGGTCTGTGAGGGAATCAGAGTCCCCCGCACGGACCTCAAGTCAAGACAGCAGTGACTCCTCAGGCCCTGCGGACCCGCTCCTCGAGCCGGGTCCGCAGGTCACCGTGGCTCGACACCGCGAGCACCGGCCCCGGAGTCCCGGCCTTCTCGGCCGAGCTCACCACGTCCGCGACGAACCGGCGTACCCGTTCCGGCGCGGGTGTCACGTCGCCGCCCAGCTGGGCTACCTGCTGCGGGGACTCGGCCGGCGTCGTCTCCACCGCCACCGACCAGCCGTGCCGCATGGTCCACAGCAGCATCAGGTCCCGGCCGGGGAACCGCGGGGACCGGCCGCTCAGCGCGACGTACGCGGTGATCGTGTCGGTGACCTCGCACGACGTGCACTCCACCGAAACTCCGACCGCGGCGGCGACCTCGCGCACATAGGCGGCCAGTGCCTGCCGCAGCACCTGCGGGTCGTCGGCGGTGGGCAGGGACATCGGGCGTTCCGGGCCGGACAGGAGCATGGGTCTCCTCTTCCGCCGCCGCTTCCGCTTCGCGCAGAAAGCGAACCGGGGTCGTCGAATCGCGCGAAGGCCGGCGGTCGCGATGATCGGGGTCGCACCGGATCGGGCATCCGGCAGCTGGACCGGACTCCGACTCTACCCGCTGGGACAACCCCGGAGCCGAGATCAACCCGTCTGGCCGCCGCCCAAGTCGCTCGATTGGCCGCCGCTGTCGGCGAAATCCGCGATCGACGTCGCGATCCACGCGGTGGACAGTCCTGCTTGGACACACGGCGCGGCCTCGCCCCGGTTCCCAGAAGCCAAGATCAACCGCCGACATCGCCCGTCTGGCCGCCGTCAGCCGAGTCCGCGATCGAGGTGGCCACCCAAGCGGCGAACAACCCCGCCTGCACATAGGGCGCGGCCTCGCCGACCGCGCGCACTACCGATCGGGCACGGCCAGGCCCAGGCTCCGCCTCCGGAGCGGGATCAGCGTCCGCAGGCCGGTCGGTGCGCCACGGCGTCTCCTCGGCCCGGACCTCGGCGAGGAAGTCCGCGGTCGGGTCGCCGTCGGGTTCGGTCATCCGTTCACGATGACACCCCCAGGCGGCGCCCGCCAGCAGAGTCGCCTCAGAACAGCAACGGCAGCAACGCTTGGCGCCGCTTGAGCACCGCGCCGTAGCGGGCGTCGAGGCGCAGCCACGAATCGGTGGCGGTCACGCGGACCACGTCGCCGTCGATCGACGAATCGAACAAACCCATGCCGGACAACGCGAACAGGCACCGCATCTGGACCTTCACCTCGAGGTCTCCCCCGGTGACGGTGAGCACCGCCTGGTCCATCAGCGAAGCGGGCGGCGTGCCGTTCGGCCCGGCGTTGTCGCGGGCGAGCGCGACGCCGCGGTCAGCCAGCTCCGACACCACGCCGACCGGCAGCTCGTCGACCTTCTGCCAGCGGTCCGACACCGGAAGCTCGGCGTGCCACAGCAAATCGCGCGCCGGACCCGGGTCCATCACTTCGCCGCCCGCGACGGCGAGCGCCGCGAGCAGTTCGTTGCCGGACACCGTGACGTCCGAGGGCGTCACCGTCCCCGCCACCGCGCGGGTCGCGAGGACCTCGAACGGCGTGGCCGTCCACGCCTCGACGACGTCGTCGCCCCGGCGGCGCAGCCGGACGGCGGTCGTGCCGTCCAGCCGCACCGCGCGGGCGACGAACGCGCTCAGCGTCTCCCGGTCGCCCGGATCGGGGATCCGCAGCTCAGGCATCGGCCAGCACCCGCTTGAGGAATTCCGATTCCTCGTCGCTGAACCGGCGCGGCCGGAGCTCGACCGTGTTGTACGGGGCCAGCACGGTCTCCGCGGTGACCGCGACCGGATCGGCCGCGTCCGGGCCGGTCCGCACGACGTACCCGAGCGTCACCGTCGAGGCTTTCAGCTCGGCGAGCGTGATCTCCACGCGCACCGAGCGGCCGGGCGTCGCGACGATCGGCGCGCGGTAGTGCACGGCGAGCTTCACGACCACGACGCCCTTCGGCAGCTCGGTGAGCCCCGCGCGCTCGGCTTCGCCGAACAGCACGGGCACCCGGGCCTCTTCGAGCAGCGTCACCACGTTGGCGTGGTTGACGTGCCCGTACACGTCCATGTCCGACCATCGCGGCTGGACGTGGGAAACGAATGTCACCGCACCGTGCTCCGGATCTGGCGCGCGGCCACGGACAGCGTCGCGAGGTCGAGCCGCCCGGAACGGGTGATCTCGTCCAGCGCCACGCGCGCCCGCGAAAGCCGCGACGCGTTGGCCTTCTCCCATTGCTCGATCTGCTCGTCGACGGACAGGTCCTGGTCGCTGTGCCGCAGTGCGTCGAGCGCGATCGCGCGCAGGGAACCGTACACGTCGTCGCGCAGCGAGAGCCGGGCGAGGGCGTGCCAGCGGTTGCCGCGTTCCAGAGCGCTGATCTCGGTGAGCATCTTGTCGATGTCCAGGTGGTCCGACAGCGCGTAGTACAGCTCGGCGGTGTCGGCCGGGGTGTGCGTCGCGTCGAGCCCGACCTGCTGCTCGGCCAGCTCCGCCACCTCGACCACGTCGAGCAGGCCGTAGCTGTGCAGCAGCAGCGCGATCCGGCGGGCGAGACCGGCGGGCACGCCTTCCTCGACCATCCCGGCCGCGTCCTGCTCCACCGACTCCAGTTCGCGTCCGCGCAGCAGCTCGCCCAGCTTCGGGCCGAGCTCCGCGAGGACCGGGCCGAACCGGTTGATCTCGGCCAGCGGCGCGAGCGGCTGCGGGCGGTTGGTGAGGAACCAGCGCGCGGCCCGGTCGAGCAGCCGCCGCGTCTCCAGCACCATCCGGTCCGCGACCGCGGTCGGCACCACGTTGTCCAGCGCGTCGATCTCGGCCCACAGCTTCGGCAGGTCGTAGACGTGCGTGACCACCGCGTACGCGCGCACCGCGTCGGTGGCGGTCGCGTTCATCTCCTCCATCAGGCGGTAGACGAACGAGATGCCGCCGCCGTCGACCAGCTCGTTGGTGATCAGCGTGGTGATGATCTGGCGGCGCAGCGGGTGCTGCGTGATCGCCGCGGCGAACGGCTCCCGCAGCGGAGCCGGGAAGTACTCCGGCAGCCTGCGCGTGAACACCTCGGATTCGGGCAGGTCGGAGGCGAGCAGCTCGTCCTTGAGGTCGAGCTTCACGTGCGCGAGCAGCGTCGCCAGCTCCGGCGAGGTCAGGCCTTCGCCCGCCTTCTCCAGCGCGCGGAACTGCGACGGGCTCGGCAACGCCTCCAGCTTCCGGTCGAACGCGCCCTTCGCGACCAGCGCGGACACCTGCCGCGCGTGCACCGACACCATCGGCCCGGCGTGCGCCCGGCTGACGCCGAGCACCGCGTTCTGCCGGTAGTTGTCCGCGAGCACGAGCGAGCCGACCTCGTCGGTCATCTCGCCGAGCAGCTCGTTGCGCCGCGCGTGCTGCAGTTCGCCGCCCGCCACCAGGTGATCCAGCAGGATCTTGATGTTGACCTCGTGGTCGGAGCAGTCGACGCCGGCCGAGTTGTCGAGCGCGTCGGTGTTGATCTTGCCGCCGCTGCGGGCGAACTCGATCCGGCCGAGCTGGGTCAGGCCCAGGTTGCCGCCCTCGCCGACGACCTGCACGCGCAGCTGGTTGCCGTTGACGCGGATCGCGTCGTTGGCCTTGTCGCCCGCCGCGGCCTGGCTTTCGCTCTCGGCCTTGACGTAGGTGCCGATGCCGCCGTTCCACAGCAGTTCGACCGGGGCCAGCAGGATCGCCTGGATCAGGTCCATCGGCGCGAGCTTGGTGACGCCCTCGTCGAGGCCGAGCGCCGCGCGGACCTGCGGGGTGATCGGGATGGTCTTGGCCGAGCGCGGGTAGATCCCGCCGCCCTCGCTGATCAGCGAACGGTCGTAGTCGTCCCACGAACTGCGCGGCAGGTCGAACAGCCGACGCCGTTCCGCGAAGGTCGAAGCGGCGTCCGGGTTCGGGTCGAGGAAGACGTGCATGTGGTTGAACGCCGCGACCAGCCGGATGTGCTCGGACAGCAGCATCCCGTTGCCGAAGACGTCGCCCATCATGTCGCCGATGCCGACGACCGTGAAGTCCTCGGTCTGGGTGTCCTTGCCCAGCTCGCGGAAGTGCCGCTTCACGCTCTCCCACGCGCCCTTGGCGGTGATGCCCATGGCCTTGTGGTCGTAGCCGACCGAACCGCCGGAGGCGAACGCGTCGCCGAGCCAGAATCCGTACTGCGCCGAGACCTCGTTGGCGATGTCGGAGAACTTCGCGGTGCCCTTGTCCGCCGCGACGACCAGGTAGCTGTCGTCGGCGTCGTGGCGCACCACGTCCGGCGCGGGCACGGTCTCGCCCTCGACGCGGTTGTCGGTGAGGTCCAGCAGACCGGAGATGAACATCCGGTAGCAGGAAATGCCCTCGGTGAGCTGGGCGTCGCGGTCGACCCCGGCGTCGCCGGTGGCCCGCGGCGGACGCTTCACGACGAAGCCGCCCTTCGCGCCGACCGGCACGATCACCGCGTTCTTCACCGCCTGCGCCTTGACCAGGCCCAGGATCTCGGTGCGGAAGTCCTCCTGCCGGTCCGACCAGCGCAGGCCGCCTCGGGCGACCTCGCCGAACCGCAGGTGCACGCCCTCGACGCGCGGCGAGTACACGAAGATCTCGTACTTCGGGCGCGGCTCGGGCAGCTCCGGCACGCCGCTCGGGTCGAGCTTGAGCGCCAGGTACGGCCGAGGGTTCCCGTTGGCGTCGCGCACGTGGTAGTTCGTGCGCAGGGTCGCGTTGATGACCGCGAGCAGCCGGCGCAGGATCCGGTCCTCGTCGAGGCTCGTGACCTCGTCGACCATCGAGGAGATCTCGGCGGTCAGCGATTCCGCGTGCGTCTTCCGGTCCACATCGGACAGTTGCGGATCGCAGCGGGTTTCGAAGAGCCGCAACAGTTTCGTCGAGACCTCGGTGTGCTTGACGAGCGTGTTCTGGATGTAGGCCTGGGAGAACGGGCTGCGCGCCTGCTGCAGGTACCGCGAGTAGGCCCGCAGCACCGCCGCCTGGCGCCAGGTCAGCCCGGCGCGCAGCACGAGCGCGTTGAGGCCGTCGACCTCCGCCTCGCCCTGCCACGCCGCGTGGAACGCGTCCTGGAACCGCTCGCGCAGCTCGTGCGCGGCCGTTTCGTCGGCGTTTTCGAGGCCCTTCTTGTCCACGCGCAGGCCGAAGTCGTAGATCCAGCTGGCCCCGCCGTCCTCGCGGAACAGCTCGTACGGCCGCTCGTCCACCACCTCGACGCCCATCGCCTGCAGCACCGGCAGCACCTTGGACAGGGTGACGCCCTCGCCGCGCAGGTAGAGCTTGAACCGCCGCTCGCCGGGTTCGGCGTCCGCGGGCAGGTAGAACGACAGCGCGAGGTCGCCCTCGTCCGCGAGGGTGTCGAGCTTGGCCAGGTCGGCCAGCGCCTCCTCGGCGGTGAAATCTTCCTTGTACGCCTCGGGGAACACCGCGCCGAAGCGCTGCCCGCGGTCGACCGCGGACTCCTCGCCCATCATGCCGATCGGGCCGCCGTCGCCGGCGCGCTCGCGGCGTTCGGCGATGATCGCCTCGACCAGCCGGTCGTCCCAGCTGCGCACGACGGTGTTGAGCCGCTCCTGGATCCGCAGCGTGTCCGGCTCGACCGCGTTCGACGGGTCGGTGTGCACCATGAAGTGCACCTGTGCGAGCAGCGTCTCGCCGACGCGCGCGCTGTACTCCAGTTGCGTGCCTTCGAGTTCTTCCAGCAGCACTTCCTGCATCGCCAGCCGCGAGCGCGTGGTGTAGCGGTCGCGCGGCAGGTAGACGAGGCAGGAGTAGAAGCGGCCGTACGGGTCGCGGCGCAGGAACAACCGCAGCCTGCGGCGGTCCGAAAGCGTGATCGCGCCGGTGGTGGTGGAGTACAGCGAATCGGTGTCCGCGGAGAACAGGTCCGCGCGCGGCCAGTTCTGCAGGACCTCCAGCATCCGCTGGCCGGAGAACGACTCCATCGGGAACCCGGCGCGGTGGATCACCGCGCGCACGCGCTGGCCGACCACCGGGATGTCGAGCACGTTCTCGTGCAGCGCGGTGGTGGTGAACATGCCGAGGAACCGGTGCTCGCCGGTGACCTTGCCGTGTTCGTCGAACGTCTTCACGCCGACGTAATACGGATAAACCGGACGGTGCACCGTGCTCGGCGCGCTGGCCTGGGTGAGCACGAGCAGCGACGGCGCGAGCGCGTCGACCGAGCTGTCCGGACCCGCGGTGAGGCTGCGCGCGGCCAGGCTGTCCTGGCGCAGCACGCCCAGGCCGGACGCGAGAACCGCGCGCAGGGCGGGCTCGTCGCTGTCCGGCTGCGGGCTGTCGACCAGCTCGTACTTGCGGTAGCCGAGGAAGGTGAAGTGGCCGTCGGCGAGCCAGCGCAGCAAGCGCGCGCCCTCGACGACCTCGCCCCCGCCGCCGGGCAGCTTCGGCGGGTTCTGTTCGAGGGTTTCCGCGAGCGAGCAGGCGGTCTGCGCCATCTTGTCGGCGTCCTCGACGACCTCGCGCACGTCGCCGAGCACCGACGACAGCCGGTTGTCCAGCTCGCGCGCCCGCTGCGGGTCGGTGACGAGGTCGATTTCCACCAGCATCCACGACTCCGCGGACGCGCCGGCGGGCGGATCGGCCGGGTCGGCGTCGAGGTGCAGGCCCTCCAGCTCGCCGGTCAGGCCGCGGCTCACCACGACGATCGGGTGCACGATGCGCTGCACCTGCACGCCGTCGCGGGCGAACTCCGCGGTGACGCTGTCCACCAGGTAGGGCATGTCGTCGGTGACGACCTGCACGACAGTCGCGTCGCGCGTCCAGCCGTCCTCGGCGGTGGTCGGGTTCAGCAGGCGGACCGCCGGGCGTCCGGGCATGCGCTTGTCCGCCAGCTGCAGGTGCGAACGCACCGCGCCGACGAGCGCGACCGGATCGTCGCCGACGATCTCGTCGGCCGGGATGTGCCGGTAGTACAAGCGGATCAGATCCGCGATCTCCGGCGCCTGCGCCGCGGCGGTGTCGATCAGCTCGTCCCGGATCTGTTCCGGGCTGGCCGTGCGGCGGGCGGCGCCGGCTTCGGTGCCGACATCGGGCGGGGACGAGACTCCCGTCGAGCTCATTGAGCAACTCTCCAGTGTGCGAGACCGAGATGCGTCCGTCACCACAACGTGCCGGACATCCCTCACCCTAATCCGCCCCGAGGCGCCCCCGTGCGCGGCTGGGAAAGACTTAAGGTTCGTTTCCGGGGTCCCCGGCGGCGGCGTCGCGCGGGATCGGTTCAGCTACCGACGGGTTCGGCGCGGGCGGCTTTCGGCAAAAGGCTTGGCACGAGGCCGGAGGACGTGTTTCGGCGGCGCGGCGGTGGCTTCGGGATCGGTTCAGTGCTCGTATCGCCCGCGGCGGGAACGGAAAAGGTTGCCTCCCCCTCCTGCGAGAATTCCCACCCGTACGGGCTAATTCTTCCGTTGCGGAGGACGGAGGCCGGTGGGCTGGGAGGAGCAACCGGGTTTCCAGGATGGGGCAAGTCCGGGGCGCGCGCAGATCGGCGGGTCCGGGTGGCTTGTGCCGCATGATCTCGGCGCGTCCAGCCAGTGACTGGGAAAACCGCTTGGCACAGCGCGAAAATCGGCGGGCGACCGAAGCCGGGGCGGGCCGCATGTGCTCACCTCCGCGGAAGTCCGTGAGGGGAACCCTGCGGGATTCTGATTCCCTCAGGGTTCCCCTCACGGACCTTTCGCGACAACAGAGCCACGCACCCGCCTCGCCAGCCGGTGCACCCCACATGCCTGGCCCAGCACCGCCGCGCACCGCACTACTGAGAAACCCCAATGTGGCGTTGGGTGCGTGTGGCGCACCGAATGCCACATTGGGTGCATGTGACGCACCCAATGTGGCATTGGGGCGCAAGCAGGGTCAGGACAGGGCGGCGAGGGAGTCGAGCAGGATTTGCAGGCCTTCGCCTGCTTCGGCTTCGGTGAGGGTCATGGGCGGTCCGATGCGCAGGACGTTTTTGTGCAGGCCGCCCTTTCCGATGAGCAGGCCGCGCTTTTTTGTTTCTTCCAGCATTTGTTTCGCGGCGACGGTATTCGGCGTCGTGGTGCCGGGTTCGATCAGTTCGACGCCGATCATCAAACCCTTGCCGCGTACCTCGCCGACAAAGGGGCTGTTCGCCGCGCGCAGGCCCCGCATCAGCTGGTCGCCGCGGGCTTTGCAGTTCGCTTGCAGGTCGTGGTCGTCGATGTAGTCCAGGACGGCCAGCGCGCCCTGCATGGACACCGGGTTGCCGCCGAAGGTCGAGAAGGACTCTGCTGTGAAGCAGTCCATGACGTCGCCTCGGGCGACCACGCCGCCTACTGCCAGGCCGTTCCCCAGGCCCTTCGCGAAGGTCATCATGTCCGGCACCACGTCGTGGGCCTGGATGCCCCAGTAGTGGTCGCCGGTGCGGCCCCAGCCGGTCTGGACCTCGTCGGAGACGAACAGGATGCCGTGGTCGTCCAGGACTTCCTTCATCGCCTTGAACAGGCCGTCCGGCGGGGAGCTGAAGCCGCCGACGCCCTGGATCGGCTCGGCGATCAGGCAGGCGACATCGCCCGCGGTGGCGGTCTCCAGGAGTTCGACCAGGTCGGCGACGCAGGCGTCGATGTAGGCCGCGTCGGGGAGGTCCCGGAAGGGGCTGCGGTAGCGGTAACCGCCGTGGACGTAGTTCACCTTGATCGGGCTCAGGGACGACGCGGACCAGCCGCGGTTGCCGGTGATCGCGACCGTGCCGAACGAACGGCCGTGATAGGAGTTCCGCATCGCCAGTACCTGGTTGCTGCGGCGGTACTGGGTGGCGAGCATCAGCGCGGTGTCGTTGGCCTCGCTGCCGGAGTTGGTGAAGAACACCTTGGCGTCCGGGATGCCGGACCGTTCCGCGATCCGCTCGGCCAGCTCCACCTGCGAGCGGATCAGGTACAGCGTCGAGGTGTGCAGGACGCCGGTGTCCAGTTGCTTGCGGACGGCGTCGCTGATCGCGGAGATGTCGTAGCCCATGGCGTTGGTGAGCACGCCGGCGAAGAAGTCGAGGTAGGTGCGGCCGGCGGAATCGGTGAGACGGCGATCCTGCGCGTGCACGATTTCGATCGGCTCGTCGTACAGCAGGGACATCCAGGACGGGAGCACCGCGCGGTGGCGCGAGAGCAGGTCGTCGGTCATGTGAGTTCCCTCCGCTCCGGGTTCTAGCGAGTATGGGGAGCGCGGGAAACGGGCGACAACGATCAGACTGTCGGGTTGTCTTCGGGGCGCCGCACAGTGTGTACGGGAAACCGCGTCGAAGTCGTGGCTGGCCTGCGACTACCCTTCGGTGCGTGATTGACCCCAGGACTCTGCGCGAAGACCCGGAAGCCGTGCGCGCGTCGCAGCGTGCCCGTGGCGAGGACGAGGGAGTGGTCGACAAGCTGCTCGACCTCGACACGCGCCGCCGCTCTGCGATCGCCACCGCCGACAAGCTGCGGGCCGAGCAGAAGTCCGTGTCCAAGCAGGTGCCGAAGGCCTCCCCGGAGGAGAAGCCCGCCCTGCTCGCCCGTGCCAAGGACCTGTCGGCGCAGGTCAAGGCCGCTGAGATCGAGCAGAACGAGGCCTCGGAGGAGTTCGACCAGCTCTTCCGCATCCTGCCGAACCTGGTGCACCCGGACGCGCCGATCGGCGGCGAGGACGACTTCGAGGTGCTGAAGACCGTCGGCGAGGTGCCGTCGTTCGACTTCGCCCCGCGCGACCACCTCGAGCTGATGGAAGGCCTCGGCGCGCTCGACATGGAGCGCGGCGCGAAGGTGTCGGGCTCGCGGTTCTACTTCCTCTCCGGCGTCGGCGCGCAGCTGCAGCTGGCTCTGCTGAACATGGCCGTGGCGCGCGCGATGGCGAACGGCTTCACGCCGATGATCACGCCGTCGCTGGTCCGCCCGGAGATCATGGCGGGCACCGGCTTCCTCGGCGCGCACTCGTCGGAGGTGTACCGGCTGCGCGACGACGACCTGTACCTCGTCGGCACGTCGGAGGTCCCGCTCGCGGGTTACCACTCGGACGAGATCCTCGACCTCGGCGCCGGTCCGCGCCGCTACGCCGGCTGGTCGTCCTGCTACCGCCGCGAGGCCGGGTCGTACGGCAAGGACACCCGCGGCATCATCCGCGTGCACCAGTTCGACAAGGTCGAGATGTTCGTCTTCGCGAAGCCCGAGGACGCCGAGTCCGAGCACGAGCGGCTGCTGGGCTGGGAAGAGGACATGCTGGCCGCGATCGAGGTCCCGTACCGGGTCATCGACACCGCGACCGGCGACCTCGGCACGTCCGCCTACCGCAAGTACGACTGCGAGGCGTGGGTCCCGACGCAGGAGACCTACCGCGAGCTGACGTCGACGTCCAACTGCACCACGTTCCAGGCCCGCCGGCTGTCGGTCCGCTACCGCGACGACAACGGCAAACCGCAGACGGCCGCCACGCTGAACGGCACGCTGGCGACCACGCGCTGGATCGTCGCGATCGTGGAGAACCACCAGCAGCCCGACGGTTCGGTCCGGGTGCCGGTGGCGCTGCGTCCGTTCCTCGGCGGGCTCGAGGTGCTGGAGCCGGTCAAGCGCTGAACTTCGCGAAGGCGAGACAACCTCAGATGGAATCCCACAGAGCCCTGGTCCCTGCTCTGCGCAAGGCGGGTCCACTGGCCACAGTGGACTACGCCTTGGCTTTCGCGGTGCTCGCGACCGCGGGCTGCCTGCTCTTCACCGCGGAGAAGGGGACGCACGCGTCGTTCCGGTTCGGGCTGATCTCGATCGGCGGCGCGGCGTTCTGCCTCGTCGTCAACGGGGTCATGCTGGTCCGGGGGAGGGACCGGCGGCCGATGTTCCGGTCCGCGGACGCGCAGTTCCTCGCGACGCTCCGCCAAGGCGCGCTGCGAATCTGGCTCTTCGGGCTGCTGCTCGCGGCGATCGGCTCCGGCGTCGTGCTGCTGGTGCCGAACTCGCATCCGCTCCGGCCGCAGGTGAGCGGAACCACGATGGCCATCGCGATCGGCGCCGCAGCAGTGGTCGTGGTGACGTCCGGGGTGTCCGCGCTCGTCGTGCGGCGCGCGGTGCCGAAGCCGCCGGGTTGATCCTTCCCGTTCCGCAGGTGCCGAACCGCACTGGTCAGTAGGGTGCGGTTCGGAGGAGGCAGCTGATGAGGTTCAAAGGAGCGGCGGTCGCCCTGGCGGCGGTCGCGATGCTGCTCGCCGGGTGCACGCAGCAGGTGAGCGGCGTGGCTTCGCCGGTGCCGGGGCAGGGGCCGGTCACGCCGGTCGTCGACCCGTGCGCGCTGCTCGACGCGAAGCAGCTCGCCGGGCTCGGCTACAAACCGCCGGGCAGGTCGGTGAAGGCCAGCAAGGCGCAGCGCGCGCCCGCGATGTGCCTGTGGACCGCGACGGATACCGAGCACACGATCGTCATGTCCGTCGGCTGGTCGGTGGACCTGAGCCTCGACGACTACCTCCAGGGCGCGATCAAGAAGGCCGACCCGGTGCAGCTCGGCGGTTTTCCGTGGACGCGCTACGCCGGGTTCATGGGCGGCAGCTGCGACCTGTACACGACGCTCGGGCCGAAGTCGTTCGCCTTCGTGAGCGTGTCCTTTTCGGACGAAGCGCAGGCGTGCGAGCGCGCGAAGAAGGTGATCCCGCAGGCGGCCGCGCATCTGCCGGGCGGGCAGCCCGCGCCGCCGATCGCGCCGAGCACCCCGCCGGAAGGCACCGCGCCGACCGGGCCGCTCGCGTCGGTCAATCCGTGTCAGCTGCTGAAGCCGGAGCAGGCGCAGCAGCTGAAGATGGCGCCGAACGGCGAACTGGACAGCTCCAAGGTCATCTCGCCGAACGTGACCTACTGCCTGTGGAAGGACACCGACGGCGACGGCGGGCAGAAGCCGTTCGAGGTCTGGGTCGGCCCGGACGTGCCGCTGAAACGCTGGCCCGGCATGGACGTCGCGCCGACCGAGCAGATCGACGCGAACGGCCGGAAGTGGTCGCTGTTCCCGAACTTCAACGATTCCGGCGGCGTGATCTGCGCGGCCGGGCTCGCGGTTTCGGACACCGCCTCGATCCAGATCGTCAGCGGGCAGCTGGCGGACAAGAACAAGGCGTGCGACGTGATCAAGGCCGGAATCCCGATGGTGTCGGGGAATCTTCCTGGCTGAACCGTCTACATGGGACGGTTCAGTCGGTGACCTGGTCGGCGATGTACTTCGCGATCTCCAGCGCGCTCGTCGCCGCCGGGCTCGGCGCGTTGAGCACGTGCACCTGGTCCTTTGTGGACTCGATGAGGAAGTCGTCCACCAGGGAACCGTCCGGCCGCAGCGCCTGCGCCCGCACGCCGGAACCGTGGCGCACGATGTCGTCCTCGGTGACCGCGGGCACGAGCTGCGCGAGGCTGGCGGCGAAGCGTTTCTTCGAGAAGGACCGCAGCACCTCTTCGAGGCCGGTCGGGTAGGCGTACTTGCGCGCGAGCTTCCACGCGCCGGGGAAGCGGGCGACGTCGGCGAGATCCTTGACCGACACGTCCGCCCAGCGGTAACCCTCGCGGCGCAGCGCGAGCACGGCGTTCGGGCCGGCGTGGACGCTGCCGTCGAGCATGCGGGTCAGGTGCACGCCGAGGAACGGCAGCGTCGGGTCCGGCACCGGGTAGATCAGGCCGCGCACGAGGTGGCGACGCTCCGGCTTCAGCTCGTAGTACTCGCCGCGGAACGGCACGATGCGCGCGCTCGGCGTGAGACCGGCCAATTCGGCGACGCGGTCCGCGTGCAGGCCGGCGCAGTTGACCAGCGCGTCCGCGTGCAGCACCTCGGAACCGGTGGCCACCTCGACGCCGCCGCCGCGAGCCGGGCGGATGCCCAGCGCGGGCGTGTTCAGCCGCAGGTCCGCGTCCGCCTCGTCGAGCAGCCGCACGAGCGCCGCGCACACCGCCGGGAAGTCGATGATCCCGGTCGACTCGACGCGCAGCGCGGCGACGCAGGACACCTCCGGCTCGTACTCGCGCGCCTCCGCGGGGGTGATCCGCTTGGCGGGCACGCCGTTGGCCTCGGCCCGCTCGGCGAGCGTGTCCAGGGCGGGGATCTCCTCCTCCCGCGTGGCCACGACGAGCTTGCCGCACACCTGCACGGGCACCCCGTACTGCCGGGCGAAATCCACAATGGACCGGTTGCCGCCGACCGACATCCGCGCCTTGAACGAGCCCGGCTTGTAGTAGAGCCCGGCGTGCACGACATTGGAGTTGTGCCCGGTCTGGTGCGCAGCCCAGCGAGCTTCCTTTTCGAGCACCGTCACGTCCTGACCGCGCTGGGACAGCTCCCACGCGACCGACAGCCCGACGATTCCCCCACCGATCACAACTACGTTCCGCACGGCAGGGAAGGCTACGCGCTCCGGTGCGGCGCTGCGTACCCCCCGACGGCGTGGTACCCGTTCACTGAACCGGGGACAATCCGGCCAACGCGAGCCGTTGATGCGGTTCGAGCTGCTTACCGGCGGTGTAAGCGGCGGTGAACCCGTCGGCTCCGAGCGCCTTCTCCGCGGCTGCGGTGACCTGCGCGACATCGTGCCGACCGGGCACGGCGGCCCCGCGCACCGCGGCTGCCGCGCCGAGCAGCGCGGCGGCGTCGGCGAACCGGCCCTCCTCGGCGAAGACCCCGGCGACGCCCTCGAACGCGGTGGCCAGCGACCCGTGGTCGTGCCAACGATGCGCGGTCTCGACCCCCAGCCGCATCCGGCGACGGGCGTCCTCCGGGCGGTGCTCGGCCACGTCGATCCAGCCGAGCGCGATCGACGCGAGTGCCCGCACCATGGCGGCCGAGAACGAGTCCGCGGCGCATTCGGCAAGCGCTTGCTCGGCGAGCGCCCGTGCGCCGGCCAGATCGCCAGAGCGGCGGGCGAGGCCGGACAAGCCGACGTGACCGCTGCCTCGCGTCTCGGGCATGCCGGTGCGGTGGGCCAGCTCAACGGTTCGCTCGTAGTCCGCTTTCGCACCGTCGAGATCGCCGCGCAGCGCTCGGCTGTCGCCGCGACGGCACAGCAGGTCCGCGTAGTCGTCGGTCGCGCCGAGCGTCTGCATGAGCGACAGGGACTCGGTCATCGCGGCGAGCGCTTCCTCGTGACGGCCGCGCAAAACCAGCAGCTGCGAAAGGTGGTCGAGCGCCATCGACAGCCCCCAGCGTTCGCCGAGCGCCCGATAACGCGCTTCGCCTTCTCGCAGGCCGCGTTCGGCTTCGTCGAGTTCCCCGGCGAGCACCGAGCGCAGACCGTCGCCCATCGGCACGAGTGCGGTGAGCCACGGGTCGGGGTGGTTTTCGAGCCCGGACAGCCGAAGCCGCGCGTCGTCGTCCTCCGGCGGTCCGAGCACGACGCCGGACAGCATGAGCATCATCGGATGCTCCGGGGTCCAGGAACTGTCCACTAGGTACTGCTCCACATAGGACCGATAGTTCGCCGTCTCGGCGGCTTCGGGGGCACCGGCCATCGCGGTCAGCAGGCACATGAGGAATTGCTCGCGGTGTCCTTCCGGCGGTGCCGCTTGGCAGTGGCGCACGATTTCCATCGACAGCGCCGCGCCTTCGTAACGTCGTCCGCGCAGCCACCAATACATCGACAGCGCGGTGGCGATCCGCAGGGCAGTCGACGGATCCGCCGCGGCCGACCATCGGAGCGCGGCCACGATGTTGTCGTACTCGGCGTCGATTTTCCGCAGCCAGTCGAGCTGTTCCGCGGTACGCAGCTTCGGGTCGGCTTCTTCGGCGAGCCGCAGGAACGCTTGTGCGTGCGCGTGCCGGAAGCGTTCGGTCTCGCCTGCGGCGTCGAGCTTTTCCGCGCAGAACGCGCGGATCGTCTCCAGCATTCGGTAGCGCCCGCTCGAAGGTTCGACGAGCGACTTGTCGGCGAGTTCGGGGAGCAGGTCGATCGGGACATCGCACACCTGCTCGGCGTACGCGAGCGTCGCGCCGCCGGTGAAGACGGTCAGCCGGCGGGCGAGGCGGCGTTCGTCGTCATCGAGGAGGTCCCAGCTCCACTCCACGACACCGCGGAGCGACCGGTGCCGTTCGTCGGCGGTGCGGCTGCCTCGGGCGAGGAGTTGGAAGCGGTCGTCGAGTCGCGCGGCGATGTCGGCGACGGGCAGCGTGCGCACTCGGGCGGCGGCCAGTTCCAGGGCGAGCGGGAGGCCGTCGAGCGCGGTGCAGATGCGCACGACGTCGGCCGCGGTTTCGTCGGTCAGCCGGAATGCGGGGTCGCTGGCCCGAGCGCGGTCGAGGAACAGTCGTACCGCGGGATAGGTCTCCACGGTGGGTGCGCCGGGCGGCGGGACGGCGAGGCGGGGGATCGGCGCGAGCTGTTCGCCGGTGATGCCGAGCGGTTCCCGGCTCGTCGCGAGGACGCGCAGCCCGGGGCAGGCGGGCAGCAGTTGCGCGACCAGCCGTGCTGCGGCGGCGATGACGTGCTCGCAGTTGTCCAGCACCAGCAACGTCGCCTGGTCGCGCAATGCCGACACAAGCCGTTCGACGGGATCCTGGCGACCGCGAGCACCCTCCCGCAGACCGAGCGCGCTGAGGACGGCCTGCGGAACGTCGTCGGCGACGTGCGGGGCCAGCTCCACGAAGACGCACGGACCCGCGTCCGCCGCGGCTTCGATGGCCAACCGGGTCTTCCCGGTCCCGCCCGGACCGAGCAGCGTGACGAGCCGAGCCTGCCGCAGGAGATCCGCGACCCGCTTCAGTTCGTCGTCCCGGCCGACGAAGCTCGTGAGCTGTGCGGGCAACGGCGTCGCGGCGTTCGCGGACTCGCCGCGCAAGGCGGCCAGATGCGCTTCGGTGAGGTCTGGACCAGGGTCCGCGCCCAGTTCGTCGGCGAGCGTGCGGCGGGCGTCCTCGAACGCGGCCAGTGCTTCGGCGGTCCGACCGGCCGCGTGCAGTGCCCGCACCAACTGGGCCTGCGACCGTTCGCGCAGGGGGTTCTCGGCGACGGCGGTACGCAGTTCGTCGAGGACGTCCGCAGCGCGGCCGAGCGAGATTTCCGCGTCGACCCGGTCGGCTGCTGCTTCGGCGCGCAGCTCGCCCAGCCGGGTGGTTTGCATCTCAGCGGCCGGGACGTCCGCGAACGCCGGTCCGCGCCACAACGCCAGCGCCTCGCCGAGCAGATCGCTGGCCCGCGTCGGGTCGCCCGCGGCCAGCTCTCGACGGCCTTCACCGGCCAGTCGTTCGAACCGGTGGGCGTCCACTTCGTCCGGTTCGATCCGGAGGCGGTACCCCGCCGAGGTGAGTTCGATCGGCAGTTTCAGCGCGCTCCGCAGCCGCGAGACCTGCGATTGGAGCGCGTTCGCCGCGCCGTCCGGCGGGTCCTCGCCGTAGAGCCCGTCGATGAGCCGCTCGGCGGACACGAACCGCCCGGCGTCCGCCGCGAGCAAGGCCAGCAGTGCCCGGCCTCGCGGGCCGCCGACGGCGACCGTCCCGCCCGCGCCGTCCCACGCGACGACGGCCCCCAATACCCCGATCCGCATTCCGCGAGCCTATGCCCGGATCGGGTGTTTACCCGTGGGTTCTGTCCCCGAAACAGGCGTCGAGCGCGACTTCTATACACTTTGGCGCGACCCCGCGCAATGCGGGACACCCCGATGCACAGGAGATCTACAGTGGGCGAACCCGTCCTGCTCGGGAAGCCGACCGTCGGCGACGAAGAGCTCGCAGCCGTCGCCGAAGTGTTCCGTTCCGGCTGGCTCGCCGGCGCGGGCCCGGCCTGCCGTCGTTTCGAGGAGCGGTTCGCGAAGCTCACCGGCACCGCGCACGCTCTGACCACCAGCAACTGCGGCTCCGCCCTGTTCCTGGGCCTGAAGGTGCTCGGCGTCCAGCCCGGCGACGAGGTGATCGTCGGCGACTACACCTTCCCGGCGACCGGCCACGCCGTGCTGCAGGCCGGCGCGAAGCCGGTCTTCGCCGACATCCGCCCGGACATCTTCAGCGCCGACCCGGCCGCGATCGAAGCGCTCATCACGCCGCGCACGGTGGGCATCCTCGCCGTCGACGTCGCGGGCCAGCCCGGCGACTTCGACGAGTACCGCGCGATCGCCGACAAGCACGGCCTGTGGCTGTTCGAGGACGCCGCCTGCTCCGCTGGCGCGACCTACCGCAACCGCCCGGCGGGCAGCCTCGCCGACCTGGCCGCGTTCTCCTTCCACGGCCGCAAGGGCATCACCGCGGGCGAGGGCGGCGCGCTGGTCTCGAACCGCGAGGACCTGATCGCGCACGCGCGCAAGATCCACACCTACGGCATCGAGCCGGCGTTCACCCGCGAGGGTTCGCAGGAACTGCCGATCCCGACGTTCCACGAGCTCGGCTGGAACTTCCGGCTCTCAGACATCCAGGCCGCGATCATGGGCGTGCAGCTCGACCGGCTGCCCGACCTGCTCTCCGCCCGCCGCTCGGTCGCCAAGCGCTACCACGAGGCGTTCGAGGATGTGGACGCGCTGACCGTGCCGGTCGAGGCTCCGGACCGCGAGCACCCGTGGCAGGCGTACTTGATGACGGTGGCCCCGGAGATCAGCCGCGACGCGCTGGCCCTGCGGATCCGCGAACAGGGCGTGCAGTGCAACTTCGGCACCTACGCCTCCCACTTGCAGCCGGTGTACGGCGAGCAGCAGCCGCTGCCCGTCTCCGCCGACGCTTTCCGCCGCCAGCTGGCGATCCCGATGCACGCGGAACTCACCGACAGCGAAGTCGAGCGCGTGGTCGCCACCGTGCGCGAAGCCGTGTCCGCTCTTTCCTGACCCGCCGACCCTCCTGAGGAGAACCCATGTCCGACAAGAAAGTTTTCTTCACCGGCGCCGGCGGTTTCATCGCCTCGCACGTGATCCCGATCCTGCTGGAAAAGGATTACACGATCCGGATCTTCGACAACATGACCCGCGGCGACCGTGACCGCGTCAACGAGTTCGTCGCCACCGGCAAGGTCGAACTGGTCGAGAAGGACGTGCGCTACGGCGTCGGCGTCCGCGAGGCCATCCGCGGCTGCACGCACGCGATCCACTTCGCCACGGTGTCGATCAACAAGTCGGTCGCGGACCCGGGCGAGTCGATCGACATCAACATGGTCGGCAACAACAACGTCTTCTCGGCCGCGGCCGACGAGGGCGTCGAGCGCCTGGTGTTCGCCTCCACCGCCTCGGTGTACGGCGAGCCGGAGCGGCTGCCGATGCACGAGGACGACAAGCTGAACCCGCTCACCCCGTACTGCATCTCGAAGCGCGCGGGCGAGGACATGCTGGGCTTCTACGAGCGCACCAAGGGCCTTTCCTGGAACGCGCTGCGCTTCTTCAACGTGTACGGCCCCGGCCAGAAGATCGAGGCGTACTACACCTCGGTCATCAACCACTTCATCCAGCGCCTGCGCGCCGGCCAGCCGCCGATCATCGACGGCGCGGGCGACCAGTCGATGGACTTCGTGCACGTCACCGACCTCGCCAAGGGCGTTGTCGCGGCGCTGGAGTCGGAGCAGTCGAACCTGCCGATCAACATCGGCACCGGCATCGACACCTCGATCGCCACGCTGGCGAAGATCCTGATCGAGGCCGTCGGCGTCGACGTCGAGCCGGTGTTCAACAAGCGCGACGTCCTCGTCTCCCGCCGCGCCGCGGACATCACCCGCGCCCGCGAGGTGCTCGGCTGGGAGCCGACCATCACCGTCGAAGAGGGCATGCGCGCCTTGGTGCGGGACTCCGAGTGAGTACTTCCGTCGGCGCGTCTTCCGAGGGGAATGCGTAATGAGCACTGCGGGCCCGGCAGAAGGAAAGCCCATGCGGATCGTGGTGGTGAACAACTTCTTCCCGCCGCGAGTGGGCGGAAGCGCGCACATGTCGGCTTCGCTGGCCGCCGAGTACGCGGCCGCCGGGAACGAAGTGCTGGCGATCACCGCTGCCTACGGTGACGCGCCGGCGGAAGAGGAGCGCGACGGATACCGCGTCGTGCGCCTGCCCGCAGTGAAAATGCCGCAGCTCGGCCTGTCGATCGACTTCGACATGACGTTCGCGTCGATGCGGCCGGGCAACTGGCGGCGGCTGTGGAAGCTGCTGAACGAGTTCAAACCGGACGCGGTGCACCTGCACGGGCAGTTCTTCGACCTGTCCTGGATGGTCGGCATCTACGCGCGCCGGCACAAGCTGCCCGTTCTGCTGACCATCCACACGCTGCTGATCAGCGAGAACAAAATGTACGGCCGGGTGTTCCGCGCGCTCGACGCGATGCTGGTCAACCCGGTGCTGAAGTACCTGCGCCCGCGCTACATCATCCTCGACAAGCAGGGCGTGGACTACTGCGTCCAGCGCTACGGCACGAGCGACGACAACTCCGAGTACTTCCCGATCGCGGTGGACACCGGGCATTTCGCGAAGCCGGTGACCAAGGACGTGCGCGCGGAACTGGAAATCGGGGACGCGCCGCTGATCGTGTCGCTCGGGCACGTGATCCCGCTGCGCGACCGGCTGCCGCTGATCGAGGCGCTGCCCGCGATCCTGGAGCGGCACCCCGGACTGCGCGTGGTGGTCGTCGGGCGGGTGTATCACGACGCTTTCCAGCAGCGGGCCAAGGAACTGGGCGTTTCCGACGCGCTGATCGTCACCGGCGCGGTGCCGAAGGCGGACGTGCCCGCGTACTTCGCGGCCGCGGACATCGTCACGCACGACCTCAACGGCGGCTGCGGCACCGCGTCGCTCGAGGCGATGCTGTCCGGAACCGCGACCATCGCGTCGGTCACCGAGGACAACTACCCCGGCATCGAACTGCACAACGGCGAGAACATCCTGCTGGTGCGGCCCAACGATTCCGAGGCGGTCGCGACCACCGTGCTGTCCCTTTTGGACGATCCGAAGGAACGCGCGCGGATCGCGGAGCGGGAGGCGTCGATGGTCCGGGACAACTTCGGACTGGACGTAGTGACCGAGGAACACCTGCGGGTGCTCACGAAACTGGTGGCGGACAACTGATGTTCTTCGACGACGAGCGCAGCAACCGGCTGCGCCCGATGATCCTGAACGACCTCGTCACGCAGTACATGAACGACGCCGAGCGGGCCAAGTTCTTCGGTCTGCCGGAGTCGTGCCGCGTGCGGGAACGGGCCAAGATCGTCAGCCCGGACAACCTCGCGATGGGCGAACACTGCTGGGTCGGCGAGGGCGCGGTCCTCGACGCGAGCGGCGGGCTGGAAATCGGCGAACACACCAGCATCGGGCTGAATACCTTGGTGTTCACGCATTCGAGCTGGCTCGCGAACATGGCGCTGGAAAACCATTCCGGCAGCGACCTGATCGAACGCAAGCCGGTGAAAATCGGCAAGGGCTGTTTCATCGGCGGCCTCGTGGTGATCATGCCCGGCGTCACGATCGGTGACTTCGCGACGGTGCAGCCGAACTCGGTGGTCGCGAAGGACGTCCCGGCGCGCTCGCTGGTAGCGGGCAACCCGGCGCGGGTCTTCCAGCGCTACGACGAGGAATACATCGAGTCGGAGGTCAAGCGGGTCCGCGAGGAAAACGCCCGCCGCCGCGCGCTGTCGGATGACCCGTCGGGCTGGGGCTCTCCGTCGGGTGACTTCAGCGGGAAGTGACTCGGACACGGTGCGTCACGCGCTGGCGGATGCTCCGGGTAACATGGGACACTGCTCTCAGTCACTTTCGGTGAAGGAGAAGTCATGAGTGTCCTTGAATGGCCTCACCACCTCCTGACCCTTGACGACTGGGCGGACCTTCCGGCGCACCCGGAGGTTCGGGTCGAGGTCGTCGAAGGGGTCCTGTCAGTGTCGCCGCGTCCGATGTCGCTCCACCAGCTGATCATCAGCAGATTGCCGTATCTGCTGACGATGCAGCTGCCGCCGGAGTTGGTGGCGGTCGGAGAATTCGAGACGGTACTGGCCGACGTCCCGCCGACGGTCCGGGTGCCGGACGTGGTGGTCGCGCCGTCGGACCTCATCGAAGCGAACATCCCGCGGATCGGGGCCGGCGACGTTTCACTGGTGGTCGAGGTGCTTTCGCCTGCCACCAAGGACGTCGACCAGGGCGCGAAGCTGTTCGAGTACGCCGATGCGGGTATCGGGGATTACTGGATCGTCGATGTGGACCCGCCGGTGAGCATGATCGCGTACCGGTTGATCGACGGCGATTACGAGAATTTCGGCGAGTATTCGGGCGCGGTGGAGCTGGAGATCGCGGGGGTTCCGGTGAAGTTCGATCTGAACTCGTTGATCGATCCGCGCGCGCAGCGCTGACTCTCGCGTCTTGCTGGCTTTTGCTGATTGGGAAGATTTTCCGGAGAACCCAGAGGCTCGGGTCGAGGGCGTTGACGGGGTTCTTGTCCCGTCGCCGCGTCCGATGTGGTTTCACCTGCGGTCAGTGACGCTGCTCCTGTGCGAGAGCTCGCTGACGATCCGCGTCCCGGATGTCGTCGGGTACGAAGCACGTCGACCAGAGTGTGAAGCTGTTCGAGTATGCAGATGCGGGTATTGAGCATTACTGGATCGTTGACTTGGATCCGCCGGTGAGCATGATCGCGTACCGGTTGATCGACGGCGATTACGAGAATTTCGGCGAGTATTCCGCCAGCGTCGAGTTGGAAGTCGAGCCCAACGCTGACCCCGAGCACCTCCCCGAACACCATGCGTCGCCATTGAGACAAGACTGACCAGCCATTACATCGACGCACGTCTCCCGCCCCCGTAACCTGGACAGTGACGCCGAGACCGGGAAACAGGGGTGGGATGGTGCGCGGGGACGACGAGTTCGCCGACTTCGTGCGGTCCTGTTCGGCCCGGCTCACGCACGCGGCCTACCTGCTCACCGGCGACCGGCACCAGGCCGAGGACGCCGCGCAGACCGCCTTCACTCGCACCTACGCCGCCTGGCCCCGAGTCCGGCGGAAGAATCCCTACGCCTACGCCCGCCGCGTGCTGGCCAATCACGTCATCGACATCTGGCGCCGGCCGATCCGCGAATACGCCACCGAGGAGATGCCGGAACCGCCGAAGGTTCCCGACATCTCGCACGCCGTCGCGGATCGAGAATGGCTTTCCGACGCATTGGCCCGGCTCACCGCCCGTGAACGCGCGGTAGTCGTGCTCCGGCATTTCTTCGATTTGCCGGAGCATCAGGTCGCCGAGGAATTGGGCGTGTCCGTTGGCACCGTCAAGAGCACCAATTCCCGCGCGCTGGCGAAGTTGCGCGTTGACGGCGACGCGCTGGTCGGGGAGGTGAGCGCGTGACCGACGAACTCGACCGGTTGCGCGCCGCGCTTCAGGAAGCGCCCGCGGAACCCTTTGCCGAGCCCGATCTCGACCGGATTATCAAAGACGGCGGCCGGATTCGGCGTAGGCGACGGTTTCTGACTTCCTCGGGCGCGGCGGTGGCTGTGGTCGCCGTGGTGTTCGGTGCGGCTTGGTTGCGTTCGCCGGGCGGTGCGCCGGAGCAGGTGCACGCGGCGGCGGCACCGCCGCCGATGGTGACGAGTGTGGCTTCGTCGACACCGGTCCCGGCACCGACGTCGGCTGAATCGAGGCCGCTCGGCGAAGTGATCTCCACCGGCACTTACACCGACGGCGCGGAACTTGTCTTCTACGCGACGCAAATCGACGACCCGGACAACCTGCCCGCTGTCCAATTCGGGGTGATGGCCAGCTTGTACGAGCCGGACGGAAACCTGCGTCCGCTCTACCTCGCCAACGAATCCGACGGCAAGGACCGCTCTTTCGGCTTCCACGCGACGTCAGGCGGCACGACCGTCGCGGACATCTGGGTGCCTGTGTACGGCTATTTCAGCGGGCCGGCCGCCCGCATCGAGACCACAGTGGACGGTCGCACGATCCCGGCGCACACGGCGCGCTGGAGCGAGGACCCCGGGGTGGTCGTGTTCTGGTTCGACCAGGACGACGTGCCGTCCGCCGAGAGGGCGACCCCGCTGGTCGCCTACTCCGCGGACGGCAAACGCCTCACCAAATAATCAGGCGGCCTCAGCCAGGACCTGCGCCACAACCTCGTGCGACGGCAGGATCAGCGCGCGCTCGACGTCCGCGTCGACCTTGCCCTCCAGCAGATCCACGAACCGGTCCAGCTGGGTCGCCAGCGGCTCGCGCGCGGTGACCAGCTCCGGGATCTCGATCACGGTCTGCTGCCGGTAGCCGAGACCGTCCGCGGTGACCGAATCGTGCGAGATGTGGCGGTAGATCGTCACGTCGCGGCGCAGCAGGTCGATCTCGACCATGCGATCCAGTTCGGACACCATCAGCGACCGGACCTTGCGCTGCGCAAGCCGCGAAGCCGACACGGTGGCCAGGCCGGTGGGGAAAGACAGCACCGTCTCGATGGTGTCCTCGGCCCCGGTGACCGACTGCGGGTGGAAATACCCCGCGCTGGAGGTGACCCGGCCCGGCGTGGCCCCGCCGAAGAACTGGATCGCCAGGTCGACGTCGTGCACCAGCAGGTCCCACGCGACACCAGTCTTGATCCGCGGCGCGTACGGGCCGTGCCGGCGCGCCATCAGGTGCACCGGTTCGTTCACCAGTGCCCGCGCGGTCATCACGGCCGGGTTGTAGCGCTCCAGGAGCCCGCACATCAGCGGGACGTCCTTTTTCGCCGACAGGGCAACGATTTCCTGCGAGAACTCAAGGCTGTTGCACACCGGCTTCTCGACCAGCATGGGCTTGCCCTGGCCGAGAATCTCCTGTGCCAGCTCGTAATGCACCTCGGTGGCCGAGGCGAGCACCACAGCGTCCACATCGGACAGTGAGCCGATTTCCGGTGTCCACTGGGTTTCGTAGCGGTCGGCGACCGCGCGGCCCGCTTCCTCGCGCGGGTCGATCACGCGGGCCAGGTCCACCCGGTCGTTCTGCGACAGGACGCGCGCGTGCAGCGAGCCCATGTTGCCGGTGCCGACGAGTGCGATGCGATGGGTCATGCGCCGAGTACCTCGCGAACAGTCTCGATGATCTGGTCCACTTCGGACTCGGTCAGATGCGGGTGTACCGGCAGCGAAAGCGCTTGCGCGGCAACGGCTCCGGCCACCGGGAAGTCCTCGACCCGGGCGTCCGGGATCAGCGGGTGCCCGCGGTAGCACTCGTAGTCGAAGACGATCTTCGGGTAGTAGATCCCGTTGCCGATGCCCCGTTCGGTCAGCGCGGAGGCGAACTCCTCGCGCGAGAGCATCGCGTGCGGGCCGACCAGCACGGTGTACTGGTGCCACACGTGTTCGCGGCCGGGCAGCACCTGCGGCACCTCGAGGCCCGGCGTGCCGGCGAGGCCCTCGGACAGCCGCTTCGCGTTGGCCTGCCGCGCCGCGGTGAGCTGGTCGAGCTTCTCCAGCTGCGGGATGCCGACGGCGGCGTGCAGGTCGGTCATCCGGTAGTTGTGGCCGGCCATCTCGTACTGGTAGCGGGCCTTCATGCCCTGGTTGCGCATCACGCGCAGCTTGTCGGCGAGCGCGTCGTCGTCCGTGGTGATCACGCCGCCCTCGGCGGTGGTCACGTTCTTCGTCGCGTACAGCGAGAAGCAGCCGATGCCGTACGAGCCGGCCTTGCGGCCCTCGAACGAGGCGCCGACCGCCTGCGCGGAATCCTCGACCACGTGCAGCCCGTGCTCCGCGGCCAGCGGCGCGAGCTTGCCCATGTCGGCGGTCTGCCCGTACAGGTGCACCGGCATGAGCACCTTGGTGCGCGGGCCGACGGCGGCCGCGACGGCGTCCGGGTCGATCGCGAAATCGTCGCGGCGGATGTCGGCGAACCGCACGGTCGCGCCGGCTTCCAGGATCGCGTTCAGCGTCGCGACGAAGGTGAACGGCGAGGTCACGACCTCGTCTCCGGGCTGCAGGTCGAGTGCCTGCAGTGACGCGACCAGCGCGGTCGTCCCGTTGTTCACGGCGATGGCGTGTTTCGTTCCGGAGACGTGTGCGAACGCGTCCTCGAAACGCTTTACCATCGGGCCCTGGGCGATAGCGCCGGATCGCAGCACTTCGACGACCAGGTCCTCCGCAGCACGGACGTCGACCACGGTAATGGGGATCATCTGCAGTCTCTCGCTCTCGGCGGGCACTTTCGGCGCGTCCGGTACAGTCTTGCCTCGGCATGGCACGAGCCCCGAGTTCGGTGCAGTCAGCACAGACGCGGGCGTCACGATACTCGCCGACCACAAGTGGGCTTCCGGCTACCGTCCCGGCTCCGGCGGGAACTGAACAGGTAAGGCTGAGAACACGCGAATGAGCAGCGCACGAATCCTCATCACCGGCGCCGGCGGATCCGCCGCCTACAACTTCCGGGACGCGCTCGCGGTCGCCGGAAACGACTACGAGGTCGTCGGCACTGACGTGAAGCCCTTCCACCTCGAACTTCTCGACGTCGAGGCCAAATACCTGGTCCCGCCGGTCAGCGACCCCGGGTACGCCGACGCGATCAACCGCGTCATCGAAGCCGAGCGCATCGATTTCGTGCACCCGCAGCCCGACGTCGAGGTCGGCTACCTCGCGGAGAACCGCGACAAGCTGAACGCGCCGACGTTCCTGCCGGACGCGCGCGCGATCGCGTTGTGCCACGACAAGATGGCGTTCAACGCGCACATGAAGGCGAACGGCGTCTCGGTGCCCGAAGCCATCAAGATCGACTCGCCGGACGACCTCAAGGGCGGGCTCGAGGAGCTGCTGAAGATCAACCCGCGGGTCTGGCTGCGCGCCATCCGCGGCGCCGGCTCCCGGGGCAGCCTCCCGATCAACTCCTTCTACCAGGGCGACGCCTGGATCGACTACTGGCGCGGTTTCCGCGGTCTCGACTACGGCGACTTCATGGCCAGCGAATACCTGCCGGGCGAGGAGTTCGCGTGGCAGAGCCTGTGGCACGAGGGCGAGCTGATCACCTCGCAGGCGCGCTCCCGCATCGAATACATCTTCGGCAACCTGACCCCGAGCGGGCAGAGCTCGTCGCCGTCGGTGGCCAAGACGGTCAACCGCGACGACGTGAACAAGATCGGCGAGTCCGCGGTGCGCGCGGTGTCCGACAAGCCGCACGGCGTGTTCTGCGTGGACATGAAGGAGAACGCCGCCGGGGTGCCGATGGTCACCGAGATCAACGTCGGCCGCTTCTTCACCACCAGCAACTTCTTCGCGCACGCCGGGCTGAACATGCCCGACATGTACATCCAGCTCGGCCTCGGCAACGAGCTGCCCGAGCGGCCCGAGGTCTACAACCCGCTGCCCGACGACCTGTACTGGGTCCGCATGATCGACATGGGCTATCGCTTGGTCAAGGAAGGCGAATGGGCGTCGAAGCGGATCTGACCGGGCGGAAGGTGCTGGCCTTCGACTTCGACGGCACGCTGTTCCGGCTGCCGGTCGACTTCGGGGGCCTGCGCGCCGAGCTGGGACTGTCCGCTGAGGACAGGCTCGGCGAGCTGTTCCAGCGCTGGCTCGACGAAGGCGACACCGCCCGGCTCGACGTCGTGACGCGGTTCGAACGCGCCTCTGTGGCGCAGGGCGAATTCACTGACGGCGCGCGCGAACTGCTGGCGGAGCTGCCTTCCAGCTACCAGCTCGCGATCGTGACGAGGAACTCACGGCTGTGCGTCGAGGACGCGCTGGGCAACCTCGCCAGGGGCCTGCACGTCATAGGGCGGGAAGACGTACGCCGGCTCAAGCCGGATCCCGAGGGCGTGACTGTGGTGCTCCGGCACTTCGGCGCGGCTCCGGAGGAGGCGGTGCTCGTCGGCGACACCTTCCACGACGTGGAGGCCGCGCATGCAGCGGGCGTGCTCAGCGTGGTCGTGCGCAACGACTCGCTGAAGTTCCGCCCCGAGGGCGCGGACCATTACGTCGAGACGCTGCGTGAACTGCTGCCCGCACGCGCGGGCTGAAATCCCACGGTTGGTACCGTCGATAGTGGTCACCAGCCCCCATTCGAGAAGGAAGTGCCGGGTAGACATGGCTGTGCAGGACAAGCTGAAGGAAGTCTTCATCGACGCTCTCCAGCTCGACGACGGGGTCGACGTCGAGAACCTCAAGTACCGCGACATCGAGGCGTGGGACTCGGTCGGCCACATGGCTCTCATCGCGGCGATCGAGGACGAGTTCGAGATCGAATTCGACACCGACCAGGTCATCGACATGAGCAGCTTCAAGGTGGCCGTGGACATGGTCAAGGAGCTGCAGGAGAAGGCGTGAGCACGTTCGAGGGCAAGGTCGCCCTGGTCACCGGTGGTACCAGGGGCATCGGCCTGGCCACCGTCCGGGCGCTCGCCGAGGCCGGGGCCACCGTGGTGCTCACCGGCCGCGACGAGACCGCCGCCAAGGAGGCCGCCGCTTCGGTCGGGCCCTCGGTCAGCGGCCGCGCGCTCGACATCACCGACGCGAAGGCCGTCGCCGCACTGGTCAAGGAAGTGACCAAGGAGCACGGCAAGCTGGACGTCGCGGTCGCCAACGCCGGGATCATGGAGGGCGGCCTGCTCGGCATGATCCGCCCGGACGACGTCGACCGGACGCTGTCCACGAACGTCGCGGGCACGCTGCACACCGTGCAGGCGGCCGCGCGAGCCATGATGCGCAAGAAGACCGGCGCGATCGTGGTGCTGGCCTCGGTGGTCGGCGAATACGGCAGCGCGGGCCAGACGGTTTACGCGGCCTCGAAGGCGGCGGTCGCGAACATCGCGCGCTCGGCGGCGAAGGAACTCGGCCGCTCCGGCATCCGCGTCAACGCGGTCGCCCCCGGGGTGATCGAAACCGCTCTCACCGAAAGCCTGAGCGAGGACGCCCGCGCCTCGAACGTCGCCAAGACCCCGCTCGGCCGCCTCGGTCAAGCCGCGGAGGTCGCGGCGGTGATCCGGTTCCTGGCGAGCGACGAGGCGTCGTTCGTGACCGGGCAGGTTCTGGGGATCGACGGAGGCTTGGTGCTGTGACTCTGGTGGGCGCGGGTTCCCGGCTGGTCGACGTGGCCGGGGGCCGCACGCTGGACGACGCGGAACTGTCGGCCGAACTGCGCCGGAAGACGGACGTGCTGGCCGCGCTGCCGGTGGGCGTCGTTTTCGCGCGGATGTCGGTCGACCTCGACAGCGTGCTGACCTACCTGGGCGCGTTCGAGGGCGGCCGGGCGATCGCGCTGATCGACCCGGCGTTGGACGCCGACGTGCTGACCGGGCTGGTCGAGCGGTTCCGTCCGGCGGCCGTGCTCGCGGCCTCCGGTGACGCTCCGTCCGGGTACACCACCCGCGGCTCCGACTGGGTGCGCGACTCCGCCGACGGCGTCGAGCCGCATCCTGACCTGGCCGTACTGCTGCCGACCAGCGGATCCACCGGCAACCCGAAGCTCGTGCGGTTGTCTCGCGAAGGGCTGCTGGCCAACGCCGAGGCCATCGCGCAGGTGCTGGGGATCGACGCGGACGAGGTCGCGCCGACCTGTCTGCCGCTGCACTACAGCTACGGCCTTTCGGTACTGAATTCGCACCTTTTACGCGGCGCGACTGTGGTTATCGAACCGTCTGGCGTTTTGGGACGCGGATTCTGGGGTGCGGTGAAGGAACACGGCGTGACTTCGCTGTCCGGCGTGCCCTATCACTACGAAATGCTGCGTCGGCTGAAGTTCGATCCGGCCAAGTATCCGACCCTGCGCACTCTGACCCAGGCGGGCGGGAAACTGCGGGACGAGCTGGTCACGGAATTCAACGACAAGATGCTCGCGGTCGGCGGCCGGATGTACGTCATGTACGGCCAGACCGAGGCGTCCCCGCGGATGACCACGGTGCCCGCCGAACGGCTCGCGGACAAGATCGGCTCGGCCGGTCCGGCGCTGCCCGGCGGCGCGTTCGCCATCCGCCGGGACGACGGCGAGGAAACCACGCATCCCAAAATTGTCGGTGAGGTCCTTTACCGTGGACCCAACGTGATGATGGGTTATGCCGAGGACGAAGCCGGGCTGAGCGCGGGCGACGAATACGGCGGAACGCTGGCCACCGGGGATCTCGGGTATCTCGACGACGAGGGGTACCTGTACATCACCGGCAGGCTCAAGCGGATCGGCAAGGTGTTCGGCAACCGGGTCAGCCTGGACGACCTGGAGCAGGCCGTGCGCACCGCCGCGGTGGGCATCGACGTGGTGGCCGCGGTGGCGGCGGGCGACAAGGTCGTGCTGTTCGCCGAGCTGCCCGAGGGCGACGGCGCGAAGGCGATCTGCAGGGACGCGTCCCGGGCGCTGGCGGAGCGGCTGCACCTGCACGCCAGCGGGTTCGACGTGCGTCCGATCGACACGGTGCCGCTGCTGGCCAGCGGCAAGATCGACTACCGGTCGCTGGAAGGACGGGTATGAGTGTGTTCACGCGCTCGCAGGCGGAGCGAGAGGCGGCGCTGCTTCCCGAGCTCGCGCAGCTGACCGCGCACCACCGGGCGAACTCCGCCGGGTACGAGCGCATCCTGTCCTCGCTCGGGTTCGCGCCGGACGCGTCGTTCGGCGCGATCGCCGACCTGCCGTGGCTGCCGGTGCGGATGTTCAAGACGCACGACCTGAAGTCCATTCCGGACGCCGAGGTCTTCAAAACCCTCACGTCCTCGGGAACGACCGGGGCGGGTGCGTCGCGGATCTACCTGGACAAGGAAGCGGCGGCCGCGCAGACGAAGCAGCTCGGCGCCACCCTGCAGGAGGTGCTGGGCGGCGAGCGGCTGCCGATGCTGATGGTCGACACCATCGGCATCATCAAGAACCGCCGGTCGTTCTCCGCGCGCGGCGCGGGCGTGCTCGGCATGGCGAACTTCGGCCGCAAGCACACCTACGTGCTGGACGAGAACGACAAGCCGGACGTCGAGGCCGTGCGGAAGTTCCTCGCCGAGTACGGGGACCGGCCGTTCCTGATCTTCGGCTTCACCTTCATGGTGTGGCAGTACCTGTACGAGGTCGCCCGCGAACACAAGCTCGACCTGTCGAACGGCATCCTCATCCACTCCGGCGGCTGGAAGAAGCTGATCGACCGCGCGGTCGACAACAGCGAGTTCCGCCGCCGGTTCGCCGAGGACACCGGCCTCACCCGGATCCACAACTACTACGGGATGATCGAGCAGATCGGCACCGTGTTCCTCGAAGGCCCGTCCGGGAACTCCTTGTACTGCCCCGATTTCGCCGACGTCGTGATCCGTGACCCGGAGACGTGGGAAGAGCAGCCGGTCGGCAAGCCGGGCGTCATCGAGGTGGTGAGCACGCTGCCGCGGTCGTACCCCGGACACGTGCTGCTCACCGAGGACCTGGGCGTCTACAACGGAATCGACGACGGCGACTGGCCGGGCAAGCACTTCTCCGTGCTGGGCAGGCTGCCGAAGGCCGAGGCCCGCGGGTGCTCGGACACGTTCACCGGAGCGGCCGCATGAGTGCGTTGGAACAGCGTTTTCCGCTGGGCGACTCGGTTTCGGCCGACGCGCTGCTGGACGAACTGCGCGAGGAACCCTCCGGCGGCAGGTTGACCGTCGGCGATCCGCGGGTGGTCGAGTTCGTCACCAAGTTCGCGCGCAAGCTCCTCGCGCCCGCGCTGGCGCGCCGCTTCCCGGAGCTGGCCTCGCTGGGTTTCTTCCTGCGCAAGGGAGAACTCGCGAAATCACTGTCCACTTTGGAAACGAGTGGTGATTCGCTGCGCTTCCCGCGCGGTCTGGTTTTCCACGTGCCGCCGGCCAACGTGGACACCATTTTCGTGTACTCCTGGGCGCTGTCGGCGTTGGCGGGCAACAGCAACGTCGTGCGCGTGTCCTCGCGCTCGGCCGGTGCCGCCGAGGCCGTCCTGGAAGCGCTGAACGCGGCGCTCGAAGACGTGTCACCGGAAACCGCGGCCACCATCCGGGCCACCCAGCGCATGGTCACCTACGACCGCAGCGACGAGGTCAGCGGCGCGTTGTCGCTGGCCGCGGACCTGCGGGTGATCTGGGGCGGCGACGCTTCCGTCGCCGCGCTGCGGAAGTACCCGCTGGCCCCGCACGCGCGCGACCTCACGTTCCCGGACCGCTCGTCGTTCGCGATCGCGTCGGTGCGCGGCTGGCAGGAGGCCGCGCCGGAGCAGCGCCGGGCCGCCGCCGAGGGGTTCTACAACGACTCGTACTGGTTCGACCAGGCCGCCTGCTCGTCGCCGCGCGCGGTGTTCTGGGTAGGCGACGCGTCGGGCGCGCGGGCCGCCGGGAGTGAGTTCCGCGAGCTGCTCGCCCAGGTGCTGGTGGCGAAACAGCATGTCACCGAGCCGGCGATGGCCGTGCAGAAGCGAGTGTCGGCGTACGGCGCGGCGGTCGACGGGCTGGTGTCGTCGATCCGCTTCGACGGCAACGCGCTGGCGACGCTCGAGCTGGCCGACGCCGCGGTAATGCCGCGCGAATGGCTGGGCGCGGGCACGTTCGCGAACGCCTCGGTGGCGTCGCTGGACGAATTGGTGCCGATCGTGGCGCGCAAAGACCAGACGGTGAGCCAGTTCGGGTTCACCCGCGAGGAACTGACCGGATTCGTGACGGCACTCGCCGGACGCGGGGTGGACCGGGTCGTGCCCTTCGGGTCGGCCCTCACGTTCGCCGGGGTCTGGGACGGCTACGATCTGCTGTCCGAGTTCAGCCGGCTGGTCACGGTGCAGGCCTGAGGAGCTGAGAGGCAGTGACGACCGTTCGTACGCAGAGCCCGGGGGACGACGCCCCGTCCACTGAGGACGCCCCGACCACCGGAAAAGCCCGCAAGTCCACCAAGGCGCGGGTGCTCGACGTCGTGCGCTGGGTCGCCATCCTGTTGGTGATCGGCTTCGCGGCGAAGAGCCTGGCGTCCAACTGGGACGAGTTCTGGCGCACGCTGGACGACGTCGCCTGGCAGTCGTCGGTGCTCAGCCTGGTGGCGCTGATGGTGTCGATCCTCGTGTCCGTGTGGGGCTGGCAGATCCTGGTCGACCACCTCGGCGACAAGCCGGTCGGCTACGCCCGCGGCGCGCAGATCTGCCTGGTCGGCTCGCTCGGCAAGTACGTGCCCGGTTCGGTGTGGGCGTACCTGCTGCAGATGGAGCTGGGCCGCAAAGCGGGCCTGGCCCGCGCCCGCATCTTCACCGGCTCGCTGATCCAGCTCGGCCTCGGCGTGGTGTCCGCGCTGGTCGTGTCGCTGCTCGCGGCCCCGGCGCTGTTCAGCAACAGCCCGCGCGCGATGTGGCTGTTCGTGCTGATCCCGGTCGGTCTCGCGCTGCTGCACCCGCGCATCCTGACCTGGGGCACGTCGCTGGTACTGAAGATCCTGCGCCGCCCGCCGCTGGCCGAACCGCTCGGCTGGGGCGTGGTGCTCAAGGCATTCGGCGCGTCCATGGGCGCCTGGGTGTTCCAGGGCGTGCACCTGTGGCTGCTGGCGAACTCGGTCGGCGCCCCCGGCTTCAACGGCCTGATCCTGTGCATCGGCGCGATGGCAGTCGCGATGACGGTCGGTACGTTCGCGTTCATCCTGCCCAGCGGGGTCGGAGTCCGCGAGGTCGCCCAGGTCGCGGTCCTCACGGCGAGCGGCCTGACGGTCGGCCAGGCAACGGCGTTCGCGGTGGCTTCGCGAGTGATGTTCACGGTGGCCGACTTGCTGACGGCTGGATTTGCCGCGCTGGCGGCTAAGGTGGCTGCTCGGCGTACGGAAGCTGTTGACGCGGCCTGACTTTTAGACTGAGGAAAAGGGGCCGTCCGATTCGGACGGCCCCTTTCTTATGCTTCAGTACAGAAATTCAGCTCACGCGACAAACCGGCACGAGTCCGGTGCCGCGGTTACGTGGATCTCGGTGTTCCAGCCGGTGCCGACCGGGATGCCGCCGCCGTCGGAGGCGGAGGGCCCCCAAGAGTCGGTGTTGGGCGAGTACCGGTACCACCGCAGAACCGGGCCGACACTGCCGTCGAACGGGCTGTGCCCGTAGGAACCGCGGCCGTAGATGATGTCGGCGCCGGGGGAGAAAAGCTCGCTGAAGCCTTGCCAGCCGGTGCCCGCGGATTTGTCGCGTTGCAGCCAGGTGTGGCTGGCGTAGTCGTACTGGAAGCGGTACAGGGCGCCAGCGGGGGTACGGGCGTAGAACACCCCGTCGCCGGCACCGGTGATCGAGTCGAACCGGCCCCAGCCGGTGTCGATCGTTTCCCCGTTGGGGTTCTCCCAGCTGCGCGCGGTGTTGTCCCAGCGGTAGAAGCGCAGCTGACCCTGCGGATCGATGACGATGATCCGGCCGGTGGTGTCCACGGTGACCCGGTTGCTGCCTTCGGCGGCGAGGTACGGCTGCCATCCGCTTCCGATCACGGAGCCGTCGGACCAGCCGTTCGCCGTCCACACCCAGTGCGCGAGCGCTCCGTTCGGGATCGGGTCGCTCGCCCCGTTCGAGCGGTGGATGTCCCAGACCGTGTTGTTCGTGCCGGCCAGGGTGCGGCCGAACCAGGCCGAGCCGACCCCGGAGGACGGCACCTGCCAGCCCGCCCGTCCGTCGACGGGTGTGTTGTGGACGTAGTGATACAGGCCGCCGTCGGTGCGCACGCTCCAGATCGAGGCACCATTCGGGCAGCTCACCGGGGTCGGGACGGTGTTTTGCCGGATCCAGTCGGCGAGGTCGTCGACCCGGGCTTCCGTGCTGCCCTGGCGGGTTTCGGTGACCGCGAGGCAGCCGTGTTGCCAGGACCGGCTGTTGACTGCCACGACCTCGACCTTGTCGCCCACTGTGCGCAGGGCCGGTCCGCCCGAATCGCCGAGGCAGGTGTCCGCGCCGTTGGCCGAGGTCATCGCTGCTTCGGTCGGGTTCACCGACGACACGGCGAATGCCGCCGTCGACGGCCGCGCGGGGACCCATTCGGTTGCGGTGCGGCCGAAACCGGCCAGCTGGAGCGTTTCTCCGTTCTTCGGCGCGGTGGTGCTCACCGGGACCGGCGTGATTCCGGTGGCGGGCTTGTCGAGTTTTGCCACCGCGACGTCGCGGTCGGTTCTGCTGACCACGCGGACGATCTTGGCGGTGGTCCCGGCTCCGGTGCTGACGTCGACGGCGCCGACGCTGACCGTCGCGTTCTCCGTCGGAGTCCCGTTGGCGTCGGCGGTCAGGCAACCCTTCGAGGTGATGACCCAGGACGGGTCGATCAGTGCGGCCGAGCACGCCTTGGCGGGGGTTGAGACACGGGCGAGGTAGCTCGCCGTGCCGAGGGGCACGGTGGTGCCGCCGGACACCGCGTTCGCGGGCACGGCGGCGAGGGTTCCGCCGGTAAGCAGAGCGAACGACAGCGTCGCGAGTCTGGTGGTTTGTCTGTGCATCGGAGTCCTCCGAGGTCCGGATCGGCTCTGGCGGTGGTCGCTCACGGGACCAACCGGCACGAGTCCGGTGCCGCGGTCGCGTGCAGGTCGGTGTTCCAGCCGGTCGCGATGCTGACGCCGTTCGCGTTCACCGGCAGCCAGCTGTCGGTGTTCGCGGAATAGCGGTACCAGCGCAGGATCGGGCTGTTCTTGCCGTCCCAAGGGCTCGGGCCCCAGGAACCGCGGCCGTACAGGATGTCCGCGCCGGGGGAGAAGATTCCGGTGAACCAGTTCCATCCGGTGCCGACCAGCTTGTCCCGCTGGGTCCACTTCGCCGCGGCGAAGTCGTACTGGAAGCGGTACAGGTCGCCGTTCGGCGTGCGGGCGTACAGCACGCCGTCGCCCGCTCCGGTGATCGAGTCGTACTTCGTCCAGCCGGTGTCGAGGACCTGGCCGCTTCCGTTGACCCACCAGTTGGCCGCGTCATCCCAGATGTAGACGCGCAGCTGGCCCTGGTCGTCGACCATGAAGATCCGGCCGGCCTGGTCGACGGTGACACGGTTCTGGTACTCCGGCGTGAGGTAGCGGGCCCAGCCGTCGCCGACCTGCTTGCCGCCGGTCAGGTTCGTGCCGTCCCACTTCCACATCTTCAGCGAGCCGTTGCCGAACGGGTCGCCCGCGCCGTTCGAACGGTGGATGTCCCAGATGACGCCGTTCTTGCCCGCGATCGGACGGCCGAACCAGCCGTTGCCGCTCGACTTGGTCGGCTCGGTCCAGCTCGGGGTGCCGTTCGCCGGGTCGTTGTGAATGTGCCGATACAGGTTGCCGTCGGACAGGTCGTCCCAGATGACCGCGCCGTTCGGGCAGCTCACCGGGGTCGGGACGGTGTTCTGCCGAACCCAGTCGGCGAGGTCGTCGACCCGCGCTTCCGTGCTGCCCTGGCGCGTCTCAGTGACCGCGAGGCAACCGTGCTGCCAGGACCGGCTGTTGACTGCCACGACCTCGACCTTGTCGCCCACCGTGCGCAGCGCCGGTCCGCCCGAATCGCCCAGGCAGGTGTCCGAGCCGGTGGCGGACGTCGTCGACACCTCGGTGGCGTTCACCGACGAGACCGAGAACGACGCGATGGACGGTCGGGCGGGGACCCATTCCGTTGCGGTGCGGCCGAAACCGGCCAACTGCAGGGTGTCGCCGCTCTTCGGGGCGGTGGTGGCCAACGCGACCGGCGTGATTCCGGTGGCGGGCTTGTCGAGTTTCGCCAGCGCGACGTCGCGGTCGCCGCGGCTGACCACGCGGACGACCTTGGCGTTCGTCCCGGCTCCGGTGCTGACGTTGACCGCGCCGACGCTGATGGTCGCGTTTTCCGTGGGAGCGCCGTTGGCGTCGGCGGTCAGGCAGCCTTTCGAGGTGATGACCCAGGACGGGTCGATCAGCGCGGCCGAGCATGCCTTGGTGGGAGTGGAAACGCGGGCGAGATAGCCGGACGTGCCCGTGGGCACGGTGGTTCCGCCGGAGACCGCGTGTGCCGGGAGCGAGGTGAGCACGCTGCCGGTGACCAGGGTGGCGGAAAGGGCCAGAATTCTGCTGGTTCTTCGAGGCACAGACGTTTCTTCCTTCACCGTGCGGTAATTGACTGCGGATGCGTTGTCCATAGACTGAATGGCGCAATTTCGGCTACTGTGTCGATGCTGGCTTCCCCCTCGAAGTCGTCCGCGTGAGCCAATCTTTTTCGATTGACCGGACTGACTATCGATGGGCGTGCGCAGGCATTACCCGGAAGAACCGTGACGCGGAACACTGTGCCGGTCAGCGGGAAACGGCAGCATAAAAAACCAGCGGCAGGATTTCGGAAAATCCTGCCGCTGGAATCGAATACGCTCAGCGATTCAGCTGGTAAATCACCGCGTCCGCATTGCGGTAGACCTCTTTCAGGAACGGCAGCCCGTCCAGTCCGATCAGGCCTTCATTCGCGTACGCGGGCTTCGGCGGCGCGGCCGGGCGGCCCAGGATCACCCAGTGGACGTTGAGCCGCTCCGCCGCGGCGCGAACCGCCGGGTTCGTTCCGTAGTCGCGGAAGTGCGCGGCGAGCAGCACCGCGTCCGACGGCGGGTTGGAGCCGTCGTCGTGGGCGGCGACGGTGCGGACACCGCTGAGCGCGTAGGTCCACGGGGTGCCGTCGTACCGGTCGTTCATCGCCCACTGGCCGGGCTTCGCCAGCTTGCCCAGCTCCACCATCGCGCGTTCCTCGCCGGGCGTGATGTTCTGGCTGCGCGGGTCGGGGCTGTGATAGCCGCCAGCGATCACTTCGCTGTTGGTCCGGGTGTACAGGCCCTTCGTGACTCCCACGAAGGCGAGTAGCACCACCGCGGCGAGCGCGGCTGGCGGCACGCGCGAGGGCAGCCGTTCCTTCAGCCATTCGTGCAGCGCCGCGACGCCGTGGCCCGCGATGAACGACAGCGGCACGATCGCCATCGTGATGAACCGGTACGGGTCGTCCCACCACGGCCGTGACAGCGCCATGACCAGCGGCGAGTCCGAGGACGCCACCGCCATGTAGAGCAGGCCGGTGATCAGCGCGGTCAGCCCGATCCAGCGCAGGCCGCCCAGCCTGCGAAAGAAAATAAAACCGACGAGCAGCGCCGCCGACAGCCAGATTTGCGGATGCGGTTCGAAGTGCTGGAATCCGAGCAGCGCGCCGAGCGCGGTCGTCGCGCGCCACTCGCTCGGCCAGCCGAGATAGCCCCAGCTGCTCGCCTGTCCCAAAGCGCCGAACAGCTGCATCGACGCCACGAGAACCGACACCGCCGCGATCGGCAGCAGCGCCAGCAGGTCCTTGCCGATCGAACGCCACCGCTCGATCCAGCGCTGCACCAGCAGCGGCCCGGCGAACAGGATCGCCCCGAACAACGCGGACGAGTGGACGCACAGCAGGCCGATCGCCCCGAGCATCAGCACGAAGCCGGTGTCCAGCGCGACCCGGTCGAGGTAGCGGCGCAGCACCACGGCGGCCAGCGGGGTGAGCGCGATGCCCACCAGGAACGGGAACAGCGGGCCGCGGTTCATCGACTCGTACAGACCCATCACCGGCGCGGCCGACGCGAGCGCGACAGCCCCGGCCAGCACGGCGCGGCCGCGGAACGCCCGCACCATCACCGCGAGCGAAAGCGCCAGCAAGCCCGGCAGCAGCGCGGTGTTCACGTCGAGGGTCAGCGGGATCGAGCCGCCGCTGAGCGTGTACTGCACGGAGGCGAGCAGGTGGTAGGCGTTGGGGTAGAAGGGCGGTGAACCGTCGCCGTACCAGTTCAGCTTGCTCATGCCGAAGAGGCTGCCGTCGCCGCTTTCGGCGATGTAGCGGATGCCGTTGGCGGCGTACGGCGCGTCGCCGCCCTGCGCGATCGCGCCGAGGTGACCCATGCCATGAACCGCGGTGTAGAACCCGATCGCGGTGGCGAGGACGACACACGCGCCGACCGCCCAGTTCGCCCGCGGCTCCCAGGCCCGCGGTTCCGGCTCGTGCGGCCACCGGCGCACGGTGAGGCGCCGGAGTCCGAACGCGACAGCCGCGAAGATCACCGTGGTCAGTGCCAAGGTCCAGGTGTTGAAGGGCAGCCCGATCGCCGCCGTCCACGGACCCGCGAGGCCGGCGATGGCGTAGCTCAGCAGCGGCGTCAGACCGGCGAGCAGCCAGCCGCGCAGACCGGCGGCGAGACCGGTGATGAGCCCGGGGATTCCGAGCACGAGCAGACAGCAGATGATGCTGACTGCCACGGACAGCAGGGTGGGTTCGCTCGGCACAGTCTTCCTCAGGTCACGGGACATCCGCCGGCCCCCGCCGTGGCGGATTGGAATCAAGCCCCAGACTAGCGGTCACCCATATACACCCGAACGGCTGATGTCGGCGGAGCGCGGCCGCGCGCTTGACTGGAACTGGTGAGGAGCGGTCCGCCAGGGGTCGGCCGGACGGGTGAGGGGCGCGGGAGGCTGGGGGCGCGTGGTTTACGCGGTCGTGGGGGGATGGCTGGCGCTGGCCGCGCTGGTCGTCGCTGCTTGGCGGCGGATAGGACACGACCGGCGGTGGCGCGTCGGGGTTCTTCTTCTCGTTCTCGCGTTTTCGTTGTCGCATCAGCTGTTGTTCGCCACCGCCACCGAGGACGCGTACGTCAGTTTCCGGTACGCGCAGAACATCGCTGACGGCGTTGGGCCCGTTTTCAACACTGGCGATCGCAGCGAAACGTACGCGAATTTCCTCTGGCTCGTGGTGATCGCATTGCCGCGTGGGGCATTCGGTGCGGAAGTGCCGTCCGCGGCCGTCGTATTGAGCGGCGCGGCCGCGTTGGCGTGCGTGGTGCTGGCGTATTTCCTCGCCAATCGGATTGCCGCGCTCGCGTTGCCGGACGGGGTCGAGCCCCGGCGAGCGGTCGGGGTCGCGGCGGCATTGCTGACCGCCGGGGCGAACGGGCTCGCGGTGTACGGGCTTTCGGGCACTGAGCTGCCGATGTTCGCGTTGCTGGTGCTTTGTGTCTCGTACGCGTTGGTGGCGGGCCGGCCGTTGGTCGCCGGGGTGCTGGTGGCCAGCGCGGTGATGACGCGGCCGGAAGGGCTCGTGCTGGCTGTCGTCGGCGCGGGGTGGCTCGTTTTCGCCGCGGCGCGCGGGCGGCACACCTGGTGGGCACCGGTCGGGTTTGTGCTGGGCGCGCTGGTTTTCCTGGCTCCGTGGACGGCTTGGCGGATCACCTATTACGACCGGTTCGTGCCCGACGCGAGTCTGCCGCCGGGACCGGACTGGTCGTACCTGGGCGGCTTCGCCTTGGCGCACTTGGGGTTTCTCGTCCCGGCCGTGGTCGTGGCGGGCTTGGTGGCGAACCGGGGACGCGCGGCGGAAGCCCGGCCCGCGTTGTGGCTGCTGCTGGCGCTCGCTGTCGGGCACACCGCGTTCGTGGTGCTCTTCGAGGAGGATCCGGGACTCTCGTGGCGGCTGCTCGTGCCGGTACCGCCGTTGCTGGCGGTCGTCGCGGTGGCCGGATGCGGCGTCCTCACCCCGGTGCCGAGGCCGCGGGCGGTTTCCCGAGCGGTCCCGGCGGTCACCGCGGCGCTTGCCGGGGTCGCGGTGTCGGTCTCCGTGCTCAGCCCCGAGGTGCTGGAGCGCGTCCAGGCCTGGAGCACGCAGGGAGCGCAGCTGGCCGAGGTCGGCGACTGGCTCGCTCGTTACCTGCCGCCGGGGTCCGTCGTGAGCGCCGGATCGCCGGGGCTGCTCGCGAGCCGCGCCGGTTCGCAGGTGCTGGTGGTCGGGCTCGACGCGGAACGCTCGACGCTCGCCGTGCCCGGCCGTTCGGGCTACGCCAGCCGCCAGGATTGTGCCGACGACCTGCCCGCCTGGTACCGCGTCGCGACCTTCCGGCGCACCGGGACGCCGTTCTGGATCTCGGTCTACCCGCGCGCCGACGACGCGAGCCGGCTCGTCGACGAGCTCGACCGCGCCCCGGACTTCCACTACGTGTCCTGCCCCTGAAGTGTGGCGGAGCCGACCCGCGCGACCTACCGGCGGGAAACCTACGGTCCCGTAGCCTTGGCGCATGGCTGACTTCGTGTACCCGCCCGTCCTGGTTGCCGCGCGGCTAATGTTCCGGCTGCTCGACAACCGCCTCCGGGTGACCGGCGCCGAGCACGTGCCCGCCCGCGGCGGTGCGGTGCTCGCCTGCACGCACGTCAGCTACCTGGACTTCATCTACTGCGGCCTCGGCGCCCGTCCGGCCAAGCGGCTGGTGCGGTTCATGGCCAAGCAGGAGATCTTCAGCAACCCGGTCGCCGGTCCGCTGATGCGCGGCATGCACCACATCCCGGTGGACCGCGCCGCCGGGCAGGCGTCCTACGACGAGGCGGTGGCGCGGCTGCGCGCGGGCGAGGTCGTCGGCGTCTTCCCGGAGGCCACGATCAGCCGGTCGTTCACGGTGAAGGACATCAAGACCGGCGCGGTCCGGATGGCCGCCGAGGCGGGGGTTCCGGTGATCCCGATGGCGCTGTGGGGCACGCAGCGGCTGTGGACGAAGGGCCGCCCGAAGGACCTCACCCACCGGCACGTGCCGATTTCGGTGGTGATCGGCGAGCCGATGAGCCCCGGCCCGGACGACTCGTGCGAGGCGCTGACGACCGACCTGCGCGCCCGGATGTCGGAGCTGCTGGAGAAGGCGCAGGCGGAGTACCCGGAGGCCCCGGAAAGCGACGCCGAACGCTGGTGGATGCCCGCGCACCTCGGCGGCAGCGCGCCGACGCCCGAGGAAGCCGCGGCGCTCGACCGTCGCTCCTGAGCGTTGCTCGCGCCCCAATGCCACTTTGGGTGCGCTGAACGCACCGAACGCCACATTGGGTGCGTGGGATGCACCCAATGCCACATTGGGGTGTTCTCAGCAGCGGGGTGTGCGGCGGGACCGTTGACCGGGGGCGAGAACCTCCGCGCGCTCCTGAACTCGCGTGGGGGCGTTTAGAACCAGCGCTCCAGCACCTGCGCCACCCCGTCCTCCGCGGCCGGTCCGGTCACCTCGTCCGCCACGGCCAGCACCTTCGGGTGTCCGTTGGCCATCGCGACGCCGTGGCCGGCCCACTGCAGCATCTCGACGTCGTTGGGCATGTCGCCGAAGGCGATCACCGACGACTGGGGCACGTCGAAGCGTTCGGCGATGTCCGCGAGCCCGGTCGCCTTGGTCACGCCGTGCGCGGACAGTTCGATCAGCCCGCCGGTGGACGAGTACGTGACGTCCACCGCGCCGTCGAGCACCGCGTTCACCGCTTCGGCCATCTCTCCCGACGCCATCCCCCGACGGCTGACCAGCAGCTTGATCGCGGTTTTCCCGAGCACCTCGGCGCGCGGCGCGATCCGGCTCTCCTCGTCGCCCCACGGGTTGTGGTACTCCGGCTCGATCACGAAATTGCGCAGTTCGTGGTCCACCGACCCGGTGCCGATCCGTTCCGCGGCCAGCCGGCAGCCGGGCAGCGCCTTGTCGAGCGCGGAGGCCAGGTCGTGCAGCAGGACCGGCTCGAGTTCGCCGTGCACCGCGACCACCGAATCGGCTCCGATGTCGAGCAGCACGGCGCCGTTGGCGCACACCGCGTACCCGGTCAATCCGAGCGGCTGCGCGATCGGCGCGATCCAGCGCGGCGGGCGGCCGGTGCTCAGCACGAACGGCACGTCGTCGGCCAGGACCCGCTGGACGACCGCCACCGTGCGCGGAGTCACTTTTTCACTGGGGCCGAGCAGGGTGCCGTCGACATCGGACGCGATCAACCGGGGTTTCTCCACGCGTCCCATTCTCCCGGTCGCCGCCCGTTCGAGCGAATGTCAGTGCTGGACGTTACGGTCGGCCTCGTGCGAGCAGGCATCGTAATTCTTCCTGAAGACCGCTGGTGGGCGGCTGAGCCGAAATGGCGCGCGGCCGAGGAGTACGGCTTCGACCACGCGTGGACCTACGACCATCTGGGCTGGCGATCGCTGGTCGACGGACCGTGGTTCTCCGCCGTGCCCACCCTCACCGCGGCGGCCATGGTCACCTCCACGATCCGGCTGGGCACCTTCGTCGCCTCGCCGGTCGCGCGGCATCCCGTGCCGTTCGCGCGCGAGCTGATCACCCTGGACGACGTGTCCGACGGGCGCTTCGTGCTGGGCGTCGGCGCGGGCGTGGACAGTTCGCGCTACGACGCGCAGGTGCTCGCCGCGCCGGAGCTGACCGCGCGGCAGCGGGTCGACCGCTTCACCGAGTTCGTGGAAGCCCTCGACGGGCTGCTGATGACCGACAACTTCGACTTCTCCGGCGAGTACTACTCCGCGCGCGGCGCGCGGAATCTGCCCGGCACGGTGCAGCGCCCTCGGCTGCCGTTCCTGGTCGCGGCGAACGGCCCGCGCACGATGACGCTGGCCGCGCGGTTCGGGGCGGGCTGGGTCACCACCGGTCGCGGCGGAGCCACCCTCGACGAATGGTGGACCGGTATCGAGGAGCTGGTCCGCACGTTCGACCAGCGGCTCGAAGCGGCCGGTCGCGAGCCGGCGGGCATCCAGCGGTACCTGAGCCTCGACGCGGCGCCGGTGTTCTCGCTCAGCAGCGTCGCGGCGTTCCGCGAGGCCACCGAACGGGCCCGCGAGCTGGGCTTCACCGACGTAATCGCGCACTGGCCGCGTTCGAGCGGGCCGTACGAGGGCCACGAGTCGGTGCTGGAAAAGGTCGTCGAAGAGGTGCTGCCGGGCCTCAAGGCCGAGTGATGCCTCGTGACCGCGGCGGGGAGGCCGCGGTCACGAGTTTCACTTGATGATCGTGTAGATCTGCGCGCCGGGGTTGTCGTACACGAGGCGCAGGAAATCGCGGCCCCTGAGGTCGCGCAGCCCGGCCGACAGCGGCGCGTCCTTGGCGATCGAGCCGCTGCCGACGAGCACGTGGTGCACCTTCAGCCGCTGCACCGCCTCGCGAACGCGCAGGTCGAGGTCGTAATCGCGGAAGTGCAGCGCCAGGTACGCCGCGTCCGGCGAGATCGGGCCGCCGCCGTCGTAGTGGCCCGCCACCGGGTGCACGCCGGTCAGCGCGTACATCCACGCCGTGCCGTCCAGCCGGTCGTTCAGCACCTTCTGGTCCGCCGGGATGCCCATCCGGCCGAGGAAGTCCATGGCCGCGATCTCGTCCGGGCTGACCGGCGGCGTGACCTCGCCCTCCGGCCCGTTGTAGTACAGGAACGACACCGCGGTGGCGTTCGCGGTCCGGTAGAAACCGCCGGTGAACACCGCGGTCAGGGCCACGACGACCGCCGCCGCGGCGACCCCGAGCCGGGACACCACCTTCGGCCGCGCCTTCGCCCAGCTGACCGAGCGGATCAGCTGCGCGATCCAGCGCTGCAGCTCCGCCATGCCGTGCCCGGCGAGCAGGCACAGCGGGATCGCGGCCAGCGCCATCAGCCGGAACCGGTCGTTCCACCACGGCCGCGACAGCGAGATCACCAGCGGCGACGCGCCGTAGGACGTGACCAGCACGAACAGCCCGGACAGCCCGATCGCGGACACCATCAGCCAGCGCAGCCTGCCGAGCGAGCGGAAGCTCAGCACGCCGACCACCAGCAGCACGGTGAGCCAGAGCTGCGGCTTGTGCAGCACCTGCTGGAACGTGGCGAGCATGTTCAGCGCCGACATGACCGGCAGGTCCGAATTCCACGGCTGGTACGGGTACGCGCCGTTGGTGAAGCCGATCGCGCCCAGGATCTGCAGTGCGGCGAGCGCGAGCCCGATCACCATGACCGGCACCGTGCGCACGATGTCGCCGCCGATCACGCGCAGCCCGTTGCGTCCTTCGGGCACACCGTCCACCTGAAGCCCGCGAAGCGACCGATACCAGCGCTGCAGCACCAGTGGCGCCGCGAAGAGCGTGCCGCCGAATAGTGCGCTCGAATGCGCGACGAGCAGGCCGTCCACGGTGAGCGCGAGCACTAGGCCGGTGTCGACGCCCGGGCGTACGAGGAAGCGTTGCAGCGAGACCACCATGAGCGGTGTCAGAACCACGCCCAGCGCGTACGGCAGCAGTCCGCTCGACACCGACTCGTACGCACCCGTGGTAGCCGCGGCAGCGATGAGAGCCGCGCAGCCCGCGAAGACCGCACGGCCGCCCATCTGGCGGACCAGAGCGACCATCGACAGCGCGAAGATGCCCGCGACCGGCATGGTCACGGCGTTCAGCGTGACCGGGATGCTCGTGCCGGAGATCTGATAGACCAGCGCGGCGACCAGGTGATAGCCGTTCGGGTAGAACGAGCCGTCCGGGTACCAGTTGATCTTGCTCATGCCGATGAGCGAGCCGTCGCCGGTGTCGGCGATGTAGCGGATGCCGTTCGCGTGATAGACGGTGTCCCAGCGCTGGAAGACCGCCGTCGTCCCGCCGCGCGCGGACAGCACCACGGCGATCGACAGCGCGGTGGCCACCACGACGCACGCGGCGACCGACCAGTGCGCGCGAGTGCTCCAGACGACCGGGGGCTCCTCCGCGCCGGGCTTGATCCAGCCGCGCACGAGGCACAGTCTGCGGATCCCCCACGCGATCCCCGCCAGCAGCAGCGTGCAGGCCGCGGCGGTGAGGACGTTGTAGCGGAGGCCGACGGCCGCCAGCCACGGCCCGCCCAAGCCGGTGACGGCGTAGCTGAGCAGCGGCGCTAGTCCGGCCAGGGCCCAGCCGCGCACTCCCGCGGCCCTCCCGATGATGCCGCCCGGGACCATCAGCACGGCCAGGTAAGTGGCGACCGCGCCGAAATAAGTCCAGAAGGTGTCTGGTGCAGGCATGCTTCTCACTTGTGTAGTGCGGGTAAAACCCGGCGGGATGCCGAGGTCGGTTCGGGAGGCGGTCGCACGACTGCGTACCCTGAGCGCCCGTGAGCGAGCACACGAACTCCGCCAAGATTACTGAAGACGACTTTCGCGGTTACGACCTCGTCGTCGTCGGGTCCGGTTTCTTCGGCCTGACCATCGCCGAACGGGCCGCGGCCGAGCTGGGCAAGAAGGTCCTGGTCCTCGAGCGCCGCCACCACCTCGGGGGCAACGCCTACTCCGAGGTCGAGCCCGAAACGGGCATCGAGGTGCACCGCTACGGCGCGCACCTCTTCCACACGTCCAACAAGCGGGTGTGGGACTACGTCAACCGCTTCACCGAGTTCACCGGGTACCAGCACCGGGTCTTCGCCCGGGTGCAGGACCAGGTCTATTCGTTCCCGATGAACCTCGGCCTGATCAACCAGTTCTTCGGCAAGTCGCACACGCCGGACGAGGCGCGCGAGCTGATCGCGAAGCAGGCCGCCGAGTTCCGGACCGAGGACGCGCAGAACCTCGAGGAAAAGGCGATCTCCCTGATCGGCCGCCCGCTTTACGAGGCGTTCATCCGCGGGTACACCGCGAAGCAGTGGGAGAACGACCCGAAGAACCTCGGCACGAACATCATCAACCGGCTGCCGGTCCGCTACACCTTCGACAACCGGTACTTCAACGACACCTACGAGGGTCTGCCGGTCAACGGCTACACCGCGTGGCTCGAGAAGATGGCCGAGCACGAGAACATCGAGATCCGGCTGAACGTCGACTACTTCGACGTCCGCGAGCACATCCCGGCGGGCACCCCGACCGTCTACACCGGGCCGCTGGACCGCTACTTCGACTACTCGGCGGGCCGGTTCACCTGGCGCACCGTCGACTTCGAGTCCGAGGTCGCGCAGAGGGGCGATTTCCAGGGCACCTCCGTCGTGAACTACAACGACGAAGAGGTCCCCTACACCCGCATCATCGAGTTCCGCCACTTCCACCCGGAGCGGGACTACCCGAAGGACAAGACGGTCATCTTCCGCGAGTACTCGCGTTTCGCGAAGGAAGACGACGAGCCGTACTACCCGATCAACACCGCCGAGAACCGCGAGAAGCTGGAAAGCTACCGCGAGCTGGCGAAGACCGAGGCGCGCGAGAAGAACGTGCTGTTCGGCGGACGGCTGGGCACGTACAAGTACCTCGACATGCACATGGCGATCGGGTCGGCGCTGTCGGCGTTCGACAACAAGATCGCCCCGCACCTGACCGACGGTGCGCCGATCGACGGGTCGATCGATGCTTGAGAAAGACACCCCGCGCGGTGAAGTGGCTGTGCTCTCCCGCACCCAAAAGGTGCTGAAGAAGCCCGGCACGGTGCAGGTCGCGCGGGGAATGTCGCTGTTCGGGGAGCACAGCGCGGGATGGTTCGCGCTGGGCTTGCTCGGAGCGGCGGTGGACCGTGACCGGCGCAAAGACTGGCTGGTCGCGTCGGCCGGAGTGGTGGGCGCGCACGCCGCGTCGATCGCCGTGAAGCGCGTCGTGCGGCGGCGCCGTCCGGACCATCCCAGCGTGGAGGTTCTGGTCGGCACGCCGAGCAAGCTGAGCTTCCCGTCGTCGCACGCGACGTCGACGACAGCGGCGGCGGTGCTCTACTCCGGATTGACCGGGCGTAACCTGGTCCCCGCCCTGGTACCGCCGATGCTCGCCTCGAGGCTGCTGCTCGGCGTTCACTATCCGACAGACGTTCTGGCCGGAGCCGCCCTGGGAGGCGTCGTCGGCGGTCTGATCCGACGGAAGCTGACCAAGAAGCGATGAGCGAAACGACCGACGAGCGAACCGAAAACGCGTCCGGTACGGCCGAATCCGCGGAAGCGATCGAGCCGGCTGCCGAAAAGACCGACGTGGCCGAGAAGGTCGAGGAGACCGAGAAGGCCGAGAAGGCCGAAAAGGCCGAAGTCCCGGCTCCGGCCACCCCGAGCCCGGCCAGCCCGAGCCCGCTCGGTCTCGTGCTCGGAGTGATCAAAACCGCCCGGCCGAAGCAGTGGGTGAAGAACGTCCTCGTCTTCGCGGCGCCGTTCTTCGCGTTCTCCAAGGCGACGAACCGGACCGAGCTGGTCATCGACGCGCTGATCGCGTTCGTGGCGTTCTCGCTCACCGCCTCGTCGGTCTACCTGATCAACGACGCCGTCGACGTCGAGTCCGACCGGGCTCACCCGACCAAGCGCAACCGCCCGATCGCGGCGGGCATCGTGCCGGTCCCGGTGGCGTACGCGTCCGCCGTGGTGTTCTTCCTGGCCGGTCTCGCCGTGTCGTTCGCCGCGGACTGGCGGCTGGCGCTCGTGCTGGCAGTCTACGAAGCCGTCCAGCTCGGCTACTGCTTCGGGCTGAAGCACCAGCCGGTGGTGGACCTGGCGATCGTCGGCTCGGGCTTCCTGATGCGCTCGGTCGCGGGCGGTGTCGCGGGCGGCATCGCGATGTCGCAGTGGTTCCTGCTCGTCACGGCGTTCGGCTCGCTGTTCATGGTGGCGGGCAAGCGGTACGCGGAAATCATGCTGTTCGAGCGCACCGGGGCGAAGATCCGCTCGTCGCTGAAGAAGTACTCGGCGAGCTACCTGCGCTTCGTGTGGGCGACGTCCGCGGCGATCCTGATCATGTCGTACTGCATGTGGGCGTTCGAGATCCGCCAGGCCGAGCACAACTCGGTGTGGGCCGTGGTGTCGATGATCCCGTTCGTGATCGCGGTGCTCCGCTACGCGGTCGACGTGGACGGCGGTACGGCCGGCGCGCCGGACGAGATCGCCCTGAAGGACCGCGTGCTGCAGGTGCTCGGCGCGACCTGGGTCGTGACCCTGTTCCTGTCGTTCTACCTGTGAACGGCGCGCGGATTTAGACAGCTGAGGTTCAGCTTCTCCACAGCATCGACGGTCACCCTCAGGGGTGGGAGCCGGGACACCCCGCCTCCCACCCGCTCAGCCCGGAGGACCGACGATGAACGACAACGAGAACCCCTCGCCCAGTGAGCCTTCGGGCACTGGCGGGACCGGCGGGCCCGCGGGGCAGGAGCCGACCGAGCAGTTCGGCCGGACCGGGGACCTGGGCGGGGCTGCCGCGGCTTCGGCTGGTCAGCCGGGGTCGGCTGAGGAAGCCACGCAGCCGAGCCAGCCGGTGCCGTCCGTCGAGCAGACCAGCCAGCTGCACCAGCCCGGTCCGTCCGCCGAGCAGACAGGCCAGCCCGTTCCGTCCGCCGAACAGGCGGGCCAACCCGCGTCGTCCGCCGAGCAGGCGGCTCAAGCGGGCCAGCAGGCCGCTCAGCAGCCGCCTCAGCCCGGCGCATTCGCCCAGCCCGGCCCGTGGGGCATGCCGCTGCCGCCGCCGAAGCAGAGCGGCTTCCGCCGGTTCGTGGCCCACCGGGCGACGCAACTGGTCGCGGTGGGAGTCCTGGGACTGGCCGTGGGCGGCGGAATCGTCGGCGGCGTCATGGCCGCGACACACCACCCCGGCATGAGCCAGCACCAAGGCGGCCACCGCTTCACCGACGGCGGTCCCGGCCAGCGCCACCGCGTCCCGAACGGCCAGAACGGCGGCAACCAGAACGGCGGCAACCAGAACGGTGGCAACCAGAACGGCGGCAACCAGAACAACGGCCCCGGGTTCGGCAACGGGAATGGCGGCAACACCGGCTCTGGGAATTGATCGAGCCTTTCGCGCAGAATCCCTGCCCTCAGGACCTCATTCGCCCAGCAGGGCGGGGTACAAAACCGTCGGATGCGCGGACAGCCCGGCTTTCGCGGTCGCGCTGTCCGCGTCCGCGATGATCTCGATTTCCCCCGCTTCCAAGCCGTCCAGCGCGAGCCGGACGACCTCGGCCGGGTCGTTCTTCGGGATGTCGAAGCCCGCCATCATGTCGGTGTCGGTGCTGGCCATGACCAGGCCGCTGACCAGCGTGCGCTGAGCCAGCAGTTCCAGCCGTACGGAGTTGGTCATGCTCCACGCCGCCGCTTTTGACGCCGCGTATCCCGCCGAGCCCTGGTAAGCCACCCAGGAAAGCGCGGACAGCACGTTCAGAACCGCGCCATCTTTCAGTCCTGGCGCGAATGCGCGGATTACTTGCAGCGGGCCGAAGAAATTCGTCTCCATTTCCCGGCGAATCTCGGCCAGGTCGCCGGTCACCAGGTCGGTGAAGCTGGCGATTCCGGCGTTGTTGATCAGCAGGTCGACGTCCGGGGCGGCGGCCGCGGCGGCGGCGACCGAGCCGGGATCGGTGACGTCTAGCCGCAAGGGCACGGCACCGTCGAGGTCGACGGGGCGGCGAGCGGTGGCGTAGACCTTCGCCGCGCCGCGCTCCAGCAGGGCGCGGACGAAGTAGGTGCCGAGTCCGCGTCCGGCACCGGTGACCAGTGCGGTTGAGCCTGCGATCTGCATGAGGTTCTCCTGGGAAAAGCCGTCGGAAGGGGACAACAGCTATCCTGGATCCTGACGTCGGTGTCAGGTTCTCGTGTTTGTTGTGCGGATCACGGCGGAGGCTTGCGGATGCGGATCGGAGAGGTGGCGGAGCGCGCCGGGGTCAGCGTGCGTTCGCTGCGCTACTACGAGCAGCAGGGGCTGCTGGAGTCGACGCGCACGTCCGGCGGGCAGCGCCGGTACGGCGACGACGCGGTGTCGTGGGTGGGGCTGATTCAGCAGCTCTACGCGGCTGGGCTGTCCAGCGCGACGATCCGCGAGTTGATGCCGTGTCTGCACGCGGGCGTCAGCACGCCGGAGTCGCGCGATCGGTTGCGCACGGAGAAAACCCGGCTGGACGAGTACATCTCCGGTCTCGAACGCACGCGGGAGCGGCTGGAAGCGATGATCGAATTGGCGGAGGCGCCGAATCCGCATTGCCCGGTCGTGCTGGGGCGATGATCAGAGCGCCCCGGATGTTTCGTTCAGAATCTTGACGATCGCCCGCGGGTCGCCGGGGATGAGTTCGGTCCGGTCTCCGGTGGTCCGGTAAGTCAGGACTCGGCCGGCTGCCAGGTCCAAGGCGAAGATCGGGCCGCCGGTGAGGTGCCTGCCGCCCGCCCGGCGCCCGACGTACAGCTGGTGCACCGCTTCCCTGGGCTGATCCAGGACTGAATTGAGGTACTCGGCGCTGGCGCTTTCGTCGAACGGGTCCGGCGCCTCGTCCGATGTCACCGACACCGAGCGCACCGGCGCACCGGGGATCGGCGGAAGCGTGTCGAAAAGCGCGGTGGCCAGCCTGTTCGGGGCAGTCGGCCGGATCTCGGCCACGTCGTCCTGTACGGACACCAGCACTGCTTCCGCCGCGCGCCGTGCGACTAGTGCTCTGCGATCGACCCCGGTGCTGAATTGCGAGTGCGCGAAATATTCGCTCTCGGCGTAGGCGATCAGCTGCAAGGTCGCCCGGAAGGACGGTGTTGGCGCCTCGTTGCGCGCGAGCCCGAGTTCCGCGAGGTACTCGATGGTGTCGGCGTGCAGCCGACGGTCCGCGCCGTCTTTCACCCAAAGCCGCTTGCCCCCGAGCATCGGGTGCATTTCGCCGAGGTCGAGCATGCCCCACACCGTGGACAGCACCGCGGTCGGCAGCCGCACCGCCGGATCCAGTCCGGTCATGCGCCGAGAGTGGGCGGCGTCGACCGGAGGCCGGTGACGGGATCGATGGTCGCTTCCTCGTCGGCGAAGATGTCGTCGGTGTCCAGGACGTACTTGCGGTTGTGCTCGGCGTCGTCTTCTTTCTTGCCGCCACGACCGCCGCTCATCCCCGCCCCGGGCATGCCGCGCTCGCCGGCCGCGCCCCCGCGTGCGGCGCCCGTCCCGGCGCCGCTGCCTCGCGGACCGAATTCTCCGGCGCCGGCACGGGAACCCGCGCCCGGACTACCGCCCGGCCCGCGGAGTGTCGTCGCACCGCCTTGGCTCCCGCCGCCGGCCGGGCCGAAACCGATGCCCGGGGTGTAGCCGAGGCCGGACCCGCTGGAGCCGCCGGAATTCGGGCCGGACCCGCCGGGCTGGTACCCGGCGTACCCAGGCGGGACGAAGCCGGATTGACCGGGACCGCCCGGACCGGGGTAGCCGGAGGCGCTGGTCGCGTCGGACGGATTCGGCACCCGCGGGTGGCCGCCGCTGCCCGGGTTGCCACTGCCGGGGTTGCCGTCGCCGGGGTAAAGACCGCTGCCGCCCGCCCCGTTCACGCCGGGGCTCTGGCTGTCCGGACCAGTCACGCCAGGACCGGTGCTTCCCGTCCACCGCTCCCCGCCGCCGGGGCCCGGCTTGCCGACCTCGCCGACCTTCCCGCTTTTGCCGACCGCCGGACGGCCCGCGTCAGGGCCGCCCGGCTGCCGGTTGACCGTGACGCCGCCGCCGTCGTACGCGCCGATCTTGCCGTAGTCGTACTTGAGCTGCCCCGAATTCGCCTGGGTCTGGTGAGTGAATTCCTGGTACAGCTGGAGATTCTTGTCCGAGGCCGCGTTGTGGTTCCGCATCTCGGCCATGACGTCGGAGTCGAACAGGTTTTTCCCGCTCCGCAACGCGTTCGTGAGCGGTTCCGCCGACATGGGCGCCATCTGATTGCGCAGATTGTCGAGCATCGACGCCGCGGAGGTGTGCGTGCCGCTGTTGTCGTGGAACGTCTGCTGCGCATCGGTCATCGAGGAACGGACCGTCTGCAACCGCTGCGAGACTTTGTCCGCCGCGGTGCCGCTCCAGACGGATTCGAGACCGCCGAGAATCTGGGAGATGTCCTGGCTGACAGCTTCCTGATCACGCGCCAGCCCCTTGGCGATGTCGCTTCCCTCATGCCAGATGCCGGGCTGACCTGCCTGGACCTGCGGGACGATCTCCTCGATCGGCACCGTCATCTGCTGGTACTTGTCGAGCAGCGCCTTGGTGGACTCCACCCAGCCCATGTCACCGGCCTGCTTTCTTCTTGAGCGTGGTGACCGCGTGGTCGGTGATGACGGCGGCGATACGGCAGGAGTCGGTCTTGCCGCTGTTGGCCAAGCCGAGGTCGACCCCGACCTCGAATTCGAGAGTGTCGGAGAGCCCCACCGCGATCTGGCATCCGTTCGTCCTCGGGCCTGGCTTCAGATCGTAGGCCACGGCGGGGAAGCCTTGGATCGGCGGAAGCACGTCGAAGCGTTTCATCTGCGGCTTGACCTGCTTGTAGATGATGCTCAAGCCTTCTCGCTGCTTGGTCGTGTAGAAGATCGTCAGCAGCGAGCCGTCCTGGTGGTCAGACCAGGTGCACTTCGGGCCGAGAGGGCCGTCTTCGGGTTTGCCGGTGACGCCGTCCCCGACGTCCTGATGGATCTGCTGGGGGCTGAGCGCGTCGCACGCGCTTCCGGAGAGCACGGAGTCCGGCAGCGGGTTCTCGACCTTCGGAGCACCGCCGTATGGCGGCACTTCTCCGCTTGGCGACGACGCGCTGCTCGGCACCGGCATGGGGTTGCCGCCCGTGGTGCCGGAGCAGCCGGTGAGCAGCATTGCCAAGCTGAACAGGACGATTGGCGTGCGGAGTTTCATTCCGTCGTTTCCTGGGGGTCGAGGCTTTTCATGGTGGCGGCTTGCTGCTGATCGATTGATTTTGTCATGCCGAGCGCCTCCGCGATGCGCTGGATGAATTCATCGACGTAGGCGATCTGAAGGTCGATGTGACCTCCGCCGTATGAGTAGGCTCCCAGTTTGTCTTTGCCGTCCCCGACCATTGCCACATGTGCGGCGAGCGTTGACGGATCCTGCGCAGGTGCCTGCATTCCGCACAGGTTGATCGCCTTCCGGCGCATCTCCGCCAGCTTCTCTTTGACGCCAATTAGCTTGCTGAGCAGCTGTTTTGCCTCATTGGGCTCCAGGACGAAGCCGTCTGGCGCGGTCGTCTTGGCCTGTCCGCTCGCGACCGTGAACGCCGTGTCCTCCCACACCTGTGCCCCCTCAGCGCTGGTGTCGGCAATTGGTTACAGGTAGCACGGTAGCCGATCAATCACCCGCGGTGGATGCGATTCGGAAAGGCGCTCGAAGACTAGACATATGTGCTCTAGACACAACTGCTCTAGCTATTTGTGCTCTGGTTTTGGCGGCGCTAGACGTGTGTGATTACTTGACCATGGCCAAGCCTCCGATCTCCGCTGCCGCGCGCATTGTCGGCGAGCGCGTGCGCGAGTTTCGGAACACGGCCGGGCTCAATCAGGAGCAGTTGGCCGAGGCGGCCGGCGTGCACTGGACGTTCGTGAGCCAGGTCGAACGCGGCCTGCGCAACATCAACCTGCACAATTTGCTCAAGTTCGCCGCCGGGCTCGGCGTGAACCCGGCGAAGCTCGTGGACGGCTTGCGTCCACCGCCGGATTCGGACTAGCTCTCGCTCGATGGCAAGTCCACTGTGGACGGCCGCAGCACCTGGCGCAGCGTGCCCTCGCGAATCAGCAGAATCTGCGTGATCACCTGCAGTCCCACGAAGAACGCGATCGACAGCCCGGCGTCGAGTGCGGGAACGTCGTCGACCGGCAGGGTGTAGGCCATCCCGATGCTCAGTCCACTGTGGACCAAACTGCCGACGCCCCACACCACCGTCAGCGCTCGCCACACCCGGCGAAACGACGGCTGCTCTTCCCAGGCCGAGTCCAGTCGAGAGCCACGGCCGGGCAACAGGGCGCGGGCGGCTTGATACGTCGTCGGGTACTGGCCGACGACCATGCTCGCGAGGAGCCAAACACCGGCCAGCGTGCTGAACCAGGCTCCGCGCACGAGCATCAGCCGGGCGTCGCCGGTCATCAGGGTGGTGGCCAAACCGACGGCCAGGAACATCAGGACGAGCAGGCCGATCCCGTCCACGCGACGCCGGGTGACCAGCGTGTACAGCACGCGCAGCGCGGGTGGCAGGCCGCTGAGCAGCAGCGCCCACACCGGCGGGACGTCGAAGGCGCGAAGCAGGTAATAGCCGCCGACTGGCGCGCCGAGGTCGATCAGCAGCGCGGCCAGCGACGAGCGGAATTCGTTCCCCATGCCCCGAGTTTCGGCGCGCGGGCACCCTCAGGACATCGTCGAGCCGGTCAGCCCGGCATCCACCGATCGGTGGATGCCCGGCCGCGAAAACGTCAGACCGGGAGCTTGCGGAAGATCGGCCGCGGCACGTGCCGCAGGATCGACATCACCAGCCGGAACTCCGACGGCGACCAGACGAGCTCCTTGCCCTTGCGCGCCGCCTCGACCGCCACGTCGGCGACCTGTTCGGCGGTCCGGGTCAGCGGAGCGTCCTTCATCCCGGCGGTCATCTTGGTCTTGACCTGGCCCGACCGGACGACGGTCACCTGCACGCCGTGCGGCGCGAGCGCCTCGCCGAGACCGAGGTAGAAGCCGTCGAAACCGGCCTTGGTCGAGCCGTACACGAAGTTCGACCGGCGGACCCGCTCGCCCGCGACCGACGACAGCGCGATGACCTTGCCGTGGCCTTGGGTCTTCAGCTTCTCCGACAGCGCCACGCCGACCGACACCGCCGCGGTGTAGTTGACCGTCGCCAGCTCAACGGCCTTGCCGTGGTCCTGCCACAGCTCCTCGGCCTCGCCGAGCAGACCGAACGCGACCACCGCGACGTCGATGTCGCCGCCGGCGAACGCCTCGTCCAGCACCTTCGGGTGCGACGCCAGGTCCTTCGCGTCAAAGGCCACAGTGGACACTTCGGCGCCGAGATCCTTCAGGCGCTGCGCGGCTTCCTCCAGCCGCGGCGAAGGACGGGCGGCCAGCACGACCCGCAGCGGCTTCTCCGCGAGGTACTTCTCCGCGATCGCCAGCGCGATGTCGGACGTGCCGCCGAGCAGCAGCAGGGACTGGGGGTTACCGACCGCGTCGATCACAGTGCGAGCCTCCGGCTCATGTCAGAGGCGAAAACGCCTTCGGGGTCAACGGAAGCGCGCACCTTGCGCCACTCCTCCAGCCGCGGGTACATCTTCGCGAACGTCTCGGGCGAGGTGCGCGAGTCCTTCGCGGTGTACAGGCGGCCGTTCGCGTCCAGGACCATCTCGTCCATTTCCTCGCAGAACCGGCTGAGCCCGTTCTTGATCGGGAAATCGACGCTCAGCATCCAGCCCGGCGCGGGCCAGGACATCGGAGCCGGGTTCGAGTCGCCCATCCGCTTGAACACGTTCAGGAACGAGTAGTGCCCGGACCGCGAGATCGCCCGGCAGATGCCCTTGAGCTGGTCTTCCGCGCCGAACGGCACGGAGAACTGGTACTGCAGGAAGCCCTTGTTGCCGTACGCGCGGTTCCACTCGCTCAGCATGTCGAGGGGGTGGTAGAACTGCGTGAGGTTCTGGATCTTGCCGCGCGCGCCCTTCTTGGGCACCGTCTTCTGCCACAGCTCGTTGATCAAGCCGAAGGTGAGCTTGTTGCCGAGCCCGTTGGGGAACACGTCCGGCAGCGTCAGCAGCTGCGGCGCGTCGAACTTCAGCGGGTTGCTGCGGAGCTTCGGCGGCAGCTGGTCGAGCTTCGCGAGCGAGCCGCGGGAGAACGTCGCGCGGCCGAGGCGGCTGTCGGACGAGATCAGGTCCGGCACCGACATCGAGTAGTCGTAGTTGAGGTCTGAACCATCGGTGAAGAGCCCGAGGGTCTCGTCGAGGTTCGAGGTGCGGTCGGCGTCCACGTAGAAGTACGCCGTTTCCGTCTTCTTCATCCGCACGGTGGCGCGGACGATGATCCCGGTGAGCCCGATTCCCGCCACCGTCGCCCAGAACAGCTCCGAATCCGGGCCTTCCGGGGTGAGCGTGCGCACGGATCCGTCGGCGGTGAGCAGGTCCATCGACACCACGTGGTTGCCGAAGCTGCCCGCCGAGTGGTGGTTCTTGCCGTGGATGTCGTTGGCGATCGCGCCGCCGATCGTCACCTGGCGGGTGCCCGGCAGGACCGGGACCCACAGGCCGTACGGCAGCGCCTCGCGCATCAGCTTGTCGAGGCTGACGCCGGCGTCGAGGTCGACGAGGCCGGAGTCCGGGTCGATCGAGTGGATGCGGTCGAGCGCGGTCATGTCGACGACCAGGCCGCCCGCGTTCTGCGCCGGGTCGCCGTAGGACCGGCCGAGGCCGCGGGCGATGACCCCGCGCGGGCCTGCGGAGGCGACGGCTCGGGCGATAGCCTCGACGTCGCGCGTGCTCAGCACGTCGGCGACGGTCCCGGCGGTGCGGCCCCAGCCGGTGAGCGTGCGGCGCTGTGTCTCGGGTGCTTGGGTCACGCGGACCAGGGTAGCCACGCCGAACACCGCCCGGAACGTGACCCTGAAGTGCCCGCTTCTACACTTTGCGCATCAAGGCACAAGCGTCCGAGCGTCGAAGTGGGTAATACGGACACTGACGCAATAGGCCGAGAAGGTATTCCAAGTGGTGGCTACAGAACCGCAGAGTGACCAAGCGCAGCAGGCGCCCGGGGGCCCCGGACTGCTGGGCCAGCTGATCCGCTTCGCGGCGATCGGCGGCTTCTGCGCCCTGCTCGACCTGGGCACGTACTCGCTGCTGCGTGCGGTCGGCATGGACGCCACGCCGTGGGTGGACATCGCGCGCGCGATCAGTTTCATCGTGGGCACGACCACCGCGTTCTTCTTGAACCGCCGCTTCACCTTCGCCGCGGGCAAGCGCGACGGGAACGCCCAGATCGGCGGGTTCGTTCTGCTGTACGCGGTGACCTTCCTCGTGACGATCGGCGTGAATCGGCTCATGCTGAACGTGCTGCCGGAGATGGCGTGGAAGGCCACGCTCGCCTGGGTCGTGTCCCAGGGGACGGCCACCGTGATCAATTTCGTGATGCTCAAGTGGGTCGTGTTCCGTGTACGGCCGGTAAAGGAGAACTGAGTTCGATGCCCGGTAAAGCAGCCCCGGTCGCGGAGGCGGCCCCCGCAGGCCAGACGCGGTTCGCCGAACACGCCCCCGAAGGCAGGCTCACGGCCCAGCGCGGGCTGTACGCCGGGCCGGCTCCCATCGTCAGCAAGGACATGTACGCCGAGGTCCTGCAGGGCAACGCCCAGCGCGATCGCGGCAGCGTGACGCTGGAGCCGTCCGCGAAGGTCACCGGCAACACCTACTTCGGCCGCTTCCCGGCGAGCTACTGGCAGCGCTGGACCACCGCGACCGAGGTGAAGCTCGAAGCCGTCGTCACCGGCGAGGGGCTGCTGTCGCTCGGCGCTTCCGACATGCTCGGCGACCCGCGCGTGGTCGACGCGCAGCAGGTCTCCGGCGCGAAGAGCGCCAAGGTCGAGCTGACCGGCAAGCTGGACAAGTTCTACGACGGCGGCGCGCTGTGGCTCGACCTCGAGACCGAGGGCGGCCAGACGCTGCGGGTCGAGCAGGTCCGCTGGACCGTCGACGCGCCGGAGACGATCCGCCCGACCGCGGTCACCATCTGCACGATGAACCGCGCCGACGACTGCCTCAAGAACCTCCAGGCGCTCGCCGCGGACGTGTCCTCGCTGGACACCCTCGACGCCATCTACGTCGCCGACCAGGGCAGCGACCTGGTCGAGTCGCGCGAGGGCTTCGAGCAGGTCGCGAAGGACCTCGGCGAGAAGCTGCACTACATCAAGCAGCCGAACCTCGGCGGCGCGGGCGGCTTCACCCGCGGCCTGTACGAGGTGGCCGGGCACACCGCCACCGAGCACGCGAACGTGCTGTTCATGGACGACGACGTGCTGCTCGAGCCGGACCTCGTCGTGCGCATGACGGCGTTCTCCAACCGCTCGGCCAACCCGATCATCGTCGGCGGCCAGATGCTCAACCTGCTGCACCCGAACCAGCTGCACGTCGGCGCCGAGTACGCCCGGCTGAACACGCTGGAGCCGGGGCAGCCGGTGCAGCACTCGCTGTCCACCGCGGACCTGCTCGGCGTCGACGAGGAGGGCAACCCGAACCGCCAGGAACGCCGCCTCGACGCCGGGTACAACGGCTGGTGGTCGTGCCTGATCCCGTACGAGGTCGTCAAGGCCATCGGCTACCCGCTGCCGTTCTTCTTCCAGTGGGACGACGCGGAGTACTCCTACCGCGCCCGCGAGTACGGCTTCCCCACGGTGACCCTGCCGGGTGCCGGCGTGTGGCACGCGGACTTCCACTGGAAGGACTGGGACGAGTGGCACCGGTACTTCAACCTGCGCAACTCGATCATCACCGCCGCGCTGCACTCGCCGTTCAACCTGAACCTGCTCTCGCGCGTGCTGATGGCGCAGCTGGTGCGCTACCTGCTCGGCATGCAGTACGGCCTGTCCGCGACGCTGATCAAGGCGGTCGAGGACTTCCTGGAGGGCCCGGAGGTCCTGCGCGACGGCGGCGTCGAGGCGATGAAGGAGATCCGCCGGATCCGCGACGCCTACCCGGAGACCAAGCGGCACAAGGCCACTGACGTGCCGGGCATCGCGTCCAACGACATCGGCATCATCAACAGCGCGCCGCGGCCGAGCATGCAGCGGCTCGTGCTGATCAAGCGCATCCTCGACAAGGCGCTCGGCCGCAGCCGCTTCGGGCTCGGCGCGGTGCCGATCGACGAGGCGCACTGGTGGCACATCGCGCTGTTCGACACCGCCGTGGTCACCGACGCGTCGCAGGAAGGCGTGCGCGTGCGCACCTACGACAAGGTCAAGATGTTCGACCTGGCCAAGCGCGGCGCGAAGGTGATCAACCGGCTGCGCAAGGAAGGCGCGGGCGTGCAGGAGCAGTACAAGCGCGCCATGCCGGAACTGACCTCGCGCGACAACTGGAAGCGGCTCTACGAGCTGTGACGGGCTGAGCTGGTCTGAAAAGGGCGTCTCGCGTTCGGCGAGACGCCCTTTTTGTCTTTTTGGGTAGCTTGGTTTCATGGCCGACCTGGTTTCCCGTGCGCGCGCTCTCGCCGACGACCTGTTGTTTCCCGCGGCCGCCGAGGTGGACCGGCTGGGCGTGGTGCCGCGGTCGCATTTCGACGCGCTCGCCGAGGAAGGTTTCTACGGTCTCGCCGCACCTGATTCCGGGGTGGACCTCGACCAGTTGGTCGGGGTGCTCGAAGCGCTGGCCGGCGGGTGCCTGAGCACCGCGTTCACCTGGCTGCAGCACCACGGTCTCGTCGCCGGGCTGGCCGTAACGGACCGGGAGGACCTGCGCGAGCGGTATCTGCCGGACCTGATCAGCGGACGGCTGCGCGCGGGAGTCGCGCGCGCGGGCGTGATCCCGACGCCGCCGCGAGTCCGGGTACAGCGGGTCGACGGCGGCTATCGATTCGACGGTGAAGCGCCGTTCGTGAGCGGCTGGGACGCGATTGACCTGCTGCATTTGTCCGGGCGCGACGGCGACACGGTGGTCAATGCCTTGGTGTCGCCGATCGTCGGGCACAGCCTGGTCGCCGAACCGTTGACGCTCATGGCCGCGCAAGGCACCGCGACGGTACGGCTGAAGCTCGACAATCACTTCATTCCGGACGAATCGGTTTTCTCCCAGGTCAGCTACGACAAGTTCGTGGCGGACAGCATCTTCGCGTCCCGGCTCAACGGATGCGCGCCGCTTGGATTGGCCGAGCGTTGCGCCAGTCTGATCGAGGCCGCTGGCGAGGCGGAAACGGCGACGGCGTTGCGTTCCGAACAGGACGAAATCCGGCGTCGCCTCAACGCTGGCCTCGCCGACCCGGCCACGCTCCCGGCAGCCCGCGCGGCCGGTGCCGACCTGGCGTACCGGTCAGCGGGTGCGCTCGCGGCCGCGACGGGCAGTCGCGCGGTGCTGCCCGGGGCGCACGCCGGCCGTCTGGTGCGCGAGGCGACGTTCCTGCTCGTCGCCGCGAGCAGACCGGAGATCCGCGCCGGGCTGCTCGAACTCGCCCGTCGCTAAACGGACAGGCCGAATTTGCCCTTTCGGCTCAGATCGTCGACATAGGCGGCTGCCACGTGGACGAAATTCACCGAAACAGTGTTGCCGTCCCGGGTTTCGAGCGAGTGGACGCCGCCGTGTTTGAGTAGGTCGGGGAGCTTTTCCTGGACTGTCTCGGAACTGTCGGCGGTGAGCGGGAAGATCAGCGGCTCTCCGCCTGCCGAGAGGTGCAGGACCAGTGCTGGTTTGGGATCTGCCATGAGCCCATGGCAGCAGTGGGTGATCATCGGCGGCAAGAGCGGTTCGCCGACAGCGGATCCGCTCACAGCGGAAGCGCGCTAGCCGGTTTCGGCGAGGCGGTCCGCGACAGTGCGGGGCTCGCGCCCGAGAAGCTCGCCCAGAAGCGGGCCTGATTCGGCGAAATAGTCGGCCCGAGTGGCCTGGTACCAGGTGAGCATGAACCGGGCCGCCTGCTCCGGGACACCGTTCGCGATCTGTTCGGCAACCCATTGTTCGTCGGCCAGGACGACGCGATTGATAGTGCGACCGGTGAGGCCGGAAGCGATTTTGGCGAAATCGTCGAAAGTGACGGCGGTCGGAGCGGCCAGGGTGACGGGGCCGTCGACGGAGCGGTCACCGGCGAGGAGGGCCGCGGTCGCCTCGGCGATGTCCGCACGGTCGGTGTACGGGACGGGGCCGTCTGCCGGCTGAGCGATCTCGCCGGTCCGCTGCCACGGGCCGAGCACCTGGTCGAGCGGGCCGTAAGCACCGTTGCGCAGTGCGGTCCAGGCAATTCCGGAGTCGCCGAGGGTCGCCTCGGTGGCGAGGTGGAGGTCCGACGGCCCATACGGGTTGCCGGGGGCGGCACCGTGCTGGCTCGTGTAGAGAATCCGCCGGGCACCGGCCGCGACGGCCGCGTCGATGGCGCGTCGGTGCAGGCTGACCAGGTCGGCGGCGGGGTCGTTGCCGGAGATCAGCAGAACCTGCCCGGCATCGGCGAAAGAGTCGCCCGGATCCTCGTAGGAGCCCTGCCGCACGCGGACGCCGCGGTCGGCGAAGTGCCGCGCCTTGGCCGGATCGCGGACGCTGACGCCGATCTGGTCGGCCGGTACGCGCTTGAGGAGGTGCTTGACGGTGGCACTGCCCAGCCCGCCGGTAGCACCGGTGACAACGATCATTTTTCCTGGTCTCTTCCTCGGGAGCATAAGTTGACCACGTGGGTCAACTTCTTCCGTCGTCGACTTTAGGTAAGCTGACCGGGCTAGTCAACTTACGCTGAGAGACGAGGAACGCGGTGCCTGCGGAATCCCGGCTGCGCGCCGACGCCAAGCGCAATTCCGAGCAGATCCGAACCGCTGCGATCGGCGCCTTCCAGGGACGGGGCCTGACGGTCCCGCTGGAGGAGGTCGCCAAGGCGGCTGGGGTCAGCAAAGCCACGATCTTCAACCGGTTCGGCGGCCGGATCGGACTCATCGAGGCGGTCATCGAAGAGGTCGTCGCGACGGAGCTGTTCGCGGTCATCGACCGCATGCGGACCGCCGACGACATCGGCGAGCGGGTCGACTGCTACGTCACCTCGCTGCGCGATCTCCAGTATCGCCAGCCCTCCGTCAACGACGTCCTGCTGCAGACCTATCCGAACTCGCCGCAGCTCATGGAGATCTGCCGGGTCGGGAGCGAGGCCAACGAAGAACTCGTCGCGGCGGCGCGGGCCGCCGGTGCGGTGCGGCCGGAGTTCACGGCGGGTGACCTCCACGCCTTCGTCGTCGAGACCGCCCTCGCCCTCAAACACGGCGAACGACCTCCGCGTGACTCCTACGACCGTCGCACCGCTTACTTCCTGAACGGAATCCGAACACCGCGCTCCGGATGACGCGCTCTTGGCGCCGATGGCCGCGACGGTGCGGAGTGGACTACGGTTTCGCCGGGGAGAGACCGGATTTAGGGGTGGGTCGTGCCGTACACGTTGACGCTGTCACCGGCAGCGGTGGATCTCCTGCTGGCGGAACTCGGCCTCGGCCGCGCGCCGGCGCCGTTCGTGGTGCCGCACATCGGCATCACCGGCGAGGAACGCGCCGCAGTGCGCGACGCCGTCTTCCGCGACCTCGACAGCCGCGGCCTGCTGCGGCGCGGGACCGTCGACGACGACGTCCAGATCGCGCTCGCCACGTTCGCCCGGCCCGGCCTCGCGGTGTCCGCGGCGGCCAAGATCGGCGACGAGCAGCTGTTTGCGCGGGTCGCGTCCAACGGCCAGTTCGCGGTGCTCGTCTGCCAGCGGGACGGGATGTTCGCCTTCGAGGAGGTCCGCCCGACCGGCATCGTCCCGGCGATCGTCGACCTGCTGCCGCTCACGCCCGCCGCGGCGGGGCAGTCGGTGACCGTCGCGCGGCCGGCGAAGCAGCCGGTGCGGGGCGACGCGTACGACCCGTTCGCCGGGGTCAGCGGCCCGCGCACGCACAATCCGCAGCTCAGGGCCGTCCAGCGGATCTTCGAGAAGCCGCGGCTGGCGGTCGGCCAGTTCACGCCGTACGTGAGCGACGGCAACGGCCACGAGCGGGCGCTGCCGTCGCTCGCGTGGTTCGACACCGAACTCGGCCGCTACCTGCTCAGCACGCGCGATTCCAGCGACGGCAACCGCTGGCTCACCTACGCGCCGGCAGACAATGCCCGTCTGGCCCAACAACTGTTCACCCAGCTTGAAGGCTATTCGGCAAACGCCTGACCGGAGCGGCTCGCGTCGGTAAACTCCGGCGCATGAGCACTGATCCGCTGGCGGCAGGCGGGCTGAACGCCAAGGGCATCGCCGAAGCCGCGGCCGAAACGCACAAGCTGGCCGGGACCGCGAAAGCCGGCGGGTTCAGCATCGACGGCGACGCACTCGGTGACCTGCGCAAAGCGCTCACCGACATGGTCACGCGCCTCGAACGGCTCAAGCCGCAGACCCAGGCGCTGACGACCGCGCCGAAGCTCGGCAGCCACCCGTACGGGCACACCGTGGCCGAGCACGACCGCAAGAGCGGCTCCGACGCGCCCGGGGCGGCCCTCGACGTGCTGGACCAGTTCGGCCGGATCCTGAAGGAGGCCGACGAGGCCCTCGCGCGGGCCGGCGGGGTCTACACCGAGAACGAGAGCCAGGCCATCGACTCCCACCGCACCGTGAAGGGCAGCACCGAATGAGCACGCCGCAGCCGGGGCTCGCGCCGTCGGACGCCGACTACCTCGGGCACCCGCACCAGCAGCTGAAGTCGTACGTCGAGACGAATCTCGACGTGGAGCAGGTTTCGTCGGTGTCGCACGCGTACACCGAGGTGCAGAAAGCGTTCGAGGACTTCACGACGCAGCTGGGCGAGGCCGTGAAGAAGGCCGCGCACGCCTGGAGCGGCGAGGCCGCGGCCGGTGCGCAGGCGTATTTCGTGAGCCTCGCCGAATGGGCCGAGGCGAATGGCCAGAATGCGAAACTGGCCGCGCGGATCGTCGAAGAGCAGGCGTCCGCCGCGCAGGCGGCGAAGCACTCGATGCCGGACGCGGTCCCGTTCGACTGGTCCGAGGAATTCGACAAATGGTCGCACGCGAGTCCGCTCGAAATGAGCAATGAGATCGACGCGACGCTGAAGAAGCAGCAGGACAGCCGTTCCGCGCACGAACAGGCAGCGGAAACGATGTCGAAGTACGACGCTTCGCTGCACGAGACAGGGTCGAAGCAGCCGGCTTTCGCGCACCCGCCGAAGTTCGGCGTCGCTTCTGGCGGCGGTGCCGCGGTGGCTATGCCGACTGGTCCGGAGCACCACGACGCGGCTTCTGCTCCCGCTCCCGCTGCTCCGGCCAGCCCTGCTCCTGCTGCGGCTGATGCTGGCTCGGCCTCGGCAGGTGCCGCGGCTGGCGGCGGCGGTGCCGTGGCTGGGCACGCGAGCGCCCCGACCGTCAGCGGCCCGAGCCAGTTCACCGGCGCGGTGCACCAGGCGATGCCGGACAGCGCGACCACCGCGGCCGGCTACGCCCCGCCCGCCGCGCAGTCGGCCCCGGGCGGCGGCAACGCCGGAGCGGCCGGAATGGGCATGGGCGCGATGCCCATGGGCGGCATGATGGGCGGTGGCGGCGGAGGTTTCGGCGCCGACGAGGAACACCAGAGCAAGGTCGGCCGAGGCGGCGGCTCATTCGGCCCCGGCGACGGCGCGATGGAACCAGGAGCGGCCGATGTCGCGGCCGGCGGCATGGGCGGCGCCCCGGCCCGCCCGGGCATGGGCTTCGGAGCCCGCCCGTACGACGACAGCCTCAACCAGCCCGCGTTCGTGATGGAGATCGAGGACGACGACGAGGTGTTCGGCAGCGGGCATCGCTCCGCGCCGCCGGTTATCGGGGAGTAGCTTGAATGTCCGTTGTGGACGGTGGGGTTAGCGCACTGTCCACAACGGACTGGCTGGGTCAGTCCACGATGGTGCCCCAGCCCCGCATCATCCGGAGTGCGCTGCTCACTGCTTTGGTACCGTCCCGGAACCCTCGGATCGAGTTGCGCAGCGGTGCGCTCATGGCTTCCAACGGCTTCATTTGAAGCAGAAACGTGCTCAAGATTGTTTCGGCGTCGGCTAGCGGTGCGGTGACTTCCTCCACCGGCCCGATCGCCTGACGTTCTTTTTCGAGCTGTTCCTGCATATCGTTCTCTTTGAGATACGTAACGTAAGACCGCATGACCTGATCGGTTTCGAGGACCGTCGTCTCGAACTTTCGTGCCCGGTTCTGGAAGTCGATGCCGAGCGGCTGCAGTTCGGCGGCTATTTCCAGGAGCAGCCGCCGAGCCTCCGGAGGCGACGCTTCTGTGACCGGTTGGGTGGAGCTGGACAAGATGGCCGAGAACCGTTCGATGGTGTCCTTCATGTCCGGCATGGCCTGGTCGAGTTCTTGCTGGAAAAGTTCAAGAGCCTCGCTGACTTCCGCGACTCCTGGCGCGTCGTCGCCGGTACGCTCGCCGGGAGCCGGCGAGCCGGCGGGGGCGGTTGAAAGCGCCTGCTCGGCGCTTGTGACGGCTTCGACCAGTTGCGCGGCGAGGCTGACCATCGTTCGGCGCCAGATCGCGGACTGAGGACCTTCGGTCCACGTCTCTTTGAGATCTTTGTACTGCCGTTCCGCGATAATCCTGGACGCGATGTCAGTGCTCTCGGTAGAAATGTACGAATGGCCCAGCAGGACGACCGGAAGCACGAGTCCGGTGGCGCGAAGCCGGTCCGCCGCGCTGTAGAACGCCAGCAGCTCGTCTCGGCACCAAGGGCGCTCGAAGTATTGCCGAGTCACGATAGGCATGAAGATCGCTGCGCTTTCGATCCCTTGCCGGATTCCTTCGCGCCAGTCCTCGCCCCAGCCGATCGTTTCCCGGTCAACGAATATCTCGAGCGTTCGTCCCTGGTCGGTAAACGCCATGTGTTTCAGCGACTGCGTAAACGGCTCGATGAAATCGAGCACGACGTCATCCGCCTGCGCGTAGCTGAGAAAGATTCGGATAGGAGGTTCATTCGTGTCGGTCACCAGGGGAACGTATTCCGGGGTGCGATGACAGACAATGACGCGCGGTTACTGTCCAGGTTCTGTCAATTGGACAGCAACCGCGCAAGGCCGCCGGGGCCTCAGTACCGGTAAAACTTCTCCGCCCGCCCCTGCCGGACCAGCTTCAGCCACTGCAGGAAGGCCTTCGGGTCCCGCTTCACGCCCACGAAATACAGGCCGAAGCGCAAAACCTCCAGCGCCCCGATCTTCCGCATTCCCGGCTGCGACAGCAAATACCCGCGGTTGCGGTACGTGTAATACCGCTTGACCTCGTTCTCCGGGTCCTGCGCGTGGAATTTCCCGCCCAGCATCGGCTTGAACTCGTCCGAGCCGTCGGGGTGCAGGTAGGTCGTGCGCAGCGACGTGCCGAACGGCAGGCCGGACCGGACGAGGCGGCGGTGCAGTTCGACCTCGTCGCCGCGGAAGAACAGGCGCAGGTCGGGCACGCCGGTGACGTCCAAAGTGGACGAACGGAACAGTGCGCCGTTCATCAAAGACGCGATGCCGGGCAGGAAGTCCGTGCCCAGTTCGGCCGACGAGCGCTTCCAGGTGAGGCCGCGGCGCAGCGGGAACGCCAGCTTCGCCGGGGCGTCGATGTTGGCGACCACCGGGGAGATCTCGGCGAGACCGCGCTTTTCGGCTTCCTCGAGCAGGATCTCGAGCACGTGCTCGTCCGCGGGGCGGCCGTCGTCGTCGGCGAGCCACACCCAGTCCGCGCCGAGCGACAGGGCGTGCAGCATGCCGAGCGCGAAACCGCCCGCGCCGCCGAGGTTCCGGTGCGACGGCAGGTACGTGTACGGCAGCGGGTAGGCCTCGACCACGTCCCGCGCGGACTTGTCCGGTCCGTTGTCCACCACCACGAGGTGGTCGACCGGCCGGGTCTGGGCGGCGATGATTTTCAGCGAGTCCGCGAGCAGCTCGCGCCGGTGTCGCGTGACCACCACGCCGACGACGGCGCCCTCGGGCAGCTCTCGCGTCTCGCCGGTCATCATTCCCCGCCGTTCGTGGTGGTCGCGGGCTCGATGCCGAGGCGCTCGAGACCTTCCTGGCTCATGTTCTCGAACGGGTCGCGGCCCTTGTACTCGGTGAGCACCTCGCGCAGCGAACCCTGCTTCTTGACGTGCCCCTCGTCCATCCAGATCGCGGTGTCGCACAGCTCCATCAGGAACTCGTCGGAGTGGTTCGCGAACACCAGGATGCCGGAGCGCTTGACCAGGTCCTTGAGCCGGTCGCGGGCCTTGTTGAGGAACGCCGCGTCGACCGCGCCGATGCCCTCGTCGAGGATCAGGATCTCCGGGTCGATCGAGGTCACCACGCCGAGCGCGAGCCGCACCCGCATGCCGGTGGAGTACGTCCGCAGCGGCATCTGCAGGTAGTCGCCGAGTTCGGTGAACTCCGCGATGTCGTCGACCCGCTTCTCCATTTCCTTGGCGCTCATGCCGAGGAAAAGGCCGCGGATCAGGATGTTCTCGACGCCGGAGATCTCCGGGTCCATGCCGATGCCGAGGTCGAACACCGGCGCGATCCGGCCGACGATCCGCGACGAGCCGCGGGTCGGCTCGTAGATCCCGGCGAGCAGCCGCAGCAGCGTGGACTTGCCCGCGCCGTTGTGCCCGACGAGACCGACCCGGTCGCCCTCGCGGAGGCTGATCGACACGTCGTGCAGCGCCTCGATGATCGGCACCTTCTGGTCGGAGCTGATCTTGCCGCCGACCTTGCCGAGCACGCGCTTTTTCATCGAACGCGTCTTCGCGTCGAAAATCGGGAAGTCCACGTACGCGTTGTGGACGTCAATGCTGACCATCTGTCACACCCAATACGAGACGCGAGACCGGTAATTGCGCATGGCGACGAGGGCGAGCGCCCACCCGACCACGGTGAGCCCGCCGACCACGACCCAGCTGGTCCAGCTCACCGCCTGTCCGATGAGCGGCGACCGCACCACCTGCATGTAGTGGTAAAGCGGGTTCAGTTTGATGATCGGCAGCGCCCACGACGCACCGTCCCGCGCGCCGCCGGACAGCAGCTGGTCGACCGGCCAGACGATCGGGGTGCCGTAGAACATCAGCTGGATCAGCGAGTTGATCAGCTGCGGAATGTCGCGGAACCGCGTCGAGATGATGCCGAGCAGCAGCGCGGCCCAGCCCGCGGTGAGCGCGAGCAGCACGAACCCGGGAATGGCGAGGAAAATGTTCCAGCTCAGGCCGGGGTGACAGAACTTGTCCGGTACGCACACGCCGTCTTTCGACCCGAGCGAATACGGGGAATCGAGCGCCGAGAAGAAAATGATCAGCAGCACGACGTAGACGATCATGTTGTGCGCCAGCAGCAGCGTCTGCCGCCAGATCGTGCGCAGCACGTACACGCTGATCGGCGCGGGGACCTGTTTGATCAGCCCCTCGTTCGCGATGAACGTTTCCATGCCTTCGGTGAGGCAGCCCTGGATGAAGCCCCAGATGATGAAGCCGGTGGAGAGGTAGGGCAGGAACACCTCGATCGGCGTGCGGAACAGCTGCGAGTACAGCAGGCCGAGGCCGAGCGCGATGACGCCCTGGCTGATGGTGATCCAGAACGGCCCGATGATGGACCGCCGGTACCGCTGCTTGATGTCCTGCCAGCCGAGATGGGTCCAGAGCTCGCGGGCGGCGAAACCGGTCTTGATGTCGTCGATCGCACGCGCGAACGTCTTGCTGTCCGACGACGGTGGAACCGGAGTCGAGACATCGGGTTCGGCTGCGTGAACCGTGCTGGTGGCATGCACGTGGACGAGGGTACCGATGGGACGCACCGGCCTCGGCTCGCCCCGGCCCGACCGCACGGCGGCCCCGGTGCGGATACCGGCGACACGAGCGGGTGTCTCCTGGTGTCCTGGTAGTTTCTTCCCTTATGACTGCTGCTCTCGGTGCGGCGAGCCTCATGGTCGACCTCCTCTCGGCGTACGCGGACCGGCCGGACCCGCGTTCGGTCGCCGTGGTCGGCAACCAGCCGCTGGAGCCGGACCCGGCCCGCGCGAAGGCTGTTGACGACTGTGACCTGGTCATTCGGGTCAACGGGTTCGTCACCGACGAACCGGACGGACCGGACATCACCGGCCGCAAGGTGCACACGGTCGTCTTCAACCGCGCCGTGCGCGCCACCCGGCACGTGTTCCGCGACTACCGCTCCCGGCTGTATCTGCTGGTCGAGCCCGGTCGCCTGCACTGGGAGCCGGAGGCGCTGCCCGGCTGGTGGCCCTCCGACCTCGGGTTCGTCCCGGTGTCGAACCGCGACGTCGTGCTGCCCCTGTCGGACGCGCTCGGCCTGCCGACGCGCACCGAACCCACCTGGTCGACCACGGGTACGCTCGCGGCCTGGATCGCCCGCACCGCGTTCCCCGAGGCGCAACTGGTGCTGACCGGGTTCTCGTTCATCGACAACCCGGAACAGACCTCGTGGGAGCACGCTGCCGGGGATTCGTGCATCGTGGGACCGGAGCACCAGATCGCCGCCGAGGGCAGGCTGCTGGAGTCGTGGACCCGCACCGGCACCACCACCTTGCTCCGCTGAAGCCCGCTGGCACTCGTCGAAGGAACTCCCGTCATGCCCTTCCAGATGTTCAGAAACCTGTTCGGCTCCCGGATCGCCCGCATCGTCGATTACCGCCTCGATGAGCGGACGCGCGGCGTGCTCCAGGACTTCGAGACTCGCATCGACGAGCTCGAGCACTGCACGGTCGACCACCGCCGCCGGCTCGCCGAGACCGACGAGAAGCTGGACACCGCGCTCGGCGACCTCCGCTGGATCCGCGGCGAGCTGGACCGGATGATCCCGCACGTCGCCGCGCAGGAGGAGCAGCTGGAGACGCTCCGGGAGAAGCTCGCGATGACGCCGCGCACGGACGACGCCGGGGCTCTCGAAGCGCGTTCGCTGGTCGAGGAGATCCAGCGGCAGCACGCGCAGATCCGCGTCCGGCTGGCCGGGATGGCCCGGTACGAGGAGCGGTTGAGCCGTCTCGAGGACGCGAAACTCACGCCTGCGCAGTGACGTCCGTCATCGCCCGCGACGCGACCGAGGCCGACGCTGAGCTGTTGCTGGCCTGGCGCAACGACGCGGCGACGCGGCAGGCGTCGCGGTCGACCGGAGTGATCGATCTGGACAGCCACCTGCGCTGGTTGCGCGGTGTGCTCGCGGCGTCCGGCCGGATCCTGCTCGTGCTGGAGGAGGCCGGGAAACCGGTGGGCACGGTGCGGTTCGACGACGAGGGCGGCCGCGAGTGGGAGGTAAGCATCACGCTCGCGCCGGAAAGCCGCGGCCGCGGGTTGGCGCGGCCGGTGCTCGAAGCGGGGGAGCGGGCGTTGGCGGGCCGGACGGACGCGGTGGCCGTGCTGGCTGCGGTGCACGAGGAGAACGCGGCGTCGGCGGCGTTGTTCGCGCGGGCTGGTTACCTGGAGGTCGCGCCCCCTGCCGACGGCTTCCGCCGGCTGCGCAAGACTCTGCACTGACCCCCACCGGAAGGACGCCACCCATGTCCGAAGTCCGCATCGGCAAGCACCTGCTCGGCCCGGCGCGGCCGCCGTTCGTGATCGCGGAGATGTCCGGCAACCACAACGGCGACCTGGACCGCGCGCTGGCCATCGTGGACGCGATCGCCGACTCCGGCGCGCACGCGGTGAAACTGCAGACCTACCGTCCGGACACGATCACCGTCGACGTCGACGGCCCGGCGTTCCGGATCGGCGACGGGCATTCCCTGTGGGGCGGGGAAAATCTGTACAAACTGTACGAAAAGGCGCACACCCCTTGGGAATGGCACGAGCCGATCTTCGCCCGCGCCCGCGAACGCGGCCTGGAAGTGTTCTCCAGCCCGTTCGACCCGACTGCGGTGGAACTGCTGGAATCGCTGGACGCGCCCGCGTACAAGATCGCCTCGTCGGAGATCGTCGACCTGCCGCTGATCGAACTGTGCGCGCGCACCGGCAAACCGCTGGTGATTTCGACCGGAATGGCGAACGTCGCGGAGATCGACGCGGCCGTGCGCACCGCTCGTTCGGCTGGCAATGACCAGCTGATCGTGCTCGGCTGCACGGCGAGCTACCCCGCGTCGCCGACGGAAAGCAATCTGCGCGGGTTGCCGTTGCTGGCTGGGCTCACCGGGACGCTGGTCGGATTGTCGGACCACACGCCGGGGCTCGGCGCACCGGTCGCCGCGGTCGCGTTGGGCGCGGTGGCGATCGAGAAGCACGTGACGCTCGCGCGCAGCGACGGCGGGGTCGACTCGGAGTTTTCGCTGGAGCCAGCGGAATTGGCCGCGTTGGTGACGGAGACCCACCGGGCGTGGGAAGCGCTCGGTTCGCCGGTGCTCGGCCCGCGCGAGAGCGAGAAGGAAGGGCTGCGGCTGCGACGTTCGCTGTACGTGGTGGAGGACGTTCGGGCCGGGGATCCGGTGACGGCGCAGAATGTTCGCTCGATCCGTCCTGCTGGCGGGCTCGCTCCGGAGGAGATCGTGAACGTGCTGGGGCGGACGTTCCGGGTGGACGCGGTCAAGGGCACCGCATTGACTTGGGATTTAATCTAGGCTCGTTCGTATGGCAGGCGAGAAGTCCCGCAAGGCGTTGCTGGCCACGCTCGGAGTGCTCGGCGCGATCCCGGTAGCTTCCGGGCTGACCGGCATCCTCGGCGGCCCGGAACGCGCTCCGGGCGGTGCCGCGACGACGCCCAGCGTGGACAGCGAGTACCGGTTCGTGAACACGTTCTGGACGGCAGCCGGGTTCGCGTTGTGGTGGTCGATCCGCCGCCCGGAGAAACGCGCGGCGACTACGCGGCTTGTACTGGGGACGGCTGCCGCGGGAGGTTTGCCGCGGCTTCTGTCGGCGCGGAGGGCTGGGGCGCCGCATCCGGTGTTCCAGGCTGCGACGGTGTTGGAGCTGGCTGTGTTGCCGGGGGTGTTGTTGTGGCACGCGAAGGTGATTCGGGACGGTCGGCGCGCGGAAAGCTCGAACGCTGAGCTGGCGGCCGCGCCGGACCGGAGCTAGGCCGCTTCGGCGGTGGACTGAACGTCACCTGCCTAAAACCGGGTACTGACCCCGAATCGGAGTCAGGCGGCGGGGGCCATCGCGAGCTAGCGTGAACCTTGCTGACCTGCGCTTACTGTCTCCGCAGGGCAAATTTTTCGGCCTCTGGCCTTCTGATCCGTAGTCAGCTGCCGAAAAACCCGCGCACCCCGTCGATGACCCGGTCCACATCGGCGTCACTCAGCGACGGGAACAACGGCAGCGAAAGCTCCTGCTCGTAATACGCCTCAGCATTCGGGCACAACCCCCGCCGGTAGCCGAGATCCTCGAACACCGGATGCCAGTAAGCCGGGATGTAGTTCACCTGCACCCCGATTCCCAGCCCCCGCAAGTGGTCGAACAGCGCGCGCCGACGGCCGTCCAATACCCGCAGCGGGTACAGATGCCACACCGGATCCGCGCCCTCGCGGCGAGGCGGCGTCAGAACCCCCTCGACATCCGCGAGCGCCGCGTTGTACCGCGCGTGGATCTCAGCGCGCCGCAGCTTGAACTCCGCAAGCCGCGTGAGTTGGCTGCTTCCCAAGGCGCACAGGACATCCGGCAGCCGGTAGTTCAGGCCGAACTCGTGCACTTCCTGGTGCCACGCGCCTTCGTCGGGATACCGCTGGCGCGATTTGTCCCGGACCAAGCCGTGGTTGCGGAACGCTTGCGCGCGCTGCAGCAACTCTTCGGACCCGGTGACGAACGCGCCACCCTCAGCGGTGGTCAGGTTTTTGGTGGGGAAGAAGGAAAACGTGGTCAGGTCGGCAAGAGAGCCGACCGGTCGACCCTGCCAGGAACCGCCGACGGAGTGTGCGGCGTCTTCCAGCAACAGGGCGTCGGCGTCGTGCGCGACCTTCGCCAGGGCGTCCAGTTCGGCAGGGTGTCCGGCGTAGTCGACGGCGGCCACCACCTTGGTGCGGCTGGTGATCGCGGCCGCGGCGGCGTCGACGGACAGGTTGCCGGTGTCCGGCTCGACGTCCGCGAACACGACTTTCGCGCCGTGCAAAGCCGCAGTCGCCGCGGTGGCGACGAAGGTCATCGGCGAAGCCACGACCTCGTCACCCGCACCGATTCCGGCTGCGGCGTATGCGACGTGCAAGGCCGCGGTACCGGACGTGACGGCCACGGCGGGCGTGCCGCCAGTGTGTTCCGCGAGGTCAGCTTCGAACTTCGCGACTGCGGGACCCGTCGTGAGCCAGTCGCCGCGCAGGACCGAGACGACAGCCTCGATGTCTTCTTCGCTGACGGACTGGCGCCCGTACGGGAGAAACTCAGGCATATTGCTCGACCAGTTCGCGGAGTTCGTCGGCCTCGAGCCAGAGGTCGTTGGTGTCCGAGCGGTACGCGAAGCCTTCGGGCACCTGCTCCCCGGCGGTGGGCGATTCGTAGCCCCAGCCGGCGAGGTGCGGCTGCACGACGTAGCGGTCGGTCAGCCGGAGAGTCCGCCGCGCGTCGTCGGGGGCGATCATCTCCTCGTGCAGCTTCTCGCCCGGCCGCACGCCGACCTCGTGCATCGGCGAACCCGGCGCGATCGCCTGCGCGAGGTCGACCAGCCGCATGCTCGGGATCCGCGGCACGTACAGCTCGCCGCCGGACATCTGGTCGAACGAGTCGACCACGAACTGCACGGCCTGCGGGAGCGTGATCCAGAACCGGGTCATCTCCTTGTGCGTGATGGGCAGCGACTCGCCCTGCTCGGCGAGCTTGCGGAAGAACGGGATGACGCTGCCGCGCGAGCCCATGACGTTGCCGTAGCGCACCACGGAGAACCGCGTCGGGTGCGCGGCCGCGTAGTGGTTGCCGCTGATGAACATCCGGTCCGCGCACAGCTTCGTCGCGCCGTAGAGGTTGATCGGGCTGGACGCCTTGTCGGTCGACAGCGCGACGACCTTCTTCACGCCGGTGTCGATCGCCGCTTCGATCACGTTCTGCGAGCCCGTGACGTTCGTCTGGACGAACTCGAACGGGTTGTACTCGCCGGTGTCGACCTGCTTGAGCGCCGCGGCGTGCACCACGTAGTCGACGCCGTGCATGGCGCGTTCGAGGCGGCGGCGGTCGCGCACGTCGCCGATGAACCAGCGCAGCCGCGGGTCGTCGTTGAACAGTTGCCGGGCCTCGTACTGCTTCAGCTCGTCGCGGGAAAGCACCACGAGCCGGCTGGGGTTGAGCTCGGCCAGCGCATAGGCGATGAACGCCTTGCCGAAGGAGCCGGTCCCGCCGGTGAGCAGGATGCTGGAGCCATCCAGCTCGGACATCGATGACCTCCGCGATTGGGGTTCGTGGATCGGCGCGGGGCGCCGCAGGCCATCATGTCACCCATGCGTGCAGGCCCCGGCGTCAACGCCGTGATACAGGCCCGGTCGTCGTCCACCCGGCTGCCGGGGAAGGTGCTGCGGCCGCTCGCCGGGCGGAGTGTGCTGGGCTGGGTCGTCCGTGCCGCGACGGCCGCTCCTGGCGTTGCCCAGGTAGTGGTCGCGACCTCGGACGATGTGTCCGACGACGCGGTCGCCGCCGAAGCGGAGCGGTGCGGCGCGCACGTCGTCCGGGGGCCGCTGGACGACGTCGTGGCCCGGTTCGGGCTCGCGTTGACGCAGCATCCGGCGGACGCAGTGATCCGTCTCACGGCGGACTGCCCGCTGCTCGATCCGGCCCTGATCGGCCGGCTGGTCGCGGTGTGGCGGGCCGAACCGTCGCTGGACTACGTCTCGACCACGCTCGTCCGCACCCTGCCGCGCGGCTTCGACGCGGAGCTGGTGCGCGCCTCGGTGCTGGCCGAGCAGGTGGCGACCGCGACCGGGGCAGACCGCGAGCACGTGACGTCGGCGATCTACCGGCAGCCCGACCGGTACTCCTGCACCGGTGTCGTGGTCAGCCCGGCGGCCGACGACCTCCGCGTCACTTTGGACACGGCGGAGGACTGGGAGCTGATCTCGGCTCTCGTGGCCGAGCTGGGCGACGCGCCGGGCTCGTGGCGTTCAGTGGTGTCGCTGCTGAGGTCGCGCCCGGACCTGGTGGCGTTGAACGCGCACGTCGAGCAGAAGAAGGTCGGCCGGTGAAGCTGCTGCTCCGGGCGGACGCTTCGCCGACCATCGGGGCCGGGCACATCTCCCGGGTGGTCGCCTACGCCGAGCGCGCGGTCGCGCGGGGCTGGGACGTGCACTTCGCCGGCTCCACGGCCAACGCGGAGTGGCTGGCCGCCCGCTTCGACGAGCTGTCGGTACCGCGGTTGCCGGTTTCTCCCTTGGCTGACCTGGTTTCCGGCTTCGACGCGGTGCTCGTGGACCACTACGGGATCGGCGACGTCCGCGCCGAGGTCAACGCCGCTGGAGCTCGTCTGGTGTCCATTGAGGACGATGTGTTCGGCCGCCGCCCGGCGGATGTGGTGGTGGATTCGGGCTTCGCGCCGGGTCCACGGCCCGAGGACGGTTCGGGCTTGCTGCTGCGGGGAGTGGAGTACACGCCGCTTCGAGACGTCGTGCTGCGCGCGCGTTCTCGGCGGAGCACTTCGTCGCCGTTGCGGGTGACGGTGGTTTTGGGCGGCGGCGCCGAGTGGGCTTCGACGGTTTCGCTGCTGCTCCAGGCGCTTGCCGACACGGGATTGCCGTTCGTGGCAGACGCTTTGGTCCGCGGCACGCCGACCTTGCCGTCCACTGTGGATGGCCAGGCAATTCGGGTCGCCGCGCCGCACGCCGGGTTGCTGGATCTGCTCGCCGGGACGGATGTCGCGATCAGCGCTTCTGGAGTGACGTTCCTGGAGCTGTGCTGCCTCGGGGTGCCGACGGCCGCGGTGCGACTGGTGGACAACCAGGCAGCCGGGTACCAGGCGGCGCTGGAGCGAGGCCTGGCGCGCGGCTTGGGTTCGGCGGATACCTTGGGCGAGCGGCTGTCGGAGGCGACGGAGACGCTGCGACAGCTGTTGTCGGACGCTTCGCTGCGGTCACGGCTCGCGGCGGCTGGCCGGTCTGCTGTGGACGGTCGGGGAGTGGACCGGGTGCTGGACGTTCTGGCCGGGTTCTGACCGAGGACCGGATCTGTCCTCAATTCCCCATAGCTTTCTCCCCATGACCGAGACCCCGTTCCGGATCCACATCCCGCAGTCCGACCTCGACGACCTCGCCCGTCGCCTCGCCGACACCCGCTGGCCCGACCCCTTCGCCGACCCGGCCTGGGACCTCGGCATCCCCGTCGACGCCGTCCAGGACCTCGTCGAGTACTGGCGGCTCGGGTTCGACTGGCGGGCGCAGGAAGAACGCATCAACGGCTTCCCCCAGTTCACCACCACCATCGACGGCGCCAACGTCCACTTCCTGCACCTCAAATCCCCAGAACCGGACGCCGTCCCGCTCCTTCTCACGCACGGCTGGCCAGGCTCGATCGTCGAATTCCTCGACCTCATCGGCCCCCTCGCCGACCCCCGCTCGTACGGCGGCGACCCGGCCGTCGCGTTTCACGTCGTCGTTCCGTCCGTACCCGGGTTCGCCTTCTCCGGGCCGACACCCGACCGCGGCTGGGGACCGGCGCGGACGGCGCGTGCTTGGGCGGAGTTGATGACCCGCCTCGGGTACGAAAGGTTCGGCACACACGGCGGCGACTGGGGCGCGTTGATCTCCCGCGAACTCGGCCTCCAGTTCCCCGACCGGATCATCGGCGCGCACGTGACGATGCTGCCGTCCGCGGTGGCGCGCGACGAGTCCGACCTCGACGGGCTCAGCGGGGCGGAGCTGGCGAAAGGGCAGCGGTCGCTGGAGAAAGCGCGGGCCTTCCAGCAGACGGGCATCGGCTACGCGATGATCCAGTCCACCAAGCCGCAAACGCTTGCGTACGGCCTCACCGACTCCCCGGCCGGGCAATTGGCCTGGATCGCCGAGAAGTTCCGTGCCTTTTCGAACACCGACCACGACCTGATCGACCGCGACGATCTGCTCGCCAACGTCTCGATCTACTGGTTCACCCGCACCGCCGCGTCGTCCTCGCGGATCTACGCCGACCAGGACGTCCAGTGGGGCGCGGCGCTGCCGTCGTCGACCGTGCCGACCGCGGTCGCGGTGTTCCCGGACGACATCGGGCTTCCGCTGCGGTCCCTGGCCGAGCGCACCGACCGGATCGCGCGGTGGACGGAATTCCCGCGCGGCGGGCACTTCCCGGCGCTCGAAGAACCCGACCTGCTGATCGGAGATCTTCGAGCGTTCTTCTCCGCGGAGAACCAGGGATGAGGTAGAAGTGGCTCCGTCGTAGGACGTGCGGAGTGGGGAGGGGTGGTCAGCGTGCAAGCTGCTGGTCGGCTGGCTGAATTTCTGAACTGGACGGGAAGCGTGGCCGGCGAACTGTCCTGGGCCGAAGCCGAGGAGGCGATGGGGTTTGCCTTTCCCGAAGACTTCAAAGCCGTGGCCGCCACGTTCCCGACCGGTGAATTCGGTGAGTGCATCTACTTCATCTCGCCGATCCAGAGCGCTGAGTCCCTGGGGATGTTCAAGGATCGGCTGGAGATTACGATTTCGTCCTTCCACGAAGGCAGAGAGGTGCTCCCGGACTACTTTCCACACCGGTTCCACCCGGAGTACCCCGGTCTTATTCCGTGGGCGGTGGACGACGAGCACGCGTACTTCTGGAATGCCGTCAGCCCGGCTGAACCCGACGGGAAGATCTTCTTCTTGGAGAACACGGGTCCAGACTGGGGTGCGTACGAAGGAAGCATCGAAGATTTCTTCATCGATATTCTCTCCGGCACCTTCACTCACCAGGGGCTTTACTCGGACCTCGGTGAATGCCCGCGAAGGTACGACGAGTACTGATGAGAAGAGACGGTCCGTCACCATCGCGAAGGCGATGGTGACGGACCGCAGTCGCCCTAGAGGTACTGCCCAGTCCCAGTAATGCCGTGCCCGTGCCCCTCACCCGGCTGCCCAACGGACCCGGACGAGCCAGCAGGCAGCCCACGCCGCATCTGCTCCAGTTGCACCCGCGCGGCCATCTGCTGCGCGAACAGCGCCGTCTGGATGCCGTGGAACAGCCCCTCCAGCCAGCCGACCAGCTGGGCCTGCGCGATCCGCAGTTCGGCGTCCGAGGGGGTCTCGTCCTCGGTGAACGGCCGCACGAGCCGTTCCAGTTCCTCGCGCAGTTCGGGCGCCAGGGCCTGCTCCAGTTCGCGCACCGACGTCTGGTGGATCTCGCGGACGCGGTTGCGGCTGGCGTCGTCCAGCGGCGCGGCGCGGACCTCTTCCAGCAGCTGTTTGATCATGGTGCCGATGCGCATCACCTTGGCCGGTTCCTCGACCAGGTCCCCGACGGTCTCGTTGTCCTCGCCGTCGGGGGCGATCTGCGCGGTGCCGACCGGGACCCCGTCCGGTCCGACGACCACCACGTGCGGCGCGTCCGTTCCGTCCCCGGTCGCGCCCGTTCCCCCGAAGTTCGGCTCGCTCATGTGCTCCATCCCCGTCGCTGTTGGCGGTCCTGACCCGAGCCTAGCGGCCGTTCGGGCAGTTCTGCCCAACCCCGCGGCAACCGCGAAACCGCACGTCCGTACGGTGTCCCCATGGCGTTCGACGTCGCTCGTATCCGTGGGCTGTTCCCCGCGCTTGGCGACGGCTGGATTCACTTCGACGGCGCCGCCGGAATGCTCGTGCCCGAACAGGTCGCTTCGGCCGTTTCGACGGCGATGCGGGCGCCGGTGTCCGGGCCGGGCGGAGCCTTTCCGGCCTCCCAGCGGGCGGAAAGCATCGTCACCGCGGCCCGCCGGGCCGTGGCCGATCTGGTCGGGGCGGACCCGGCTACCGTCGTGCTCGGACCGAGCGCGCCGGTACTGCTGCGCAGGCTCGTGGACGCGCTCGCCGAACGCTGGACGATCGGCGACGAGGTCGTCGTGTCCCGGCTCGACGAAGAGGCCAACATCGCGCCCTGGCGGCGTGCCGCGAAACGCGTCGGCGCGGTCGTGCGCTGGAGCGAGATCGACATCGAGACCTGCGAACTGCCCGCGTGGCAGTACGAGAACCTCGTGTCCGCGCGGACAAAAGCGGTGTCGGTGACGCTGGCGTCCGGGTCCGTCGGGACTCGGCCGGACGTGCCGACGGTGATCGAATTCGCCAAGCGCGTCGGCGCGCTCGTGGTGGTCGACGCGACCTACGCCGCCCCGTTCGTGCCCCTTGACCTGCAAGAACTCGGTGCCGACGTCATGGTCGTCTCCGCTCCCTCGTGGGGCGGACCGGCGGTCGGCGCGCTCGTGTTCCGCGATCCGGAGCTGCTGGAGCGCATCTCGTCGGTGTCGCTCGACCCGGCCGCCACCGGTCCCGCGCGGCTCGAACTCGGCCCGCACGCGTACCCGTTGCTGGCCGGTCTCATCGCCTCGATCGACTACCTCGCCGGCCTGGACGACGCCGCGACCGGCTCCCGTCGCGAACGCCTGGTGACGTCGCTCGGCTCGGCCAAGTCGTATCACGCGGGCCTGCTCGCGCAGCTGTCCACGGAACTGCGCTCGCTGCGGCACATCATGGTGATCGGCGACGCGATGCGCCGGATCCCCGCGCTCGCCTTCGCCGTGGCCGGGGCGAAATCGTCCCAGGTCGCCGAATACCTGGCGTCGCAAGGCCTGTGCGCCTTCGCCGACGACGGCACCAGCGGCGTTTTCGCGTCGCTGGGCGTCGGCGAGGTCGGCGGAGCGGTGCGGATCGGGCTCGCGCACTACTCCAACGTGTTCGAGATCAACCAGCTGGTGCGGGTGCTCGAAGAACTCCGCTGACCCTCGTGCGCGTTAATCCCGGTGAGAACCGCGATAAACGCGCACGAGACCCACCTCAGGACTTCGCGGCCAGCAGGACCTTCCCGAAGATGGCACCTTCCTCGAGCAGCCGGTGCGCGGACGCGGCCTCGGCCATCGGCACCACGTCGCCGACGATCGGCTGCACCGAACCCTGTTCCACCAAGGGCCACAACCGATTCCGGACATCCGCGACGATCGCCGCTTTCTGGTCCAGCGGACGCGACCGCAGCCCGGCCGCGTAGACGCTCGCGCGTTTTCCGAGCAGCTTGCCGATGTTCAGCTCGCCCTTGATCCCGCCCTGCATGCCGATGACGACCAGGCGGCCGTCGGCGGCGAGCGCGTCGACGTTGCGGTCCAGGTACTTCGCGCCCATGTTGTCGAGGATGACGTCGGCGCCCTTCGTCTCGGCGCGCAGCACCTCGACGAAATCCTGTTCCTTGTAGTTGATCGTGAGGTCGGCGCCGAGCTGGCGGCAGCGTTCGAGCCGTTCGGGCGAACCCGCGGTGACCGCGACGGTCGCGCCGAGTGCCTTGCCCACCTGGATCGCGTGCGTGCCGATGCCGCCCGCGCCGCCGTGCACCAGCAGCACCTGGCCCTCGCCGAGACCGGCGTGCATCACGACGTTCGCCCACACCGTGCAGGCCACCTCGGGCAGCCCGGCCGCGGAGACCGTCTCGACCTCGGCGGGCACCGGCAGCAGTTGCCCGGCCGGGACCGCGACGCGCTCGGCGTACCCGCCGCCGGCGAGCAGCGCGCACACCTCATCGCCGACCTGCCAGCCCTCGACACCTTCGCCGAGTTCGGCGATCGTGCCGGAGCATTCCAGGCCGAGGATGTCGCTCGCCCCGGGCGGCGGCGGATAGTTGCCTTGCCGCTGCAGCAGGTCGGCTCGGTTGACCGCGCTGGCCGTGACGTCCAGCAGGACCTCTCCGGGGCCGGGTTCCGGATCGGGGACCTCGGTCCATTCGAGCACGTCAGGGGCACCGGGTTCGCGGATAGTGATCGCGTGCATGCGCCCGACTGTATCCCGGGTCAGCCGAGATCGTTGGTGCTGAAGGTGTTGCAGCGCGCGGGCTGGCCGGTCTGGTAGCCGGTGGTGAACCACTTCTCGCGCTGCGCCGACGTGCCGTGCGAGAAGCTCGACTTGTCGACGTGGCCGTTGCCGAGGTTCTTCTGGATGTAGTCGTCGCCGATCCGGGACGCGGTGTCCAGCGCGCGCGAGATGTCGTCCTTCGTGACGTCCTGGACGAGCGGTTTCCCGGAGCTGGTCGGGGTCGTGCTGGCGTGGTTGGCCCAGACGCCGGCGTAGCAGTCGGCCTGCAGTTCCAGCCGGACCGAGCCGGACGTCGGCCCGGTGCCGGTGCCGCGTTTGGACGTGCCGGTGAGGTTCTGCACGTGGTGGCCGTATTCGTGCGCCAGCACGTACGCCTCGGTGAACAGCCCGCCCTGCGCGCCGAAGCGGGTCTTCAGCTCGTTGAAGAACGACAGGTCGATGTACACGTAGGAGTCGGCCGGGCAGTAGAACGGACCGGTGTCCGACGTCGCGCCGCCGCAGCCGGTGCGCACGCCGCCGGTGAAGAAGCGCGTGGTCGCCTTGCGGTAGGTCTGGCCGGAACGGGAGAACTCCTGCGTCCAGTAGTCCTGGATGGAGTTGACGATCGCGACGATCGAGCAGTCGTGGTCCCGGTTCGCGTCGGCGCCGGTTTTGCACTTCTTCGCGAGCGTGCCGGAGTCCAGCTGCTGCCCGGACTGGACGTCGCCGAGCCCGACCCCGCCCACCGCGGGCGACGTGCCGGTGCTGGGACCGCCGCCGAACTGGGAGAACAGGAAGTAGATGACCAGGCCGACGATGCCGAGCCCGCCGCCGCCGATGGCCACCCGGCCGCCGATGCCGCCACCGCCGCCTCCGCCGCTGCCGCGCATGTCCTGGATCTCGGAGGAGTCCAGATCCGCGTTGTCGTCGAATCGCACGCGGAAAGGGTAGCCGCAAAGCCGGGAACGAGGCTGGGTGCGGCCCCTGCGCTGGGGGCCGCACCCAGGTACTACCGAGGTTTCGTTGACAGCGGTTGGCCACCGGCGGGCAGGCGTCCGGCGCTGCCTTCGCGGTGCCGAGGCCGCGAAGTGAAGCAGCGGCATACCGACGCCGGGTGCGCGTGGCCGATGCCGGAGCGCACGGGGTGCTCGTGCTGTTCGCAATCGCGACCGAACCGGAACGGGGCCGTGCCGATCGCGGGGTCACAGCGGGCGGTCAACCGCGGGAACTACCTGCCATGCCACCACCTGGCCTTTCCCGGTGGGAAACGGGGCCCGGCGTGCCCTTCGGCGCGCTCCGCGGATCCTCGTCGTCCCTCCGCTGCCCCCGAGGATGCGCTTCTTCGCGCCGAGTCTCAACCTTTTCGTAACCCTCCATTGGGGGAAGTTCGCCCGGAAATTTCACGCCGGGCCGAAACGGCGGGGGCAAAACCGGCCTTCTACGCTTCCGGACATGAGCGATGACCAGGACGTGCGCTGGCTCGACCCGGCCGAACAGCACGCCTGGCGGGCCTACATCGTCGCGTCGCTGCGGCTGCGCCAGCGGCTGCACCGCGAACTGACCGAAAGCCACGGCATCTCGCTGGCCGACTACGAGGTCCTGGTCTGCCTCAACCTGGCTCCGGACCGGTGCACGCGGATGACGGAGCTGGCCGCGCAGCTGGGCTCGACGAAGAGCAGGCTGTCGCACCAGATCGGCAAACTGGAGGTGGCCGGGCTGGTCGCGCGCCGCCCGGACCCGGAAGACAAACGAGGCGTGCTGACCGAACTGACCGACGTCGGCCAGCGCGTACTGAACGAAGCCGCGCCGACGCACGTGCGCGGCGCCCGCGAGCACCTGATCGACCTGCTGACGCCCGCCGAGCAGACCGCGGTGGGCATGGCGTTCACCCGGGTCCTCGAACACCTGGACGACGTCGAAGGACGGCGCGATACCCTGACCTAGAAGGAAGCGTGGCAGAGCGGCCGAATGCAGACGCCTTGAAAGCGTCCGTAGGGAAACCTACCGGGGGTTCAAATCCCTCCGCTTCCGCTTGACGCCTCGAGTGTCTGGCCCCGGGTTCCGCGTTCGTGCAGGAGACCGGGGCTGTTTTCTTTGGTGGGGCGGGTCTGCCGAAGGTCAGCGAGCCGGGCCTGATCCGCGGTGTCGGTTCCGTCGTGATTCGGCTACCGGTATCCGGCGGTCGCGCGGGTACCCTGGCCGTGCTGTGCGCCGGGTTCCCGTGGAGTCCTCCGTCATTCGCGACGTCGGCTACGACGCCGCGAAGTCGGTGCTGGAAATCGGGTTCCGCAACGGCGGCGTCTACCGCTACCATCTCGTGCCCGCGCGGGTGCATCGCGCGCTGATGGCCGCCGACAGCCCGGGGCGCTACCTCAACCGGGAGATCAAGCCGAAGTTCCCTGGGCAAGCCGTGGAGTGATTGCGGCGTCAGGCTTTCTTGGCCTCGCGCAGGGCGATCCTCGCCTGGACCTCCGGGCGGCGCAGCGGCGGCACGGTCGCCGGCGGCTGGCGGCGTTGCGGGAGTTCTTCCAGCAGCCGCGCGGTGATTTCGGTGATTTCGGCGACCGCCGCTTCGAACGGTTCGCGCGTCGCGTCCGAAAGGGACTGCACCCCGGTCACTTTGCGCACGTACTGGCGTGCCGCGGCTTCGATCTCGTCCGTGGTGGCGGCGGGCTGCAGGCCGCGGAGCGTCGTGATGTTTCGGCACATGTGCCTCAGGGTACGTCTCTGCGGCTCACCGCATCACACTCTAGGGCCAACCTCGTTGACGGGGTCCGAGATCGCCCGGCAACCTTGATGAAGTGCCCCTCAGACCGCGTGCCCCCCGGCTCAGCCGCCCCGTCCCGGAAGTTCCCGCCGACACCCCGATTCCCGAGCAGGCCTGGCAGCGCGTCCCCGCCGACGAACTGGTCACGCTCGTTTCCGTTGTCCTGATGGCACAAGGCTTTCCCGAGGAACGCGCGCGTCCGGCGGCGGAGGCGTTGTGCCACGGCGATCTCACTGGCGCGCCGGAGACTGGCGTCGGGGAGTTGACCCGGGTGCATCTGCCCGCGATCGAAAGCGGATTCGTCAGTCCTGGTGCACAGCCGTTGCTGATCGCGGATCGCGGGGCCGCGGCGCTTGTCGACTACCGGCGCGCGTCCGGGCTGTGGGCGGTTGGTGACGCGATGGATCGGGCCGTGCAGCGGGCTGGGCGGTTCGGGGTCGGGTTGCTGTCGTTGCGTGGGGTCGGGCCGTTTGGGCGGGTTGGGCATCATGCCGCGCGGGCGTTGCCGCACGGGATGATCGGGATTGTCATGGCTGCTGGGGGGTATGCCGATCAGCCGGTTCATCCGTTGGGGATGGCTGCTCCCGCTGGGGCTTATCCGGAGTTCGTTTTCGACGTCGACCTTGCTGATACTGCTCGTAATCCGCAGTTTGCCGGGTTTGCGTTGATGGTCGATGTGCTGGCCGGGGTGTTGTCCGGGGTTGCTGATCACGAGCATGACACCGGGTTGCTGGTGCTCGCGATCGCGCCTACGACGTTGCGCAGTGCTGATGGGTTTTATCGGGCGGCCAGTGCGGTGTTCGGGAGCATGCTCGGGTGGGAGGGCGGGACTCCGGTTCGGTATCCCGGGTGGCGGGAGGCTCAGTATTTGGAGCAGTGCCGGGCGTTGGGGGTGCCGTTGTCTGGGGCGGTGCGGAGGCAGTTGGATTCTTTGGCGTTGAAGGTGGGGTTGCCGCCGTTGACCACTGTGGGGTGAGTTGCTCGTCGCCTGGCGGCGACATCGGTGGTGGTTGCGTGGGGCACCCCGAAGGTTGATTGTGCTGACGGTCTGGGGGTGCTTGTCAAGGCGGGAAAGATGCCTTGACAAGCACCTCCGCGCCGTGTTTTTGGCTTCGTATCGGGGTGCGGGGGGTGTGGGTGCCTTGATTGGGTGCATCGGCTGCGGTTCGCGGTGGGGCGGGGCTTGCGCCCCAATGTGGCGTTGGGTGCATGTGACGCACCGAATGTGGCGTTGGGTGCGTTGCGGCGGTGGGTGGTCCGTGAGGGGAACCCTGAGGGACTCTGAGTCCCTCAGGGTTCCCCTCACGTACTTTTCTGGCAGTCCACAGTGGACGCGTTGGGCTGTTCGGGGGTGCGTCGATGGCCCCGCCGTGCGTGCGGCTCTAGGCTTTGCGGCTATGGGAACTCGCCAGGTTTCGCGCAGTGCGGTGGTCGCTGCCGCGCCGGAACGGATTTTCGCGTTGCTTGCTGATCCGGCTCAGCATCCGCTCATCGACGGGTCCGGCACGGTGCGCGCCAGTCGTGGGGCGGCGCCGGATCGGTTGTCGTTGGGGGCCGAGTTCGGCATGGAGATGCGGATGGGGGCGCCGTACCGGATTCAGAACACCGTGGTCGAGTTCGAGGAGAATCGGCTGATTGCCTGGCGGCACTTCTCCGGGCATCGGTGGCGCTGGCTGCTCGAGCCGACGGGGGACGGGCGCACCGAGGTCACCGAGACCTTCGACTGGTCTACTGCCCGGTCGCCGCTCGCGATTCGGTTGCTGGGGTTTCCCAAGCGCAACGCCGAGGCCATCGAGAAGACTCTCGCCCGGTTGGGCGGGATGTTTCCCGGGTGACCCCGGCGTGCCTTGAGATCAGCGGAAGCTGATTTGCAGTACTGGTTCGCTGGTTTCGGAGAAGAAGTCGTTGCCCTTGTCGTCGATGACGATGAACGCGGGGAACTCTTCGACCTCGATTTTCCAGACTGCTTCCATTCCGAGTTCGGCGTACTCGAGGACGTCGACCTTCTTGATGCAGTCCTTCGCCAGCCGTGCGGCCGGGCCGCCGATCGAGCCAAGGTAGAAGCCGCCGTGTTCCTTGCACGCGGCGGTGACCTGCTTCGAGCGGTTGCCCTTCGCCAGCATCACCAGCGAGCCGCCCGCGGCCTGGAACTGGGCGACGTACGAGTCCATCCGGCCGGCGGTCGTCGGGCCGAACGAGCCGGACGCGTAGCCGTCGGGGGTCTTCGCCGGGCCTGCGTAGTAGACCGGGTGGTCGCGGAGGTACTGCGGCATCTCCTCGCCGGCGTCCAGGCGCTCGGCGATCTTGGCGTGCGCGATGTCGCGCGCCACGACCAGCGGGCCGGTCAGCGACAGGCGCGTCTTCACCGGCAGTTGCGCCAGCTGCGCGCGGATCTGGTCCATCGGCTGGTTCAGATCGACCGACACGACCTCGTCGGACAGGTCGTCCTCGGTGACGTCCGGGAGGAAGCGGGCCGGGTCGCGTTCGAGTTGTTCGATGAACACGCCCTCTTCGGTGATCTTCGCCTTCGCCTGGCGGTCGGCCGAGCAGGACACCGCGACGCCGACCGGGCAGCTCGCGCCGTGGCGGGGCAGGCGGATCACCCGGACGTCGTGGCAGAAGTACTTGCCGCCGAACTGGGCGCCGATGCCGAACTGACGCGTCATCTCCAGCACCTGCTGCTCGAGGTCGCGGTCGCGGAACGCGTGGCCCAATTCGGAACCCTCGGCGGGCAGGTTGTCCAGGTAGCGCGCGGAGGCGAGCTTCGCGACCTTGAGGTTGAACTCGGCCGACATGCCGCCGACGACGATCGCCAGGTGGTACGGCGGACACGCGGCGGTGCCCAGGCTGCGCAGCTTCTCGTCCAGGAACCGGGCAAGGCGCTTCGGGTTCAGGACCGCCTTGGTTTCCTGGTACAGGAAGGTTTTGTTGGCGCTGCCGCCGCCCTTGGCCATGAACAGGAACTCGTACGACGGGTCCGTCGCGTCGCTGTCCTTGTGGTAGAGCTCGACCTGCGCGGGCAGGTTCGTGCCGGTGTTGCGCTCTTCCCAGAAGTTGATCGGGGCCATCTGCGAGTACCGCAGGTTGAGCTGCTGGTAGGCGTCGAAAATGCCCTGCGAGAGCGCGCGCTCGTCGCCGCCGCCGGACAGCACGCCCTCGGTGCGCTTGCCGATGACGATCGCGGTGCCGGTGTCCTGGCACATCGGCAGCACGCCGCCTGCCGAAATGGCCGCGTTGCGGAGCAGGTCCATCGCGACGAACCGGTCGTTGCCGCTGGCTTCGGGGTCGTCGACGATCGCGCGCAGCTGCTGCAGGTGTGACGTACGCAACAGGTGCTGGATGTCGGTGATCGCCGTGCGCGCGAGCGTCGTCAGCGCTTCCGGATCGACCTTCAGAAACTTCCGCCCGGCGGCTTCGACGGTCTCGACGCCGTCGGCGGTGACCAGCCGGTATTCGGTGGTGGTGTCCTTGCCGAGCGGCAGGACTTCGGTGTGCTGGAACGTGGTGGGCGGCACAGCGAGGCTCCTTTGCCCTGATCGGGATTGGCTCACGGTACTCAGCGGGTTCCGCCCGGTCGCACGGGCGCGGGGACGCTGTGGGATAGCGCACGCCAGCGGCGCTCCCCGCGGGTTTCGGGCAGGCATGGTCGGGAGGCCGGGCCCACCCCGACGGACCCGACCTCCCGGGGAAAGCGGACCGGATGCGCACACACCCGCCCCGCGTGACTAACGGGACCCCCGCCGGCGCGTTGACCGGACGCCGCACAGCGGGGGTCGCGAACGCTTGCTACCCAGCGCCCGGAACCGCCAAACGCGAACGAGACGCGAATTCCACCATCGGGTGCACAGAGTGGTGACGGGATTGCGGTGGGTATCAGCGGAAACGGGATCAACGGGAGAAATCGGGGGACGGAAGGAGGACGGTGCGCGTTAGTGGGGCTAAAGGGGCTGGTGGGGCTCAAGTGGCTTATGTGGCTGGTGGTGTTGGTGAGGCGATTTGTCGGCAAATGCTCGGCGATCGCCGAGACGGCTAATGAAGCGGATGCCGAGACGGCCGAGACGGGCGAAATCCGGGCCTGGGCATGACAAAACCCCCGGTCCGGGGATCGAACCGAGGGTTCTCTGCAACCGGCGGCACCGTCGGCTGCTGACTGAGATCGCTACCGGCGGCGCCGTCCGCTGCTCGCCGAAATCGCAACTGCGGGCACCACCTGCTGTCCGCCGGGATGGCGGCTAGCGGCACCATTCGCTGCCGACTGAGGTCGCTACTGGCAGCACTGCCCGCTGCCTGCCGAGATCGCAACCAGCGGCTCCACCCGCTGCCCACTGACATCGCTGCCAGCGGCATCACCGCTGCCCACCGAAAAGATGGATCTGGCCAGAGGATTCCGCCCCGCCCGACCAGGCCCCACCCGGTCCCCAGCGGAAACCCCGGCCTGCCTGCCCGCGTGCTTGCCGCGAACCGCGCTCACCGGACCCCACGCCCGGTCAGCCCGCCGCGGCAGCCCGAATCAGCTCGCCGGTCGGCTTCTCCGCCCTCTCCGGGACCCGGGCCCCGAACCCTGGCCCCGGAGAGGGAAGAAACTCAGCTGGCGTACGCCCGCAGCCGGTCGGCGCGCTCGCCCTGGCGCAGCTTCGCCATGACCTCGCGCTCGATCTGCCGCACGCGCTCGCGGGACAGGCCGAAGTGCTTGCCGATCTGGTCGAGCGTGCGCGGCTGGCCGTCGTCGAGGCCGTAGCGCAGCCGGATGACGTGCTGTTCGCGGTCGTCCAGCGTCGCCAGGACACGACGAAGGTCGTCCTGCAGCAGACCGGAGATCACGGCGCTCTCGGCGTCGGTCGCCTCCGAGTCCTCGATGAAGTCGCCCAGCGGGGCGTCTTCCTCGGTGCCCACCGGCATGTCGAGGCTCACCGGGTCGCGCGACTGGTCGAGCAGGTCGGAGATCTTGTGCACCGGAATGCCCGATTCGGAGCTCAGTTCCTCGTGCGTCGCGTCGCGGCCCAGCTGCTGGTGCAGGTCGCGGCGGATCCGGGCCAGCTTGTTCACCTGCTCGACCAGGTGGACCGGCAGCCGGATCGTGCGGCCCTGGTCCGCCATGCCGCGGGTGATGGCCTGGCGGATCCACCACGTGGCGTACGTGGAGAACTTGAATCCCTTGGAGTAGTCGAACTTCTCCACCGCGCGGATCAGGCCCAGGTTCCCCTCCTGGATCAGGTCGAGCAGCGGCATGCCCCGGCCGGTGTAGCGCTTCGCGAGCGACACCACGAGCCGGAGGTTCGCCTCCAGCAGGTGGTTCTTCGCGGTGTGGCCGTCGCGGATCAGCGCGCGCAGCTCCTTGCGGCGCTGGGCCGTGAGGTCCTCGACGGTGTCGAGCATGTGCTGGGCGAAGACCCCGGCTTCGATCCGCTTCGCCAGCTCGACCTCGTCGGCCGCGGTGAGCAGCGCGGTCTTGCCGATGCCGTTCAGGTACACGCGCACCAGGTCGGCGGCGGGGCTCTGGGCGTCGAGGTCGGCGTCGGTGAGCGCCCCCACGCTCGGACGCTCCTCGGTCTGCTGTGCTGGAATCCGGCGCTCGCGAATCCCGCGCGCTTCGCGTTCGAGAGTCTGGACTGACATTCTGCCTCCCCGGTCACGGGCTGAACGTGTCTCGCCGGCGCCTGCGGGACGGGGCCTGTGGAATCCCGTGTCCGCGGGCCCAGCCGGCTTGGCTGGACACTGGTCTCAACGCCCCGGGAAGCTGAAACGTTCCCGGCTCGCTGAAATGAGGACGGGCGTACCCGCCTCGCGGTTGCTCCACCAAAACTGAGGTTTTGCTGAGAACCGCACCGCCCCGGGAAATGCGTGCGAATCGCGCGCTGTGCCTTCGATGTTACGCGCCCCGTTCCAATGTGGTCTAGACCTCAACGAGAACGGTGAACGGGCCGTCGTTCACGCTTTCCACCGCCATCTCCGCGCCGAACCGTCCGGTCGAGACGGTCGCGCCGCGGCCGCGCAGTTCCGCGACCACGGCGTCCACCAGGGGTTCGGCGATTTCCGGCCGGGCGGCGGCGGTCCACGACGGGCGACGGCCCTTGCGGGTGTCGCCGTAGAGCGTGAACTGCGACACCACAAGCAGCGGCGCACCGGTCGTCGCGCAGGATTCTTCGTCGCGCAGCAACCGGAGTTCGTGAAGTTTGCGGGCCATCGTTTCGGCTTTTCCGAGATCGTCGTCACGGTGCACGCCCAGCAGCACGAGCAGCCCCGGTTCCTTGATCTCTCCAGTGATCTCCCCCGCGACGGTCACGCTCGCGCGGGTGACCCGCGCCGCCACCGCCCTCACTGCGGCGAACCGGGCACGAGCATCCCGTGCCGCACGAGTTCGCGGACAATCGGCAACGCCGAGGCGGTCAGTTCGGCCGAATCGAGGCCCTGCGCGGCGGACAGCAGGTCCAGCAGATCCGACAGCGGCAACGCGCCGCGGCAACCCGCGAGAAGCCGCGTCGTGAGTTCGTCGACCTCGTGCTGCCAACCCGGTCCGTCAGTGCGGTGCAGCCGGCGCACGGTCGTTTCCCAGCCTTCGTCGCCGGGTGAATCGACGCGTTCGAGCAGCACTGTTTCGGGTACCCGAAACGCTACGTCCAACACATTGTCGCCGTGCGTACGCAGCCACTCGACGCGGTCGAGCCAGTTCGCTGCTTCGGGGCCCAGCGGGTCGTCGTAAGCCTGTCGCAGGTCTTCGCAGACAACAGTCGGCGTCTGACCGTTCGCGCGCCGCAGCGTCACGAAGCCGAAACCGATGCCCTGTACGTCGTTTTCGGTGAACCAGTCGAGCCACGCTGCGGCTTTCGCGCGTCCTTCGGGCGAGCGCGGGTCGATGCCTTCGTCGCGCAGCCAGGTGCCGACGTACAGGCCTGGGTCGGCGACGTCGCGCTGTACGAACCAGGCGTCGGTCTCAGGCGGCAGCCAGCGCGCGACGCGGTCGCCCCAGTCTTCGCCGCGTCGGTGCAGCCACGACGCGAGCAGCTGACCGGTGCCGCCGTCGTTGAGGAAGCTCGGCAGCTGACGGACGACCAGCGCACTCGCGTCGTCGCCGGCCAGACCGGAGTCGCGGTAGGTGTAGTCGACGCGCGGCGGGCCGACCACGAATGGCGGATTGCACACCACCTGGTCGAACCGGCGGCGCGCGACCGGCGCGAACCACTCGCCGCGCAGCAGTTCGACGTCCAGCTCGTTCAGCCGGAACGTGCCCGCGGCGAGGGCGAGCGCGCGGGCCGACACGTCGGTCGCGGTCACCCGCTGCGCGTGCCGGGTCGCGTGCAGCGCCTGGACGCCGTTGCCGGTGCCCAGGTCGAGCAGGGTGCCGACGGGGCGGCGGCTGGTCGCGCGGATCAGGCTCAGCGACGCGTGCCCGACGCCGAGCACGTGGTCCTCGGGCACGACGTGGCCGAGCATGTCGGCGTCGAGGTCGGAGACGACCCACCACGAGCCGTCCTCGTCGCCGTGCGGGCGGATGTCGAGCGCGGCGCGGAACTCGTCCCCGACGGTCCGGAGGATGCCCGCGGCCACCGCGTCGTCCGCGCTGAGCGGCGCGAACGCCGACGAGACAGTCTTCTCCGGCTCGGCGAGACCGAGCAGGAACAGCCGGATGAAGACGCCGAGGTCCCCAGCGTCGAGGCTCGCGCGACGGGCGGGTTCGGGCTCGCCGCGGCCGAGCGCCGTGTGCGCCGCGCCGCCGAGCGCGTCGACGACGCCGTCAGCGTCGTAGCCGGTGCGTCGGAACGCTTCGCGCAGACGCGCGCAGACGTCGTCGGAAAGGTCAGGAAGAGGCGTGTTCGTGCTCACGGTGGGTAAGCCTGCCACGATGAGCATCGTGACCACCGAGACCACCGAGCGTGTCCTGGCTCCGCTTGAAGCGGCACTGCCGGAGCTTGAAGCGCTGTACGTCGATCTGCACCGTCATCCCGAGCTGGCGTTCACCGAAACCCGGACGGCGGCGGAGCTGGCCCGACGGCTGACTGAAGACGGCTTCGAGGTGCACACCGGCATCGGTCGCACCGGCGTCGTAGGCGTCCTGCGCAACGGCGAAGGACCGACTGTGCTGCTTCGCGCGGACATCGACGCGTTGCCGGTCGAGGAGCAGACGGGGCTGTCGTACGCGAGCACTGCGCGCGGCGTCGACTCCGAGGGTCGCGAGGTGCCGCTGATGCATGCCTGCGGGCACGACATGCACGCGACGTGGCTCTCGGGCGCCGCGCATGTCCTCTCGGCTTCGCGGGACGAGTGGTCCGGCACGTTGCTCGCGGTGTTCCAGCCTGGTGAGGAGGTCGGGGACGGTGCGGCCGGGATGGTCCAGGATGGTCTTTTCGAGCGGGTCGGCCGTCCTGACGTGGTCTTCGGGCAGCACATCGTGCCTGGTCCGGCCGGGTGGGTGCTGACTCGTCCCGGGGTGATCATGGCTGCGACGGAGAACCTGCGAATCACCCTGCACGGTCGCGGCGGGCATGGGTCGCGGCCGGAAACCACGGTTGACCCGGCGGTGCTGGCGGCGTCTGTGGTGCTGAAGCTGCAGACGATCGTGTCGCGGGAGATCGCGGCGACTGAGCCCGCGGTGGTGACCGTTGGCTCGATGCATGTCGGGACTGCAGCGAATGTGATCGCTGACCATGCCGTGCTGGAGGTCAATACTCGCGCCTTCGACGACGCTGTGTTGCTGCGGCTGCGAAAGGCGATCGAGCGGATTGTGAACGGGGAGGCCGCGGCCGCGGGGGCGCCTCAGCCGCCGACCGTGGAGGTCGTTGCGTCTTATCCGGTCACGGCGAACGACGCTGCCGCGTCGGATGAGCTGACTGAGGTGTTTCGCGGGCACTTCGGTGCGGAGGCGACGATGCCCGCGCCGTTGGTCACCGGCAGTGAGGACTTCAGCGAGTTCGGCCGGGCGGCTGGGGTGCCGTCGGTGTTTTGGCTGGTCGGCGGGTTTGACGCGCAACAGGTGATCACCGCGATGACGGAAGGGCGGTTTGAGACTGACGTGCCCTCGAATCACTCGTCCAAATTCGCGCCGGTGCTGCATCCGACGTTGCGGACCGGGGTCGAGACGCTGGTCGTCGCTGCTTTGTCCCGGTTCGCTCGCCCGGGTGTCGCGGAAGGGCGGTGAGTGAGACGATGGAACACGGAGGTGGTGCTGTGAACGCACCCCACGGACCGGATCCCCGCCCCGAGCCTGTGCTGATCACCGAGGCCGAGCCGTCGCTGGACGATCAGCTGGCGGCGCGGAAGCGGAAGTACGTCATTATGATGGTGTGTCGTATTCCTTGCCTTGTGCTGGCCGGGTTGACTTATCACACGTGGTGGCTGGCTATTCTGTTTTTGGTGATTTCTATTCCGTTGCCTTGGATTGCCGTGTTGATCGCTAATGACCGGCCGCCTCGGAAGTCCGAGAAGGTTAATCGGTATGCGGCGGATGCTCGGCAGATCGAGGGGCGGAAGCATCGGGTGATTGACGGGTAGCTCGTCGCCTGGCGGCGACATTGCGCCCATCGTTGCGTGGGGCACCCCGAAGCTTGATTGTGCTGACGGACGGCGGGTGCTTGTCAAGGCGGGAAAGATGCCTTGACGAGCACCCGCCGTCCGCGTTTTTGGCTTCGTATCGGGGTGCGGGGGTGGTGTGGGTGCCTCGCTCGTTGGGTGCGTCGGCTGCGGTTTGGGTGGTGGCGGGGGCTAGCGCCCCAATGTGGCGTTGGGTGCATGTGACGCACCGAATGCCACATTGGGTGCGCGGGATGCACCCAACGCCACATTGGGGCGTTGCGGTGCGAGGGGTGGGTCGTGAGGGGGACCCTGAGGGAATCAGGGTCCGTGAGGGTTCCCCTCACGGAATGCGCGTCAGGGTTGGGGGCCGATTCGGCTTACTGCCAGTGCGCCTAGTCGGGTGCCTGCGCGTAATACGTCCACTGTGGACTTTCCGGCCAGCCAGGTGGTGAGGACGCCTGCGTCGAAGGCGTCGCCCGCGCCGGTCGAATCCACGCAGGTTGTTTCTACTGCGGGGACTGAGGCGACGCCGGTTGCGTCGATCCAGCTCGCGCCGTCCAGGCCTGCGGTGACTACTACTGCGCCGACCGCGGCTAGCAGTTCGGTGGCGGAGGACGGGTCTGCGGAGCCGGTCAGGGCGACTAGTTCCTCGGTGTTCGGCATGAGGAGGTCGGTGCCGCGTACGTCGTCCAGGAAGGCTGCGGGGTCGTGGATGTGGGCGGCTGCTTGGGGGTCCACGGAGGTGGTTAGGCCCGCTTCCTTCGCGGCGGCCAGTGCGGCTAGGCCTGCGGGGCGGGACGACGGGTCCAGCAGGACGTAGCCGGACAGGTGCAGGTGGGTGGAGCCGGTCAGCGACTCGGGCGTGACGTCTTCGGGGGCGAAGCGTTTGTTCGCGCCTCGGTCGGCGAGCATGCTGCGTTGGCCTTCGCCGTCTACCAGCACGACTACGCAGCAGGTCGGGGCTTCGGGGTCCGTGGCGAAGGCGCAGCGGACTCCGGCGGCTTCCAGCTCCGCCTTGATCAGGCGGCCGCCGGAATCGTTGCCGATTCGGGCTACCAGGGTGGTTTCCGCGCCCAGGGAACGCAGCCACAGGGCGGTGTTCGCTCCCGCACCGCCGCCGGTGAAGCGGATTGCCGCTCTTGCGTCGCCGCCGTGGGGGAGGGGCTGGTCGTGTCGGGCTACTACGTCCAGGCCTGCGTCGCCTACTACTACGATTCCGGTCACGACAGGGCCACCGCTACTTCGGTCGCCAGTTTGGCGTTGGAGAGCACCAGCGCTTCGTTCGCGTCGATGCTGACGCCTTCGCTGGCGGTGTGGAAGTGCTCCAGCAGCACGGGAGTCACGTCTGCGCCGTGCACGTCGGCGTCGGCCAGTTTTGCCAAACCCTCCCGCAAGAGGCGGTCGTGCTGGGCACGGTCCATTTCGGACTCCGCGGGGATCGGGTTTGTCAGCAGTACGCCGGAATTCGAGTAGCGCCGGTGGGCGGAGATTACCGCGGCGGCTTGTTCCGCGTCCTCGACGCGCCAGCCGACGGGGTGGCCGGAGGAGCGGAGGTAGAAGGCGGGGAAGTCGTCGGTGCGGTAGCCGAGGACTGGCACCGAGTTCGTTTCCAGGACCTCAAGGGTGGCGGGGATGTCCAGGACTGACTTCACGCCGGAGCACACGACCACGGTGGGCACCTTGGCGAGGACGCCGAGGTCTGCGGAGACGTCCCAGCTCTGTGCCGCGCCCAGGTGCACACCGCCCAGGCCGCCGGTCGCGAAGACGCCGATTCCGGCTGCTGCGGCGAGGGCGGAGGTGCCGGCGACCGTCGTCGCGCCGGAGCGGCCCAGGCCGACCGCTGGGCCAAGGTCGCGCAGGGACAGCTTGTCCAGGTCGGCGTCCGGGGCGCAGACGCGCTCCAGTTCGGCGGCGGAGAGGCCGATGACCGGCCGTCCGTCCAGCACGGCGATGGTGGCCGGAATGGCGCCGCCGTCGCGCACGGTTTGCTCGATTCGGCGGCCGACGTCGAGGTTCCGTCCGTACGGGAGGCCGTGCGAGAGGATCGTGCTCTCAAGGGCGACGACGGGGTGACCGTCGCGCAACGCCGAGGCGACTTCCTCGTGGACGAACAGGGGAGTGGTCTGGGTGGTCACGACCGGACATCATCTGTGATCGCCGCGTGCGCTGCGGAATCGGGTCAGCTCTGCCCGCAGATTTCGCCGCGCGGCGGATTCCCAGCGTGAGCGGGCGGCTTCGGTGAGGTACAGCGCGGGCCGGTCGAGGAGGCTTTCGAGGACCGCGGCGCGGCCGGTCGCCCAGGCGTCGTCGGGGTAGCGCGCGTACTCCTGGCGCACGTTGTCGACGTACACGGCGTACGCGGTAGGCGGTGCGCCGAGGATGGCTAGGTCGGCGTCGAGGAGGGCTGCTGCGGCGAAGTCGCCTTCGGGTGCTTCGTGGGCGGCTGTGGCCAGTACGAGCGCTTCGGCCTGGTCGATGTGCGCGTCGGCAACCCCTGCGCGAGTAAGCCAGTGGCGCAGCCATTCCGCGCTGCGTTGTTCGTCTTGGTTGGGTACGGCGTCATAGACCACGTCGTGCGCCCACGCGGCGAGGACGACGACGGCGCGTTCATGGAAGGGCAGGTCGGCCGCTAGCTGCTCGGCGTCGTGTGCGACGGCGGTGGCGTGGGCGAGGTCGTGGTAGCGGCGGTGGGACTCGGTGTAGCGCGTTTCGAGGTCGGCCCAGGCGTCGTGGCCGACGTGGTGGTCGCCGCCGAGGCGGGCGAGCGCGCTGTGCCACCGGGGTGCGGGCTCGTGCGGCATCCGGGCTCCTGAGGGGTCCCTTGGCAGGTCAGACGAGCCTAGCCGGGCATGACCGCGGGCGCGGCGCTGAGGCATGATGGTGGGGTGAGCACCGAAACGCTGACCAAGCCGGAGACCGACAGCACCGAGTCGACCGACGACGACACCCCGAAGATGTTCCACTACGTGCGCAAGAACAAGATCGCCGAGAGCGCGGTCATGGGCACGCACGTCGTGGCGCTCTGCGGCGAGGTCTTCCCGGTCACGAAGTCGCCCAAGCCGGGGTCCCCGGTCTGCCCCAAGTGCAAGAAGATCTACGAGGGCCTCCGTCCCGGCGGCGACGACTGATCGTTTCCCGCGCGTCCCGGTGCGCGGGAACAAAGGTGAAAATCCTTCACTCGGTGGCTGTGCACCCGGGGAGGAACTGGTAGACCTGCTGTCCGGCCAGTCGCCTCCCCGCAGGAGTGTCCCCGTATGCGCGCAACCGGGATCGTGCTTTCCCTCGTCGTCCTGCTGTCCGCCTTCAGCGCCGTCGCGGCGGGTGCCGCGAACGCGGTGACCGGGTGGACCACCGTCGGCTCAGACCGTGCCCGTCCGCTTGACGAAAGCCAGGGCCTCGCCACTGTCGAGCGCCCTTCGGGCACGAGCATCCGCTACACCGGCATCGGCACGGTCGACCCGGGTCTGGCCGCGAAGGGCTGGAACCACATCGGCGACCCGGGGTCCGCGAAGGGCTGGTACGTCGAGCCCTATCAGCGTGATGACCGCGGCGCGAAGCTCTTCCGCGTCGAGGCCCCGGACGGCTCCCGCGCCGATTACCAGCACGCGCTGGAATCGTGGGAGGCCAACAACAATTCGTTCGCCGCGGTGTCGCCCGACGCGCGCTGGCTGGTGTCCGGCGAGTGGGGCACGATGGACCGCCTGCTCGTCTACCCGATGCCCGGCGTCGCGGCCACCGATCCCGGCCAGAACCTGCCGTACGCCTCGGCGGTCCGGCTCGACCACCCGGTGCGCGACGTCCAGGGCTGCGACTTCGTGTCCGCGACCCGGATGATGTGCTCCTCCGACGACCCGGACGGCAGCCTCTTCGGCACTACCAAGCCCTTGCTGCAGGTCGATCTCTCCGGCTCGGTCTCCGGCTCCGACGTCACCGGGCACGTCACCTCGCTCGGCCAGCTTCCGCTGGAAAGCGGCTGCAGCGGCAACTTCGAGGTCGAGGGCATCGACTACGACGAGCGCGACGGAACTCTGCGCGTGGTCGTGATGTCGCCGAGCGTCTGCATCGCGTTCGACAGCAAGACGTGGCGGTTCCGCCAGGGCTGAATCAGCCCTGCTGTGGGCGCCGCTGGCGCGGTTCCGGGCCGGGAGACGGCTCGGAACCGGCTCGCTCGTCGGCCCGCTCGGGCCTCGCGAGCTGCACGGTCTCCGATTCGGCGTGCTTCACCTCGGCGCCGTTCGGCGCCTCGGACTCGGCGTCGGCTGCTTCGTCTTCAGGGTGCCGTTTCGGCCGCCGCAACGGCATCGTCGTGCGGTCCCACAGCTTGCGGCCCTCCTCGGCCCGCATCCGCTCGGTCGCGCGCTCCATCTCCAGCCGCCGCCACTTGCGCCGCTGCCGCCGGGTCGCCTTCGCGGGCCACAGCTCCTGGATCGCGCTGTTGAAGTACGCGCCGCCGACCACGGCGAGGCCGATGAAGAACATCAGCAGCAGGAACGCGATCGGCGCGGCCAGCGCGCCGTAGGTGTAGCCGGTTTTGGTGATCCAGTTCAGGTAGATCCGCAGCCCGATGCTCGACACCAGGAAGACCACGCCGGCCAGCATCGCGCCCGGCAGCCCTCGGTGCCAGGGCAGCCGGCGAGGCAGCGCGAGCTTGTACAGCGTCGTAAGCGCGAGCGCGATCATCACGCCCAGCACCGGGTAGTAGAGCGTGCCGACCCAGGAGGAGACCGTCGGACGCCAGTCGACCGGGAAGAACTCCGGCAGCAGGTCCGGCCCGATCGCCAGCAGCGGCAGCCCGACCACGAGCCCGATCAGCGCGCACAGGTACAGCAGCAGCGCGAAAATCCGCTGCCACACCTCGTTGCGGACGCCGTACTGGTCGTGCGCGACGGTGATCGCGTCCACGAACGACGACATCGCCGACGAGCCCGCCCACAGCGAGATGACGAAGCCCACGGACACGATCTCGCCCTTGCCGACGGTGAGGATGCTGTTCACCGTCGGTTCGATGATCTCCTGCACCGCGTTCGCGCTGAAGATGGTGTGGCTGAAGGTGATGATCCGGTCGTGCACCGCGGTGACCACGTTCTGGCCGAACCACTCGCCGATGAACCCGACGCTGCCGAGCAGCCCGAGCAGCAGCGGCGGGAGCGACAGCGTCTGCCAGAAGGCCGCCTCGGCGGCCTCGGAGAAGATGTTGCCCTCCCACGCTTTCGCGAGCGTGCGGGTGAGCAGCCGCCACGGCCCCCTGCGCACGGTCTTCTCCGGCACGCTCTTCTTCGGCTCTGCCTCGCCGGCGTCCGGTGTCACCTCGCCCATGGTGTGTCCCAGCATGGTCCATGCGCGCGGTTTTGGCTCGTCACCCCCGCCGAGAGGGGGCGTGTCGGAGGACACCACCCGTGGCGGTGCCCGGCGCCCGCGGGCGCGGAAGGTAAGCTGGCCGACGTGCCCTCATCGCGGCGCCCGGCGGCGAAGCCGGTGCCACAGTGGGGGTTTTCGCACGTCACGGCCGCGCCGAGCGGCCCGAGGAGGGGGTGAACCGAGTTTTGTCCGAGACGACCCAGCCGGTCCTCGGGGCGCCGCCCGCAGAGAAGGACTCCACCGCGCGCCCGCTGCGCGCCTGGCAGCGCCGAGCGCTCACGAAGTACCTGTCGAGCCGGCCGAAGGACTTCCTCGCGGTCGCGACGCCGGGCGCGGGCAAGACCGTCTTCGGCCTCCGGATCGCCGCCGAACTGCTCTCGGACCGCACCGTCGAGGCCGTCACGATCGTCACCCCCACCGAGCACCTGAAGCACCAGTGGGCGTCCGCGGCCGCGGCGGCGGGCATCCCGATCGACTCGAACTTCCGCAACACCACCGGCGTCACGTCGTCGGACTACCGCGGCGTCGCGGTCACCTACGCGCAGGTCGCCGCGCACCCCACGCTGCACCGGGTGCGCACCGAGAACCGCAAGACCCTGGTGATCCTCGACGAGATCCACCACGCGGGCGACGCGAAATCCTGGGGCGACGCGACCAGCGAGGCGTTCACGCCCGCGGTCCGCCGCCTCGCGCTCACCGGGACCCCGTTCCGCAGCGACGACTCGCCGATCCCGTTCGTCGCCTACGAACCGGACGGCGGCGGGTTCCAGCGCAGCAAGGCCGACCATTCCTACGGCTACTCCGACGCGCTCGCCGACGGCGTGGTCCGGCCGGTCGTCTTCCTCGCCTACTCGGGTGAGGCGTCGTGGCGCACGAGCGCGGGCGAGGAGTTCACCGCGCGGCTGGGCGAGCCGCTCACCGCGGAGCAGAACGCGCGCGCCTGGCGCACGGCGCTCGACCCGTCGGGCGAGTGGATCCCGGCGGTCCTGCAGGCCGCCGACACGCGGCTCAGCCAGGTGCGCCAAGGCATCCCGGACGCGGGCGGCCTGGTGATCGCCACCGACCAGGAAACCGCGCGCGCCTACGCCAAGATCCTGGAACGGATCTGCGGCGAGACGCCGACGCTGGTGCTGTCCGACGACCCGAAGGCGTCCGGGCGGATCAGGGAGTTCTCCGAAACCAGGGAACGCTGGATCGTCGCGGTCCGGATGGTGTCCGAGGGCGTCGACGTCCCGCGGCTGGCCGTCGGCGTGTACGCGACCAGTGCGTCCACCCCGCTGTTCTTCGCACAGGCCATCGGCCGTTACGTGCGGGCCCGGAAAAAGGGCGAGACGGCGAGCATCTTCCTGCCGAGCGTCCCGGTGCTGCTGGAGCTGGCCAGCGAGCTGGAAGCGCAGCGCGACCACGTGCTCGGCAAGCCGCACCGGGAGAAGGAAGGCTGGGACGACGAACTGCTCGCCCAGGCCAACCGCACCGAGGACGAACCGGGCGAGGAGGAGAAGGCGTTCACCTCGCTGCACGCCTCGGCCGAGCTCGACCAGGTCATCTACGACGGCAACTCGTTCGGCACCGCGGTCTTCTCCGGCTCCGACGAGGAGCAGGAGTATCTCGGCCTTCCCGGCCTGCTGGAGCCGGACCAGGTCCGCGCGCTGCTGCGCAAGCGGCAGGAAGAGCAGGTCTCCGACGAGAAGCGGCGCAAGCCGAAGACCGAGGAACCGGCCGCGCCGCCGGTCCGGTCGCAGTCGGTGAGCGAACGGCTCGGCGCGCTGCGCAAGGAACTCAACGCGCTCGTCGGCGTCTACCACCACCGCACGAAGAAGCCGCACGGCGCGATCCACAACGAACTGCGCCGCCAGTGCGGCGGCCCGCCCACCGCGATGGCGACGGTGGAGCAGCTCGAAGAGCGGATCGTCACGCTGCGCTCCTGGTAGTCCGGCGGGATTCCCGCGCGCGTTCCCGTCCCTGGGGGCACGCTCCTTGACCTGGTAGAACCGGGTGTCCGGTTCGGCCCGGGCGCCCGATCGGGCACTCCTGCCCTCTCGACCGGACAACACCGGACAAGTTCTCGTTACGCTCGGTACGTGGCCGGGGTCACTCCGTCAGACGAGCCGCCAGATGAGGGCCGTGTTGCCGAACTGTGTCCATTTGGTGTCGGTTACTCGATCCCGGCATCTTCCCCAGAGCCGCTCGGCGGCATATGTTGTCGGCCACAACATATCTGCGACGGTGCACCGGGGGACCCTCTCCGATCACCCCGCGAGCATGATCGGAGAAGGAACGAGGATGCGCAGCAGAACCCTTACCCTCATCGCCGCGACGGTGAGCGCCGGCCTGGCGCTTTCGGCGTGCGGCGCGAACAGCGCGGGCTCCGGCAACTCGGGGGACAGCAAGAGCTCCGCCTCCGCCCCGGCGGGCGGCGGCGCCAGCGGCAAGGTCGGCGTGATCCTGCCGGAGACCGCCACCTCGGCCCGCTGGGAAGCCTTCGACAAGCCGATGCTGCAGGCCGCGCTCTCCGCGCAGGGCTTCAGCGCCGACATCCAGAACGCCCAGGGCGACAACCAGAAGTTCTCCACCCTCGCCGACGGCTTCATCAGCTCGGGCGTCAAGGTGCTGATCATCGCCCCGTCCGACCCCTCGGTCGGCGCGGCGATCGAGGCCAAGGCCAAGAACGCGGGCATCCCGGTCATCGACTACGACCGCCCGAGCCTCGGCGGTTCGGCCGGCTACTACGTCTCGTTCGACAACGAGAAGGTCGGCGAGATCCAGGCGCAGGGACTGGCCGACGCGCTGAAGAGCAAGCCGGGAGCCAACGTCGTCCAGATCGAGGGCGCGCCGACGGACAACAACGCGACCCTGTTCGGCAACGGCCACGACAAGGTCCTCAAGCCGCTGTACGACTCCAAGGCGCTGAACCTCGTGCAGAAGCAGGCCATCGACAACTGGGACGCCCAGGTCGGCGGCACGACCTTCGAGCAGATCTTCACCCGCGTCAACGGCAAGGTCGACGGCGTCGTCGCGGCGAACGACGAGCTGGCCGGCGCGATCATCACCGTGCTGAAGAAGAACGGGCTCAACGGGAAGGTCCCGGTCACCGGCCAGGACTCGACCCCGGCCGGCCTGCAGGCGATCCTGCGCGGCGACCAGACGCTGACGATCTTCAAGCCGATCAAGGAAGAGGCCGAGAACACCGCGAAGCTCGCGGCCGCGCTGGCCAAGGGCGACACGGCCGCGGCGGACGCGATCGCCACCGGCAAGCTGCACGACCCGAAGAACAACCGCGACCTGAAGTCGGTGCTGCTGCAGCCGCAGCTGATCACGATCAAGGACATCAAGACCGTCGTCCAGCAGGGCTACGTCAAGGCGTCCGACATCTGCACCGGCGACCTCGCCGCCAAGTGCACCGAAAACGGCATCTCCTGACGCCGCAGTAACTCCCCGCCAAGAGCAGCCGGGCCGGGACGCGTTCCCCCGACACGCGTTCCGGCCCGGCATCCACGCGAGAGACAAGCGAATCCCATGAGCGAGCCCATTCTCGACATCACCGGCCTGAACAAGAGCTTCGGCCCGGTTCACGTCCTGCACGACGTGGACTTCGCCGTGCGGGCGGGCGAAGTGACCGCGCTCGTCGGCGACAACGGGGCCGGCAAGTCCACTTTGGTCAAATGCATCGCGGGCATCCACCCGTACGACACCGGATCGGTGCGGTTCAACGGCGCGGACGCGCACATCCGCGGCCCGAAGGACGCCGCCGGACTCGGCATCGAGGTCGTGTACCAGGACCTCGCGCTGGCCGACAACCTCGACATCGTGCAGAACATGTTCCTCGGCCGCGAGCGCGGCAGCAGCTGGCTGCTCGACGAGGCCAGCATGGAGAAGGCCGCGCGCGAGACGCTGGCGTCGCTGGGCGTGCGCACGGTGAAATCGGTCCGCACCTCGGTTTCGTCGCTGTCCGGAGGCCAGCGCCAGACGGTCGCGATCGCGAAATCCGTGCTGTGGAACAGCAAAGTGGTCATCCTCGACGAGCCGACCGCCGCGCTCGGCGTCGCGCAGACCAAGCAGGTGCTCGACCTGGTCCGCAGGCTGGCCGAACAGGGCCTCGGCGTGGTGCTGATCAGCCACAACATGGCCGACGTGTTCGAGGTCGCGGACCGGATCGCGGTGCTCTACCTCGGCAGGCTCGTCGCGGACGTCCAGACGAAGGACGTGACGCACAGCCAGGTCGTCGAACTCATCACCGCGGGCCGATCGGGCGACCTCGGCCTGGCCCGTCCCGAAGCTGTCGCGCTGTGAGCGAGAAAGAACCTGCCATGACCGAAACTTCCGAGAAGCCGCAGACGCCGGACGCACCCGCCGGGGCGATCGCCGACTTCGGCATCGACACCACCTCGATGTCCACCGGCGAGGCGATCAAGGACTACTTCGCGCGGATGAAGGACGGGCAGCTCGGCTCGATTCCCGCCGTGCTCGGCGTGATCGTGCTCGCCGTCCTGTTCAGCGCGCTGTCCGGCGACTTCTTCACCCTGCAGAACATCGCCAACCTGCTGGAGCAGGGCGCGGGCCAGACCATCATCGCGATGGGCATCGTGTTCGTGCTGCTGCTGGGCGAGATCGACCTGTCCGCGGGCACCGCTTCCGGCGTCTGCGCGTCGCTGATGGCGCTGCACTATGTCCGCAACGGAAACTTGCTGGGTTCCATGGGAACCGGCGTCTTCATCACGTTCATCGCGGTGCTCGTGCTCGCGGTGGTGCTCGCGCTGCTGCAGAAGATCTGGGCCGGGGCGGCGGTTTCGCTGGTCGGCATCGTGGTGATCCTGGTCGGCGCGCCGGTCAACGCGTGGGTCGAAATGCTCATCGCGGTCTGCACCGGCACCGCGATCGGCTGCATCACCGGTTTCCTGGTGTCGAAGATCGGGATGCCGTCCTTCGTCGTCACGCTGGCGCTGTTCATCGTGTGGCAGGGCGTGATCCTGCAGTTCGTCGGCGAGGGCGGCACGCTGCCGATCGGCACCAGCGACACGCTCAACGCGGTGGCCAACGGCAATCTCTCGGTGGTCGGCAGTTGGGTGCTGTGCGTCGTTGCGGCGGGCGGTTACGCCGCGCTCGCGCTCGGCCAGCACTTCTCGCGGCTCAAGCGGGGGCTTGTCGTGCAGCCGACGCCGATCGTGCTGGCGAAGGTCGGCGCGCTCGCGGTGGTCGCGGTGGTCGCGACCGCCCTGCTCAGCATCAACCGGTCGCCGAACAGCCTCGTGGTGATCGAAGGCGTGCCGTACGTGGTGCCGATCGTCCTGGTCCTGCTGGTGGCGGGCACCTACGTGCTCAACCGCACCAAGTACGGCCGGCACCTGTACGCGGTGGGCGGCAACAAGGAAGCCGCGCGCCGGGCCGGCATCAACGTGCCGAAGCTGCGCACCAGCGTGTTCGTGATCAGCTCGTCGTTCGCGGCGATCGGCGCGATCGTGTACTCGTCGAAGGTCGGGTCGGTCAGCGGCCAGTCCGGCGGCTTGAACACGCTGCTGTTCGCCGTCGGAGCCGCGGTCATCGGCGGCACGTCGCTGTTCGGCGGCAAGGGCCGGATCATGGACGCGGTCATCGGCGGCGCGGTGCTGGCGATCGTGAACAACGGGCTCGGCCTGCTCCAGCAGAAGGCCGCGGTGGTCGACATCATCACCGGTCTGGTGCTTTTGCTGGCCGCGACCGTCGACGCGCTCTCGCGACGGCGGGCTGACGCATCGGCTCGCTGAGGGCTGATGGGAAGATGACTCGGTGAGCAGCCCGCCCGTCGCCCGCCCGGACGAGGTGCGCCGGCACAACCGCACGACCCTGTTGCGCCTGCTGCACGTCGGCGGGCCCAGTACGCGGGCTGCCCTGGCCACCGAACTGGGGCTCAACCGGAGCACCATCAAGACCCTCGTCGACGGCCTCGCCGAGGCGGGAGTGGTCGAGGAGAAGGTGCCGAGGCCGGGACGAGGGGCGGGCCGCCCCTCGCTCCTGGTCCTGCCGCAGCCGCACGCCGCGGTGGTGCTCGCGGTCGACCTGCAGGTCGAGCACGTGGCGATCGCGCTGGTCGGGCTCGGCGGGCAGATTCTCGGGCGCAACAGCTGGAATCTGCATGCCCGGACGCGGACCGCGGACGAGGTCATCACGCACGTGATCGAGTCGACCCGGGTGCTGGCCGGGGATCTCGGCGTGGAACCGGTGGCGGTCGGGGTCTCGGTGCCCGGGGTGGTCCGGCGGGCGGACGGGCTGGTGCATGAGGCGCCCAACCTGCGGTGGACCGATGTGGCGCTCGGGGAGCGGCTGTCCGCGGTGCTGCGGATTCCGGTGCTGGTGGCCAACGACGCCGAACTGGGTGCTGTTGCCGAGCATCTGCGCGGCGCGGCCCGGGGGTCTTCGGATTCGGTTTACGTGTCCGCGGATGTCGGCGTGGGCGGCGGAGTGATTTCGCAGGGGTCTTCGCTGCGCGGGGGCGCGGGGTACGTCGGCGAGATCGGGCACATGGCGATCCGGCCTGGCGGGCGGGCTTGCTATTGCGGGAGCCGCGGGTGCTGGGAGACCGAGATCGGCGAGGCGGCGTTGTGCCGGGCGTTGGGGTTGCCCGAGGACACGCCTCGTGGCGCGATTCTCGTTGAGCTGCGCGAGCTGGGGCTGGATGCTGACTCGGCTGCTGCTCGGCTCGAGGAGTACGCGGAGTGGCTCACGTTGGGGTTGGTCAACGTGGTCAATCTGCTGGGGCCTGAGCTGGTGGTGCTGGGGGATTTGCTGACTGTGCTGCCGGAGTCGGTGATTCGGGCTATCGCCGAGGACGTTCGGCGGAGGAGTTTGGTCTCCCGGGCTGTCGGGGGGACTCGGATTGTGAGTTCGGCTTTGGGGGCGGATGTGAAGCTGCTGGGGGCGGCTGAGGTGGCTTTCGAGGTGGTTCTGGATACGGTTTGAGGCTTGTCCTCGTGGCGTCGGTGCGTTCCGCATCGCGGGTGCGGGTGGGCACCCCGAAGCCAATTGTGATGACGGGCGGCGGGTGCTTGTCAAGGCGGGAAAGATGCACCGAATGCCACATTGGGTGCGTGGGATGCACCGAATGCCACA